>CANRJG010000033.1 GCA_947630875.1 uncultured Lachnospiraceae bacterium
TTTGTACTAAGGAGGGACCCGTTTACGGGAGGATTCCTTAGTGCCTGCGCAGACGCCATCGAACGAAGTTCGATTTTTATGCGTCTGCTACACGATTTGTACTAAGGAGGGACCCGTTTACGGGAGGATTCCTTAGTGCCTGCGCAGACGCCATCGAACGAAGTTCGATTTTTATGCGTCTGCTACACGATTTGTACTAAGGAGGGACCCGTTTACGGGAGGATTCCTTAGTGCCTGCGCAGACGCCATCGAACGAAGTTCGATTTTCATGCGTCTGCTACACGATTTGTACTAAGGAGGGAGCCGCTTGCAGTGAGATCCCTTTTTTAGTTTATTATTTATGGCTGATCCGGGGCGGGTCAGCTATATTTTTTGTGTTGTTTGGTTGAAAACCGAAGCAAATTATTATAGAATACAAGCAATAAGTTTTGTATAGACTATTATCATCTGAATAAGAATGGGATGCATATATGGAAAACGAAAACAAAGAGGAAATGAAAAAACAGGATGCAGAGTTTGATCTGGACTTTGATTTGGATGAAGATATCGGGGATATTGAAAGCCTGTTAAAGGAAATTGAAGGACTGGAAGACACGCCGTTTGCGGAAAGACCGCGTACAGCCAGCGACACCCGATCCCTGGTGGAACCGGATTCGGATGAGGCAGTTTCAGGACCGCTCCTGAAAGAATCGGCGCCGGAAACCGAGGATAGACACCCTGCACCTGCAAAGCGGAAAAAGGGGTTTTTTTCGGGGTTGTTTGAATGGGTACGGATCATTGTATTTGCGATTGTAATTGCATTGCTGATCAATCATTTTCTGATTGCCAATGCGCTGATTCCTTCCGGATCCATGGAAACGACCATTATGACGGGAGATCGTATTATCGGATTGCGTACAAGCTATTGGTTTTCGGGGCCGGAGCGGGGGGATATTGTTATTTTCAAGTATCCGGACGATGAAAGCAAGCTGTTTATTAAGCGGGTGATCGGCCTGCCCGGAGACAAGGTGGAGATTGTGGAGGGCAAAGTTTACATAAATGATTCCACGGAGCCGCTGGCGGAACCGTATCTGACGGTGGAGCCAAAGGGCAGTTTCGGCCCCTATGAGGTGCCGGAGGGCTCGTATTTTATGCTGGGAGACAACCGAAACGTTTCCAAGGATTCCAGATACTGGGACAATACTTTCGTCAAAGAGGAAAAGATTATTGCAAAGGCATTTTTCCGGTATTATCCTTCGTTTCATTTGATTAAGTAAGCTAAGGAGTTGGAATGGCGGCATGGGAAAGATTTTTTACTTATTCGGGAAAAGCGCCTGCGGAAAGGATTCGCTGTATCAGCAGCTGATTGCGGATCCACAGCTGCAGCTGCAGCCGCTGATTCTTTATACCACCCGTCCCATGCGGGAAGGAGAGACGGACGGCGCCAATTATCATTTTACGGATGAAGCGGCGTACCGCTGGTTTGCGCAGAACGGCAAAATCATTGAGCACCGGGTGTATGAGACGGTTTACGGACCATGGCATTATTTTCTGGCCGATGACGGCGCGGTGGATATCGCGCGCTTTGATTATCTGGCCATGGGGACGCTGGAATCGTACTGCAGCGTGCGGGATTATTATGGACAGGCACGGGTGGTTCCGCTGTACATTTACGTAGAGGACGGTGAGCGGCTGATCCGGTCCGTCAAACGGCAGCGGCAGGAGGCGGCGCCTGCCTACGAGGAAATCTGCCGGCGGTTTCTTGCGGACAGCCGGGATTTCGCAAAGGACAAGCTGGATGCGCTGCATCTGGAGCGCAGGTTTGAAAATCAGGAGTTTTCGGTCTGTCTGCGCGCGGTGAAAGAAGAAATATTAAAACACAGAGATATAAGGGAGTCAAAATGACCGGTTGGGACAAAATCAAAGGACATGCAAATATAAAAAAATATCTGACAGAAGCACTGGAACATCAGGATGTATTCCATGCCTGTCTGATCAGCGGCGCGGACGGCAGCGGTAAAAGAACCATTGCGGATACCTTTGCGGCGGCGCTGCTGTGCGAAAATCAGACGGACAGGCCCTGTATGGTCTGTGATTCCTGCAAAAAAGCGCTGGCAGGCTGTCATCCGGACATTCTCTATATTACCCATGAAAAACCGGGCAGCATTTCCGTGGATGAAATCCGCAGTCAGCTGGTGGTGCCCATGTCGGTGCGCCCGTATTACGGAAGCTATAAAGTATTCATTATAGAAGATGCCCATCTGATGACGCCCCAAGCGCAGAATGCATTGCTGAAGACGCTGGAGGAACCGCCGGCCTATGGGGTGATTCTGCTGCTGACGGAAAATGAAAGCGGCATTCTGGATACGGTTTTATCCCGGATGGTGCGGCTGCGCTGCGGAGAGGTGCCGAAGGACGTGATCCGGCAGTTTTTGATCGAGGAATATCAGGTATCGGATTATAAGGCTGATATCTGCGCCGTATTCGCACAGGGCAATATCGGAAAAGCCATTGAAATGGCGAATATGGAGGAGTTTTATGCAACGCGGGACGCGGCGATTACACTGGCAAGGGTGATTCCTTCCACCGACGTGTTTGATGTGATTGCGCGGATTAAGGAAATTGCGGGGTATAAGGACAAAATAGAAAAATATCTGGAATTTCTGTATGTCTGGTATCATGATGTGCTGATGTTCAAGGCGACGGCAAACCCGGATTACTGCCTGTTTCGGGATGCGATTTCCGATATACGCAGTCAGGCCCAGATGTCGTCTTACCGGGGACTGGAGCAGATTTTAAGCGCAGTCACCAACGCCGGACTGCGGCTGAAAGCGAATGTCAAATTTGATCTGGTCATGGAGCTGCTGCTTCTGACAATAAAGGAGAGTTATTTATGATAAAGGTTGTCGGTGTGAAATTTAAAAGAGCCGGAAAGGTATATTATTTTGACCCGAAAGATCTGAAAATGGAACGGGATATGGGGGTCATCGTAGAAACCGCAAACGGCATTGAATACGGAACGGTGGTGCTGCCGGAGCTGATGGTCAAAGAGGAAGACGTGGTCAGTCCGCTGAAAGAAATTGTGCGGATTGCGACGGAGGAAGATGAAAGAAAAGTCCGGGAGAATCGTGAAAAAGAGGCCGATGCCATGCGCATCTGTCAGGAGAAAATCAACAAGCACAATCCGGAAATGAAGCTGGTCAGCGCAGAGTATGCCTTTGACGGCAGCAAGGTATTGTTTAATTTTACGGCGGACGGCAGAGTGGACTTCAGAGAACTGGTCAAGGATCTGGCGTCTGTATTTAAGACCCGGATTGAACTGCGGCAGATCGGCGTTCGGGATGAGACGAAGATCTGCGGCGGCATGGGCATCTGCGGCCGGGAACTTTGCTGCAGCAGCTATCTGTCTGATTTTGCGTCGGTGTCCATCAAGATGGCCAAGGAACAGGGATTGTCTTTGAATCCCACCAAAATCTCCGGACTGTGCGGACGGCTGATGTGCTGTCTGAAAAACGAGCAGGAGACCTACGAGGAATTAAACAGCAGGCTTCCGCTGGTGGGCACGACTGTGAAAACGCCGGAGGGACTTTCCGGGCAGGTGCAGGCAGTCAATGTCCTGCGGCAGCGCGTTAAGGTAGTGGTGGATGTGGATGATGAAAAGGAACTGCGGGAATATGCAGCAGCGGAATTGAAATTCAGTCCCCATAAAAAGAAATCCAGAGACCGGGCGGCGGAGCAGGAAAATCCGGAAGAAGCCGAATTGCAGGAAGATCTGTGAGGACAGACGGATGGCAGGCATTTTGTATTTGTGCGCAACGCCCATCGGCAATCTGGAGGATATGACCTACCGTGCGGTACGTATTTTGCAGGAAGCGGATTTGATTGCCGCGGAGGATACGCGCAATTCCGCAAAGCTGCTGCAGGCCTTTGATATTCATACGCCGATGACCAGTTATCATCATTATAACCGGTACGACAAAATTCCGTATCTGCTGCGCCTGCTGCAGGAGGGAAAAAACATTGCCCTGATTACAGACGCGGGGATGCCGGGCATTTCCGATCCGGGAGAGGAACTGGTGAAAGCCTGCATCGAAGCGGGCGTCCGGGTGACGCCTGTGCCGGGAGCCAGCGCCGGACTGTCTGCGCTGGTCTGTTCCGGCCTGCCGGCAGGAGAATTTTGTTTTGAAGGGTTTCTGCCGACGGAGAAAAAGGAACAGCAGCAGCGGCTGGAACGGCTGGCGGAAGAAGACCGGACCATGATATTTTATGAAGCGCCCCATCGGCTTGCCAAAACGCTGGAACTCCTGTATGCCGCATTCGGAGACCGGAAAATCGCTGTATGCAGAGAACTGACGAAAAAACATGAGGAGTTTACATATACCGGGCTGCAGGCGGCGCTTACCCTTTATCAGCAGCAGGAGCCGAAGGGCGAGTTTGTCCTGATCGTACAGGGCAGAGACAGAAAACAGATGGACGCGCAGGAGCAGGAAGCCTTTCTTGCACTGCCGTTGGAAGCGCATATGAAATTTTATACCGATCAGGGAATCGACCGGAAGGAGGCCATGAAGCTGGTGGCGAAGGATCGGGGGATTTCCAGACGGGATGTATATGCCGCCCTGATTCATGAATGAAATCCCAGGCTTCGTCATAGTATGATAACAAATGCCGTAAAATCAGGCGGCGCTTCTTTAGAAGCAATCCTGAGAAAGGAAGGCGGATGTTAAACTGGATCTGGGCAGGCATGATTCTGGTGAGTGTGGTATTTGCGGCGCTGACCGGGGGTTTAAGCGGCCTGACTGCCGTGGTAACAGATGCGGCAAAGGAAGCGGTAACCCTGTGCATTACCATGACCGGGGTGCTTGCGCTGTGGAGCGGTCTCACAGAGATTGCGAAGGAGGGCGGCCTGCTAAAGGCGGCGGCAAAAAAACTCCGGCCCCTCATTCTTTTTTTCTTTCCCACAGTCCGGGAAGACCCGGAGGCCATCGACGCCATCAGCGCCAATTTCATTGCCAATCTCTTTGGCCTTGGAAATGCGGCGCTTCCCGCGGGACTGAAGGCGATGCGTATATTGCAGCGGCATAATCCGAATCCTGAGGTGGCTTCCGACGAGATGTGTGCCTTTTTGATTATTAATGTATCGTCTCTGCAGCTGATTCCCGTGAATCTGATCGCGTACAGAAGCCAGTACGGGTCAGTCAATCCGGGACTGATTGCGGCGCCGGCGCTGGCAGCGACGTTTGTTTCCACGCTGGCGGCAGTGGCATTTTTGTTGCTGATGCGAAGAAGGCGGCGATTCGTTTGAAGGTGCTGATTTATCTTTCGAATTGTATTTTGCCGCTGCTTTTGTTTTATATTGTATTGTATGGGATCGGTAAAAAGGTGCCGGTATTTGATGTGTTTCTGCGGGGCGCCAGAGAGGGCGTGAAGACGGCGGCAACGCTGCTGCCTTCACTGGTGGGACTGTACGTGGGTATCCATGTGCTGCGGGCCAGCGGATTTCTGGACTGGATCGCGTCTTTATTTGCCCGGGCAGCGGCATTGGCAGGCATTCGTCAGGAAGTGCTGCCGGCCCAGCTGTGGCCTTTGATATTATGCCGGCCCTTCAGCGCTTCGGCAGCTACGGGACTGGCCTTGGATTTATTTCAATCCTACGGGCCGGATTCCCTGACGGGGATCGCGGCGTCGCTGATTTTAAGCTGCAGCGAAACCATTATTTATACCATGAGCGTCTATTACGGGGCGGTCAAAATCACGAAAACCCGCTATACGCTGGCCGGCGGACTGATCGCCTGCGCGGCGGGCACGGCGGCGAGTATTGTACTTGCACACATGATGCAGTGATTTCGGAAACTTTGCGAAGCGAACATACGCTTTCGCATCAGCATACATCAGATAAGAAGGAGGATAAGCATGAACGCAACATACAAAAAAAACTGGGATGAGACGAAGGAAAAACTGATCCGCTGGTGGAATCATGAAAATACCGGCCGGCCGGTGATGATGGTGATGGCGAAGAAGGATGAGAAGGTCCCTCTGGATCCTAAATATGCCTACAATGACGTTATGGAAAAGTATACCAATCCGGAGAAAATGGTGGCGCATTTCAGAAACTGGGCGGAAAACATCGAGTGGATGGGCGAATCCTTCCCCAACATGAGCGCGGATTTCGGCCCGGGATCGGTGGCCGGATATCTGGGATCGGAAATCAAGTTTGCGGAGCGGACGGTCTGGTTTGAGGAATGTGTGGAAGACTGGGACGAGGTGCCGCCTTTAAAATTTGATCCGGAGAATAAATGGTTCAAAAAGCATATTGAGGTTGTGAAGGAATGTACCCGTCTGGCGAAGGGAGATTTTTTGACCACCATTCCTGATCTGATGGAGAACATCGACGTATTTGCCTCTTTACGCGGCGCCCAGGATACGATTTTTGATATGATGGATGAGCCGGAGATGGTGGAGGAACGGATCGGACAGATTCAGGACGCGTATTTTGAATATTATGATCGTTTCTATGACATTGTGAAAGCGGACGGCGGAAGCGCCTATACGGTATTTTCCATCTGGGGACCGGGGAAGACCGCAAAGCTGCAGTGCGATTTTTCCGCCATGATGTCGCCTCAGCAGTTCAGGGATTTCATTCAGGAGCCCTTACGTTCTCAGGCGAAACAGCTGGATCACGTGCTGTATCATCTGGACGGCCCGGATGCCATCCGCCACGTAGATGCGCTGATGGAAATTGATGAAATCGACGCGCTGCAGTGGACCAGCGGCGACCACGGCCCGGACGGAACGCTGGAGCAGTGGGACGAGATTTACGATAAGGTAAGACGCGCCGGAAAATCCCTGTGGATCAAGGTTTATTCCGGTACGGTGGACGACTGGATCGCAGGCTGCGACCGTCTGGTGAAAAAATACGGCTCCAGCTGCCTGTATTTCTATTTCAATCCCATGAAAATGGAAGACGCAAAGAAACTGATGGCGTATGCCGAGGAACACTGGTGCGACGTGAAAGGCACATTTGAGGGATAAAAATAATGAGAGAACAATTTTTGCATCCGGACAACCGGTACCGGCCGATTCCCTTCTGGTCCTGGAATGACCGTCTGGATCCGAAGGAGCTGGCTTACCAGATTGAGGAAATGAAAAAAGCAGGCATGGGCGGCTATTTCATGCATGCCCGTTCCGGCCTGAAGACAACCTATTTGAGCGAAGAATGGTTTGACTGTATCAAAACCGGTATTGAAAAGGGCAAAGAGGTGGGGCTGGATGCCTGGATTTATGACGAAGAAGGCTGGCCCAGCGGTTTTGCCGGCGGACTGGTGCCGGAAATGGACCGGGACTATTACGCAAAATACATCAGTCTGCGCACGGTAAAGGATACTGCCCAAATCGACTGGCAGGAGACGGTGGCGGCCTTTTATATGGACCGCGACGGAAAAACCTATACCCGGATCGGGCAGGGCGAAAGCAAAAAAGCAGCGGATGGCGCGGAGATTCTGCAGATCGTGCGCAATGAAAATCCGTTTTACATCGACACTTTGAACAAGCGGGCAGTGGACGCCTTTCTTTCGGTGACCCATGAGGCCTATTATCAGCGCTTCGGGGAGGAATTCGGAAAGACCATGCACGGCTTTTTCACGGACGAGCCCCGGCTGACCTGCGATCATTTTCTGGATCTGGCCTGGTCGGATGATTTGCCGGCGGCATTTTCCGCGGCATATGGGTATGATATCGTGGCGCATCTGCCTGCCCTGTACCGCAAGACGGAAGATTACCGGAAGGTGCGGTATGATTTCTGGTGCCTGGTCAGCGATCTGTTTGTCAAAAACTATATGAAAAATATCTATGACTGGTGTGAAGCGCACCACTGCAAGGCCACCGGTCATATCATGATGGAGGAGAGCATTTTCAGTCAGATGACTTCCACCGCCGGGGTCATGCCCTTTTATGAGTACGAGCACATTCCGGGCATCGACTGGCTGCGGCGGACCATTGCCTCTCCGGTAGTGCCCAAGCAGGTGGGTTCGGCTGCCTGCCAGCTGGGGAAAAAGCAGGTTATTACCGAGTCCTTTGCCCTAAGCGGCTGGGACGTTTCCTTCGAGGAACTGAAGCAGATTGCCGAGTGGCAGTTTGCCGGCGGCGTCAATCAGATCTGTCAGCATCTGGAGGCGTACACTATCCGGGGCGCAAGAAAGCGGGATTACCCGCCGTCGCTGTTCCTGCAGCAGACCTGGTGGGAGGAATACCGGGCGTTTAATGATTTCCTGGGCAGAGAGTGCGTGGCGCTTTCGGAAGGCGATCAGGCGGCGGACGTGCTGCTGCTGCATCCCATGCGCAGCGGGTATGTGCTGTACGACGGCACGAGAACGGATGAAATCCGAAAGTTAGACGATGATTTTACCGAAATCAACAATGTACTGACCGGCGCGCATATCAGCTATCATCTGGGAGATGAAACCCTGATCGGCAAGTACGGCCGGGTGGAAAACGCCCGCTTTGTGGTAGGGAGGATTCCTTATCAGACGGTGATTCTGCCGCATATGGAGACCATTGATGCAAAGACGCTGGCGCTTTTGCTGGAGTTCGCTGCCCAGGGCGGCCATATCTTTTCGATCGGCGGTTTTCCGGTGTATACCAACGGAGACGCCGGGCAGCTGGCGCAGCTTTCCAAAACCGTCATCCGGACAGAGCTGACACAGATTCGCCGGCTGATGCAGGAAAAAGGACTGGTATACATCAGTCTGACGGAAGGCGCCGAAGAAGTTTCGGATATTTCTTATTTGCAGAGAGAAACGAAGGAAGGCACGCTGCTGTTCTTTGTGAATCTGAGCAAGGAAAGGGCGCATACCACCACTTTGCGAATTTACGGCAGACATGTGGCGGCGGAGCGGCTGCAGGCAGAGGACGGAAGTATCCTGCCCATGGCCTGCACATTTGACGGCGCGGACACGCTGATTTCGCTTTCCTTTGCGCCGATGCAGTCTTATCTGCTGATGCTTTCTCCTTCCGAAACCCGGCAGCTGCCGAAAGAAGAACCGGCGCCGGTCATGGTTGTGCCCGAAGATACCTGGGAGATCGCGCAAATGGATCTGAACGCCATGACGCTGGATATGTGCGAATACCGGATCGACGGCGGAGACTGGGAAGGTCCTGCCGCGGTGATCCTGCTGCAGGATCGACTGCTGAAGCTGCAGAGACCCTGTGGGGTGGAAATGCGCTTTTCCTTTGAAATGCAGATGGAGCCGGAAAAACTGCATGAACTGTATGTGGTGATCGAAGACGCCAGGCTGTATGACATTTGCGTCAACGGACAGGCGGTATCCAAAGAAATCGCCGGATACTGGAAGGACAAGTCCTTTGATAAGGTTGACATAAAATCATTTGTTCGTACCGGAAAGAATGAAATCCTGCTGAAGACCACCTTCCGGCAGCCGCAGAAGGTATACGACGTGCTGTTCGGCGAAAATGTCTATGAGACGGAAAAGAACAAGATCACCTATGATATGGAGATTGAAAATATCTATCTGCTGGGAGATTTCGGCGTAAAGAGCCAGTCCGCCTTTACGAAAGCAGAGCGGAAGGCGCTGATTACGGAAGGGCCTTTTGTGATGACAGATCTGCCGGATCATCTGCAGGCGGAGAATTTTACGGAGCAGGGACTGCTGTTCTTTGCGGGAACGCTGCGGCTGCGGCAGAAAATCCAGCTGAAAAAGGAACCCGGCCGAAGGATCATCCTGCAGACGGGACGGCAGAAAGCGCCGATGGTAGATGTATTTGTCAACGGCAAAAAAATCAAAACTATTTTGTGGGCGCCTTTTGAAGCGGATATTACAGATGCGGCGACGGATGGAGAAAACTGCATCGAACTTCTGGTCTATGCCTCCAACCGGAACCTGTTCGGACCCCATCACCACATTAATGGGGAGTGCTACAACGTGGGACCGGAGAGCTTTGTGGGCCGATGGAGCTGGGTGGAAAGAGCTTCGGAAGCGGACGCCACGGATGTGTTTGATACGGAAAAAAGCTACTGGGCGGACAGCTACTGTTTTGTGGAGTTCGGCCTGCGGTAGCGGGAAACATTTCAGAGTGCCATTCAGAGTGCCATCAGAAAGTTTGATGGCACCCTGAATGGCTTTTTTCATTGTCTTCCTATTTACATTTGCAGCAGGAATATGCTATTATGTCATGGTCAAAAGGAAGCTGTGCCGCGAAGCGGCGCGGATTCCGGCAAAAACCATAGTGTTATACGCGAAAAAATCGGAAAAGAGGTATTACCAATGAAGATTGAAGGAAATCTGATTGTAGGACAGTCCGGCGGTCCGACTTCTGTGATCAATGCAAGTCTGGCCGGTGTATACAAAACCGCGAAAGATCTTGGGGTCAAGACCGTTTACGGCATGGTACACGGGATTCAGGGACTTTTAAACGGACAGTACATTGACATGTCCGAGCACATCAAAGAAGAGTCGGACATCGAACTGCTGAAGAGAACGCCGAGCGCTTACCTTGGCTCCTGCCGTTATAAGATGCCGGTATTCGAAGGCAACGAGGACCTTTACGAGAAAGTCTTCTCCATTCTGGAAGAACTGAATGTACACTACTTTATTTATATCGGCGGAAACGATTCCATGGATACCATCAAACAGTTATCGGATTACGCTGCGAAATACGGAAAGACCCAGAAGTTTATCGGCTGCCCGAAGACCATTGACAACGATCTGGCCATTACAGACCATACACCGGGCTTCGGAAGCGCTGCGAAATACATCGCAACCTCCACAAAGGAACTGATCTGCGATGCGCTGGGACTGGCTTATCAGAAGAAAAACGTCATGGTCATCGAGATCATGGGCAGAAATGCCGGCTGGCTGACCGGTGCTGCGGCCCTGTCCAGGGACGCGGAGTGCCCCGGCCCCGATATGATCTACCTGCCGGAGCTGACCTTTGATATGGACGACTTCATGGCAAGAGTGAAAGCGCTGCTGGAAAAGAAGGACGCAGTGATCGTCGCGGTCAGCGAGGGTATCAAGACGGCGGAAGGCAAGTACGTATTTGAGTACGGCCATGACAGCGGTTACGTAGATGCTTTCGGTCATAAGCTGCTGGGCGGTACGGCTTCCCATCTCTGCAACCTGATTGCGGCGGAGACCGGCGCGAAGACCAGAGCGGTAGAGTTCTCCACCCTGCAGAGAGCGGCTTCCCATATTTCTTCCTTTACTGACGTACAGGAAGCCTTTATGGCAGGCGCGGCTGCGGTACAGGCCACACTGGACGGCGAGACCGGCAAGATGGTCCTGTTCAGAAGAGTGAAGGATGTGCCTTATGAATGCACCACGGATCTGTACGATATCCATGAGATTTCCAACGTGGAGAAGACCGTGCCCCGGGAGTGGATCAACGAGGACGGCACGTATGTTACCGAAGCGTTCATCAACTATGCGAAGCCTTTGATTCTGGGCGAAATCACTCCGGTTTATGTCAATGGCGTACCGAAGCATATTGTACTGGACGAGGATATTCTGGCCTGACGGCAAGATGAAAAATCGATGGGCATCGGAAAAGGGTTTTCCGGTGCCCATTTTAAGGTGGAAATGCAATGATTTATCCGACATTTTTAAAGGAAAATGATACCATCGGCATCTGCGCGCCCAGCAGCGGCATGGGAGAAAAGCTGGAAAGCTTTGACTGCTCCATGGAGGGGCTGCGGCGGCACGGATTCCGGCTGTATGAGACGAAAAGCGTTCGCAACAGCGGCGACACCAGCGCGGATGGAAAGACAAGGGCAAAAGAATTCATGGAGCTGTTTGAAAATGAGACGATTGACGCGGTCTTTTGTGCCGGCGGCGGCGATTTTCTGATGGAAATGCTCCCCTTTGTGGATCTGGACGTGATCCGAAAACACCCGAAATGGCTGATGGGGGCTTCCGATCCCAGCTCGCTGCTGTACTGGATGACGACAGAGGCGGATATCGCCACTTTTTACGGATTTAACGCAGGGTCTTTTGACCAGAATCCATGGCACGATTCCCTGGAAACGGCCTGTGATTTCTGGAAGGGGGACTGGCATCTGCAGCAGAGCTTTGCCCGCTGGCAGAGCGAAAAGCGCAGCGGCAACTATGTGTTTGACCAGGCGGTGGCGTGGAAGGTTTTAAATACAAAGGATCACGCGAAAGGCCGGCTGATCGGCGGCTGTATCGATGTGCTGCGGGACCTGATCGGGACGAAGCGGGACGGGACAGCCGATTTTTTAAAACGCTATGATGGGGAACCCATCCTCTGGTATTTTGACGTTTTTTCGCTGACGGCGGAGGATTTTTACCGGGCGCTGTTTCAGATGCGGGAAGCCGGGTGGTTTCGCAACGTGGCAGGCGTATTGACGGGCCGGGTGCTGTTTCCGGGGGCGTCTACAGCGGTGACTTACGAAACCGCACTGAAACGGATTTTCGGAGAAGACATCCTGCTGGTAACGGAGGCCGATATCGGTCACACGGTGCCCAGAATGATACTGGTCAACGGCGCGGTTTGTGAAGTGCAGACAGACGGCGCAAAAGGAAATTTGCAGCTACAAATGGCATAGGATGCGCGGGAGACGACATTGGCTGACAGGCATTTAACCATCGGAATTTGTGCGCCGGCAGACGCGGGGAAAACTACGCTGGCGGAAAATATATTGTATATGACCGGAAGCATCCGGAAACTGGGCCGGGTGGATCACAGGGATACCTTTCTGGACACCTATGCGCTGGAAAAGCAGCGGGGCATTACTGTTTTTTCCAAGCAGGCCCTCCTGCGGCTGGGGGACCGGGATGTGACGCTGCTGGACACACCGGGGCATGTGGATTTTGCCGCGGAAACCGAGCGCAGCTTTCAGGTGATGGATTACTGTATCCTGCTGATCAGCGCGCCGGATCAGGTGGACGGACATGTGCAGACTTTGTGGAAGCTGCTGGCGTTCTATCAGGTGCCGGTCTTTTTGTTTGTCAACAAGATGGACCAGCCGGGCGCCGACGCGGAAGAAGTGTTTGCGCATATCAAAGAGAAGCTGTCTTCGGACTGCGTGCGCTTTGATGAAGAAGGCGCGGCGGATTTCGCGGAAAATGCCGCTATGTGCGACGAACAGCTGCTGGAAGAATATCTGGAGCAGGGCACGGTGTCCGACGAGCGGATCCGGCAGCTGATCGTGGAGCGGCGGATCTTTCCCTGCTTTTTCGGATCGGCTTTAAAATCTCTGGGAACGGCGTATTTTCTGGAGCGCTTGTCTTTCTATCTGCAGGATCGCTATTATCCGAAGGAATTTCAGGCAAAAATTTATAAAATTACCCGGGACGAGGGCGGCGCGCGGCTGACCCATATGAAGATCACCGGCGGGACCCTGAAAACCAAAACCCTGCTGCAGGGGAAAGACTGGGAAGACAAGGCGGAACAGATCCGCATTTATTCCGGCGCGTCGTTTACCCCGGTGAATGAAGTATGTGCCGGGCAGATCTGCGCGGTGACGGGGCTGGAACACAGCTTTGCCGGAGAAATGCTGGGAACGGACAAAAAGATGCCAAAGGCCCAGGTGGCGCCGGTGTTTTCCTACTGTGTCCGTTTCCCGGCAGGGACAGACCAAAGTGATGCCTATGATAAGATGAAGGCGCTGGAGGAGGAAATTCCGGAGCTGCGCGTTCAATGGGAGCGGGGCAGCGGGGAAATACATGCGCACATCATGGGCGAAGTGCAGATGGAGATTCTCAAATATTTGTTCAAAGAGCGTTACGGGCAGGAGATATCCTTTGGCGCGGGCCGTGTGATTTACCGCGAAACCATTACAAAGATGGCGGAGGGGGTAGGTCATTTCGAGCCGCTGCGGCATTACGCGGAAGTCCATCTGATATTAGAACCGGCGAAGCCCGGCAGCGGGCTGCTGTTTTCCAGCAGCGTCAGTACGGACGAGCTGAGCATGAACTGGCAGCGCCTGATCCTGACCCATCTGGCCGAAACCACCCATCCGGGGGTTTTGACCGGGGCGGATATTACGGATATGAAGATTACGGTGGCGGCGGGCCGGGCCAGCAAAAAGCATACGGAGGGCGGCGATTTCCGGCAGGCCACCTATCGGGCGGTGCGGCAGGGCCTGATGAAAGCGGCGCCGGTGCTGCTGGAGCCTTACTATGCGTTTCGTATGGAACTGCCCCAGGAAGCCTTAGGGCGGGCCATGAACGATATCCAGCGGATGAGCGGCAGTTTTGAAGCGCCGGTGCCGGAGAAAGAACAGTATATTTTAACCGGTATGGCGCCGGCCTCGGCCATGCACGGCTATCAGTCGGAATTTGTTTCCTATACAAGGGGCAGAGGGGTCTTTACCTGTGAAATGAAAGGGTATTATCCTTGTCACAATCAGGACGAAGTGGTGGAGGCTTTGGGGTACCATCCGGAAAATGACCTGTCCCGTCCCTGCGGTTCGGTGTTCTGTTCCCACGGCGCGGGCTTTGAAGTGCCTTGGGACGAGGTGGAAGCGCATATGCATATTCCGGCGGTGTTACGGCGCAGGGAAACGCAGCCCATGGCGGCGGCGGAAACGGAAAAACGGGAAAAAACGCCGGCAGCCTGGGGCGCGCTGGACAAGGAACTGGACGCGATTTTCGTGCGCACCTACGGGGAGCACAAGAGCCGGCTTTACAACCGTCCGGATACGGTGGTTATAAATAATGAAGCAATAGATAAAGAAGTCTGGGCGCCGAAGCCGAAGCAGGCAGCGCCCAAAAAGGAATATCTGCTGGTGGACGGCTACAATATTATCTGCGCCTGGCCGGAATTAAAGGAGCTGGCGCAGACGGATTTAAAAAGCGCCAGAGACCGGCTGATCGACATTATGTGCAATTATCAGGGCTACCGGGGCATGACGCTGATTGTGGTGTTCGACGCCTATAAAGTCAAAGGTTTTAACGGCGAACGTTATGCCCACAATAATATTTTTGTGGTTTATACAAAAGAAGCGGAGACGGCGGACGCTTATATAGAAAAAACCGTGCACGAACTGGGCAGGAAGCACAACGTGACGGTGGCGACCTCCGACAATCTGGAGCAGATCATTATCTTCGGGCAGGGCGCGCGGCGCATGGGGGCTGCCGAATTTTACGAAACCGTCCGGAATACGGAAAAAGAAATCAGGGAGAAATATCTGGATGGATGAAGAAAGCATACTGAAAAAACGCTTTGCAGAGCTGGCGGACCGGGCATATCAAAGCGGCCGGTATTTCTATACGCCCTTTCTTTCCATGGCGGAAATCAGCCTGCTGCACAGCATGGAGGCGCAGCTCGGCCGGAACAGCTACCGGCTGTACGGCGGAACGAAGGACTGTGAGCGCTGTGTGGCACAGTTCGGTAATCCGGAGGAAATCGGCTATGCGGAAGCATTTCCCATCTGTTGCATCAGAATCACGCCGCGGATGCAGAAATATGCGGATCTGCTGACCCACCGGGACGTTTTGGGGTCGGTGATGGCCCTTGGCATCGAGCGGGGCAGCATCGGGGACATTCTGCTGCACGAAAACTGCGGCTACCTGTTCTGCCTGGAACGGATGACAGATTACATTATGGAGCATCTGACCCAGGTGAAGCATACGCCGGTGCAGTGCGCTTTGACTACGGAGATTCCGGACTGTCTGCAGGAAGGCCAGACCCTGCCGCTGCAGGTGCATACGGTGCGGATGGACGCGCTGGTCTGCAAGCTGTACGGGCTTTCCAGAAGCGCCGGACTGGAACTGTTTCGGGAAAAGAAAGTATTTGTGGACGGAAGACAATGTGAAAATAACAGCGCTGTGCCAAAGGAAGGCGACGTGGTATCGGTACGGGGTTACGGCCGTTTCCGGTATGAGGGAATTTTAAAGACGACGCGCAAAGGGAATCTGGCGGTACAGGTTGTAAAATATTAAGAGAAGGGTCATAAAAAAACGCGCACCCTTTCGATATGTAAGCATATCGAAAGGGTGCGCGTTTTATGACCCTTGCATCTGACGTTCATTTGAATCTAAATTTATGACTCTGGTATCTAATCCGCAACGAGATTTTTCACCCAGCTTCTGTTCTTAACCAGAATAAATCCGATGACGCTTTTGATCAGTTCCAGCGACTGCACAATGATGTACAAAGGCAGGATGGGCAGCGCCGTGAAATGGGACAGAACAAAGGCGGTAGAAACGCTGACACCCCAAACGAAGGCGCTGTCAAACACAAAGGTGATAATGGTCTTGCCGCCGGAACGCAGCGTAAAATAGCAGGTATGGGTAAAGGCATTGACCGGCATCAGAATGG
This sequence comes from uncultured Lachnospiraceae bacterium, assembly GCA_947630875.1. Taxonomy (GTDB): domain Bacteria; phylum Bacillota; class Clostridia; order Lachnospirales; family Lachnospiraceae; genus CANRIM01. The sequence goes on from CANRJG010000033.1 coordinate 16,276, forward strand.
CATTAACCACAAGCATTTTGGCCGCCAGCGCTTTTACCGTGGAACCGGTGTTGTAAATCCGCGGAATAAAGGGTGCGGCCACAGCCATGATCACGCCCATAAACAGGCAGATAAAGACCGAAAAGGCGATGATTTTCCGGTCGGCCTCCACGGCTTCTTCCAGCTTTCCGGCCCCCAGCAGCTGCCCCACGATGATGGAAATGGCATTTCCCATGGAGAAAAACGCGCAAAAGAACAGATTTGCCACCGTAGAAGCAATATTCGTGGCGGAGACCACTTCCAGTCCCCGCAGGGAATAGCACTGGTTGAGCATGGCCATCCCAGCCGCCCACAGCACCTCGTTTATGATCAGCGGCGTGCCCATCCGGATCAGCTGCCGGACAAAGGAAAGGGGTATCTTCAAAGAGCGGTAAGCGCCGTTGATAAAAGCGATGCTTTGTTTGTGGCGGTGGGTCCAGATCAAAAGAATCGCGCATTCCACCAGACGGGACAGAACCGTGGCAATGGCTGCCCCGGCCACGCCCAGCCGCGGCGCGCCGAATTTTCCGAAAATCAGGATATAATTAAAGGTGGTGTTGACCACCACCGCCGCTGTGCTGGCCTTCATCGGAAGCAGGGTTTCGCCGATTTCACGCAGCGTGGAGGCGTAAGCCTGAGAAACCGCAAAGGGCAGCATCTGCAGCAGCATAATCATCAGATAGGTCTTGCCGTAGTTTAAGGTGGCGTCCAGATCCAGCGCCTCAGCTCCCTCATGCAGAAACAGCAGAATCAGCCGCTCGCCCCGGGTCAGCAGCAGCACGGTAAAGAGCAGAACCGCCCCCGCCGCGATATAAAGCTTGGCGCGGAAGCTGTCCCGCACACCCTTCTGGTCATTTTTGCCGTAGTACTGAGCCGTAAAAATACCGGCGCCGGACAGGCCGCCGAAAATGCAGAGATTGAAAACGAAAATCAGCTGATTAACAATCGCCACCCCGGACATGGGCTCCGTGCCCACCTGTCCCACCATGATATTGTCCAGCAGACTGACAAAGTTGGTAATGACATTCTGCACCAGAATCGGCAGCGTAATCACAAGGATGCGCCGGTAAAAGGCTTTGTCGCCCATCAGTTTGGAAAACTTCATCATTTATGCACCATAATAATAACGGGATTGTTCTTCGCTGAGGGAATCGATGGAAATACCGAGGAAGTCCAGTTTCCGGTGGGCCACATCCATATCCACTTCCTTGGGAACCGCGATCAGCTTTTCGGTAAGATCGTGCTGATGCTCCACCAGATATTTTGCGCTCAGCGCCTGAATGGCGAAGCTCATATCCATGATTTCCGCGGGATGCCCGTCGCCGGCGGCCAGATTGACCAGCCGTCCTTCCGCCAGTACGTAGATCCACTTTTTGCCGTCCAGCGTGTAGCCGGTAATATTCTGCCGCTGCAGCTTTTTGTCCACGGCATGGGCGTTTAAGTACGCCATATCGATTTCCACGTCAAAATGTCCGGCGTTGCAGAGAATCGCGCCGTCCTTCATGACTGCAAAGGCTTCTTTGGTAATGACCTTGTTGCAGCCGGTCACCGTAATGAAGAAATCGCCCACCTTGGCGGCCTCATTCATGGGCAGGACGCCAAATCCGTCCATGACGGCTTCGATGGCCTTGATGGGATCGATTTCCGTAACGATCACCTGGGCCCCCAGTCCCTTCGCCCGCATGGCCACGCCCTTGCCGCACCAGCCGTAACCGGCCACGACCACCGTCTTTCCCGCCACAATCAGGTTGGTGGTGCGGTTGATGCCGTTCCAGACGGACTGGCCGGTGCCGTAGCGGTTGTCGAAGAGGTGCTTGCAGTCCGCATTGTTCACCAGCACCATGGGAAAGGCCAGATGCTTTGCCGCGGCCATGGCCTGCAGACGCAGAATGCCGGTGGTGGTTTCCTCACAGCCGCCGATGACGCCGTTAATCAGCTGCGGAAATTCCGTATGCATCATATGCACCAGATCTCCGCCGTCGTCGATGATGATCTGGGGTCCCGGCTCCAGTACCTTCCGGATATGGGCGTCGTACTCTTCAGGGGTGGCGCCGTACCAGGCAAATACCTTCAGACCGTCCGCCACCAGCGCCGCCGCCACGTCGTCCTGTGTGGACAGCGGATTGCTGCCCGTAATATAAATATCCGCGCCGCCGGCTGCAAATACCTTGCAGAGATAGGCGGTTTTGGCTTCCAGATGGACGGAAAGAGCCACCCGGATACCCTGAAAAGGCTGCGTGCGGGTAAATTCCTCCTCCAGCGAGCGAAGCAGCGGGCAGTTTTTCTTCACCCAGTCAATTTTCAGCCTGCCGGCAGGCGCAAGATCGAGGTTTCGAATCTGATACTCCATAGCATATCTCCTGTCAAAAAAAGTCTGGAAACATCATAACATATCAAAATAGAAAATACTATGTCTTTTTTTATCGGAATAATACGATCGAAATTTCTTTCAGCCGCGTATATCTTTCAGTATAATCAGGACAGAGGCAGCCGCGAAAGGAAAAGGCAGCCGGCGCAAAAACAAATTGAGAGAAAGGAAACGATCATGAGAAATTTAATCAATGAGACGGTGCTGATGATAGTATTGCTGGCAATGACAGGCGCAGGGATTCTGATCAAAATATGCTCCTGGGTGCTCTACAAAAAACTGGAAGCGGCATCCTGTCATATGGGGGACAATAAAAACAGCCTGACCCGGCAGCTCAAAATGAAATTTGAAAACTGCTACAAATTAAATCTGGATATTAAGAATATACCGGCTTTTGTGGAAAAATATGTGCAGAACTACCGGATTATGGGGATAAGTCCCTCGTTTCTGCAGAAAAACGCGCCGGTCTGCGCTATTCTGATGGGCATGGTCTGCATCGGCGGCAGCTTTCTGCAGTACGTCAACAGCTATGATCTGAAAATTGTTTTAAGAACGCTGCTGTTCGGTATTCTGGGAGAACTGGTGCTGTTGCTGGCCGAGATTATTTTCGATACGCGGCGGATGCCGGACCGGATCTCTATCAATCTGGAGGAATATCTGGCCAATGTCCTGAGCCGCCGTCTGGAACTGGAATACGAGGACGCGGAACCGGCGCCGGCCGCAGGCACGGCAGGCGGATTTGAAGCAGGGCAGATGCAGACCGCCGCCACGAAGGTACGGCTGAAAAAATCCAGAAAAGACGCCGGAAAAGCCAATGAAGAAGAACAGATCATCCGGGAGATTATCAAAGAATTTTTGTGTTGATTTTTGTGGTGAAAATTGATAAAATATTTGAAATAACATAATTATTTTTACAAAAATTGCACAAGGAGCTGGAAAGCAATGAAACTGATCGGATTTGATACAAAATACGCGAAAGGCTTTTTAAAGGAGCACGCGGCAGAGGAAATCAAGGCAAGGGTACTTGCCGCAAAGGACACGCTGCTGAGCGGCAGCGGCAAAGGAAGCGACTTTCTGGGCTGGGTTGATCTGCCTGAAAAGTACGACAAGGAAGAGTTCGCCCGCATCAAAAAAGCGGCGGCAAAGATCAATCAGGACAGCGAAGTGCTGATCGTGATCGGCATCGGCGGGTCCTATCTGGGGGCGAGAGCGGCTGTCAGCTTCCTGGAAAGCTATGACAGGAAGCGCGCCACCGAGATTATCTTCATGGGCAACAACATTTCCGCCCTGTATGTCAATACGGTGCTGGATCAGATCAGGGACAAGTCCCTGAGCGTCAACGTGATTTCCAAATCAGGAACCACCACAGAACCGGCCATCGCCTTCCGTATCATCAAGAAGCTGATGGAGGAACGCTACGGCAAGGAAGGCGCGGCGTCCAGAATCTATGTGACCACGGACAAGGCAAGAGGCGCGCTGAAGAAGATGGCGGAACAGGAAGGCTACGAGTGCTTTGTCGTGCCGGATGATATCGGCGGACGCTACTCCGTACTGTCGGCGGTGGGGCTGCTTCCGATTGCAGCCAGCGGCGCGGACATCGACGCGCTGATGCTGGGGGCGGCCAGTGAGCGGGCGTATCTGCTGGAGACGCCTTATGAGGACAACCCGGCGCTGCAGTATGCCGCATACCGCAACCTGTTCTATGAGAACGGCAAGAAAGTGGAAATCTTGGCGGATTTCGAACCATTCATGCATTATGTCTGCGAATGGTGGAAGCAGCTGTTCGCGGAGAGCGAAGGCAAGGACGGTAAAGGTCTCTTTACGGCCTCCCTTGATTTTACCACGGATCTGCATTCTGTGGGACAGCTGGTGCAGGACGGCGAGAGAAATCTGATCGAAACGGTGATGGAAGTAGACGATACCGGCGCAGCCATTCAGGTGGAGTCCGATGCGGACAATTATGACCAGCTGAATTATCTGGCGGGTATGGATTTGAATTATATCAACAAGAAAGCACAGGAGGGGACCAGGCAGGCCCATGTGGACGGCGGCGTTCCCAATCTGGTAGTGAACATTCCGAAGCGGGACGAGTTCAGCCTCGGCGCGCTGTTCTATTTCTTTGAGTTTGCCTGCGGCGTAGACGGTTATACGCTGGGGATCAATCCTTTTGATCAGCCGGGCGTGGAAGCCTACAAGAAAAATATGTTCCATCTGCTGGGCAAGGAAGGGTATTGATCGCAAAAAGTCCCTTGCAATTCAGGTCAAAACGTTGTATGCTGTAAAAAATCATAAAACGGACGGGAGCTTGCGTGACAGGCTGAGAGGAAGGTGCAACCTTCGACCGGTGACCTGATTTGGATAATGCCAACGTAGGGATGCACTTGCATTTGTATAAAACGGGGAGCGGCCAAATCGGCCGCTCTCATTTTGTATGTACGCGGAGGAAGAAGATTGAAAATGAGAGGTAGAGGGTATCCATAACTTTATGCGCACAACAAACAAGCCATCTTTCGGTGGCTGC
>CANRJG010000034.1 GCA_947630875.1 uncultured Lachnospiraceae bacterium
CCCGCATACAAAGCGGCGGCGTTGATATGGGCACAAACAGGATATACTTCCTGCATCAGTTCCGGCAGAGAATCCGTTACAAGGGGTTTGCTGGGATCATGCGCAAATTCGGTTTCCATCAGCGGGATCTTGTGCAGATAATGGATTCCCTTTCGGGTGAACCGGCCAATGGAAGGAAAGGCCGGGGCAAAGACCAGCTGATCCGGAGAAAAGGCCTGATCCACGGCTCTGACTTCATAAGGGATATTGCCCCGCAGGGTGGAATCCACCTTTTTGACCACATAATCAAAGCGGTCAAAGGGAATAGAAGCCAGCAGCGCGTTTAATTTGTGTTCTGCTTCCTCCGCCGGGATGTTTCTGGACTCCGTATCCAGCACAAAGGAGTCCGGGGACTGGTCGATCCGCGCCGGATCAAAGACCACATGTGTCCGGATGCCATAACGTGCCAGCTGCACGCCGGAATCATTGGCGCCTGTAAAATCATCTGCTATAATTAAAAATCGTTTCATGGTTTTGTCCTATCTGTTTTCTGCAAGTTTTACCGCGTATTCAATGGCATTGATCAGGCTGAGCTGATTGGCCTCTCCGGTGCCGGCCTGATCAAAAGCGGTTCCGTGATCCACGGAGGTACGAATGATCGGAAGTCCCAGCGTAATATTCACGCCGGAAACCGCATCCCATTTGCCGGCTTCCTGATTGTACACAAAGCCGCAGACCTTCAGCGGGATATGTCCCTGATCATGGTACATGGCCACTACAATGTCATACCAGCCGCCTTTGGCCTTTGAAAAAATCGTATCGGGCGGGATAGGGCCATCTGCATGAATGCCTTCCGCAATGGCAGCTTCTACGGCCGGGCGGATTTCCAACGCCTCTTCATTGCCAAACAGTCCGTTTTCTCCGCAGTGGGGATTTAAACCTGCTACGCCGACTTTGGGCTCTTTGATACCCAGCTGTTTACATGCGCTGTCCGCAATTCGGATCACTTCCAAGATCCGGTCTTTTTTCGCGCGGTCGCAGGCTTCACGCAGGGAAACGTGGGTGGATACATGGACCACCCGCAGGCCTTTGTCCGCCAGCAGCATCGTATATTTCTTTGTGCCGGTAAATTCCGCGTAGATTTCAGTGTGTCCGGAATAATGATGTCCGGCCAGATTGATTGCTTCTTTGTTTAATGCATTGGTAACGGTTCCGTCTACTTCATGGGCCATGGCCAGTTCGATGGCTTTTTTTACATATTGGAAAGCAGCTTCCCCTGCCATAGCGGATACTTTGCCGATTTCCAGTTTATCCATATCCACCAGCTTCATGTCGTAGACGTCGATGGTACCCGGTGTAAATAATGCTTCGGAAACACTGGATACGGGATGAATGACGATTTCCTCATGTCCGGTGATTTTTTTCGCGTTTTCCATGACGCAGGCATCGCCTACGATCAGCGGTTTGCACATGTTGTAAACGGTATCGTCACTTAAAGCCTTGACGGTGATTTCCGCGCCAATGCTTGCGGGATCGCCCATAGTAATTGCTAATATTTTTTTATCCATAAGTCCTTCCTCCTGACTCTCCATTATTAAATACAGTTTAACAAATTGAAGACTAGGAAACAATAAAGATTTTTGCATTTTTTCGGTAATTATGATAAAGTAGACAAAATTATACAGAATGAGGACGAAACATGAAACATATCGACACCATTATTTTTGATTTGGATGGAACATTGCTGGATACGCTGGAAGATCTGATGGACGCAGTCAATGTGGCGCTGCAAAAAGAGGGACTTCCGCTGAAGTCGTTATCAGAAATCCGTGCCATTGTAGGAAACGGCATTCGCAATCTGACGGACCGCAGCGTGCCGCCGGATACGCCGATGGAAGTAAAGGACCGTGTCTTTGAAAACTTCCGGGCATATTACAAGGATCACTGCAAAATAAAAACAAAACCTTATGACGGAATTCGGGAAATGCTTTCCGTACTGTCTGACAAAGGATACAAAATGACGATTGTGTCCAATAAAACGGATCCTGCCGTACAGGATTTGCTGCAGGCGCATTTTTATCCTGCCATACAAAGTGCTTACGGCGAACGGGAAAATATTCCCCGGAAGCCCAAGCCGGATATCGTATATCTGGCCATGCGGGAGCTGGGCGCATCCAAAGAGCAGTCCGTTTATATCGGAGACAGTGAAGTGGATTATCAGACTGCGAAAAATGCAGGTATCCGGCTTGTGATGGTTTCCTGGGGCTTTCGGGACAGAGCAGTGCTGGAAGCGCTGGGGGCGGACGCCATAGCGGATACGCCGGAAGAACTGGTGCAGATCATCGAGGCCCTGTAATTGTCTGGTGCGTCCGTCAGGTAGCACGCTTTGATATACCGACATATATTAAAAAAAAATGGATGTGTGATTATATGCCGGAACTGATCGGACCCCGTGAAATGATGGAATATATCAATCGAAAAAATGTGCTGATCATTGATGTCAGAGAGGAGCAGGCGTATCTTGACCGTCATATCATCGGCGCAGTACATATTCCTTATGAAACGCTGTTGAAAAGAAAGTACAGCCTGAACAAAAGAAATCCTGTGATTTTATACTGCGACAGAGGAAATTTGAGTTTGCGGGCAGCCACAAAACTGTCTGACTGCGGATACACGGTAATGACCCTGGCCGGTGGACTGGAAGGTCTGCGGGAATATCTTCGCACTGCGCAATAAAGGAATCTTCTGCATTTTCAAATTATGCGGTTGACATGTTCTGTCCCCATGTTTTATCATAGGTTTCGCGTAGAACAGGCATATAGTTTGTCTGTATTTTTGAATCGGAGACATTGAAACGCATGAACCGCTTTGAACTGATCGCTCCCTGTCATTTCGGACTGGAAGCGGTACTGAAAAAAGAAATCATCGATCTGGGATATGAGATTGCCAAAACAGAGGATGGCCGGATCACCTTTCCCGGCGATCCGGAAGCCATCGTCCGAGCCAATATGCATCTGCGCAGCTGCGAACGGATCCTGTTAAAGGTGGGCGAGTTTGAAGCCCGCAGCTTTGAGGAACTGTTTCAGGGGATCAAAGCGCTGGAATGGGAAGCGTTCCTTCCGCCCAATGCAAAATTCTGGGTCACCAAAGCCGTTTCCGTCAAAAGCCGGCTGTTCAGTCCTACCGATATCCAGTCTGTGGCGAAAAAAGCCATCGTGGAACGGCTGAAAGGCATTTATCATACGGAGTGGTTCCCGGAAGATGGCGCAGCGTATCCGATTCGCCTGTTTTTAATGAAAGACGTGGTGACAGCCGCCATTGATACTACGGGGGAATCCCTGCACAAACGGGGGTATCGAAAAGCAACCGCAAAAGCGCCGGTTTCCGAAACCCTGGCGTCTGCGCTGATTATGCTGACGCCCTGGCACAAGGACCGGATCCTGGTGGATCCTTTCTGCGGCAGCGGTACATTTGCCATTGAAGCAGCCATGATGGCGGCCAATATTGCTCCCGGCATTGCCAGACATTTTCTGTCGGAAAGCTGGGAAAATGTGATCGATCCGAAAGAGTGGAAGGCCTGTCGGATCGAAGCAAGAGAGCAGATTGACCCCACGGTCAACCCCGATATTCAGGGGTATGACATTGATGCGTCGGTGGTGCGCTCTGCCAGAGAGAACGCGGCCCGGGCAGGGGTGGATCATATGATTCATTTCCAGCAGCGGGATATCAAAGATCTGCGTCATCCAAAAAAATACGGATTTATCATTTCCAATCCCCCTTACGGAGAACGGCTGGGAGAACAGGAAGAGATGAAAAGCCTGTACCGGGAAATCGGCGAAGCCTACCGCAGGCTGGACGACTGGTCCATGTATCTGATCACCGGATTTGAAGACGCACAGAAATATATCGGAAGATGGGCTGATAAAAACCGGAAACTGTATAATGGAATGATTAAAACCTATTTCTATCAGTTCCTCGGTCCGAAACCGCCAAAGAAGGAGCATGCAGCATGCAGAGAAAACTGATTTTTGCCACGGGAAATCCCGGAAAACTCAGAGAGGCAAAAGAAATACTCCGGGAGTTTCCTTTTGAAATCATATCGATGAAAGAAGCGGGCATTGCGGTGGAAATTGAAGAAACCGGAACCTCTTTCCGGGAAAATGCCGTTTTGAAAGTCGAGGCATTGCGAAAAGTCAGTCAGGATATTATTATCGCGGATGATTCCGGACTGGAAATTGACGCACTGAACAAAGAACCCGGCATTTATTCCGCCAGATATCTGGGAGAGGACACCTCGTATACCATCAAAATGAACCATCTTCTGGAACGGATGCAGCATGTGCCGGAGGAACAGAGAACCGCCCGTTTCGTCGCCGCTGTCGCCGCTTATGTGCCGGGACATGGCATGATTACGGTGGAAGGGGTTATGGAAGGAAGGATCGGCTATGAAATTAAAGGGATTTACGGTTTTGGATACGATCCGATTTTCTATCTTCCCGAACGGCATTGTTATTCGGCGGAGCTGCTGCCGGAGGAGAAAAATAAAATCAGTCACAGAGCGAAGGCTTTAAACAAACTTGCAGAAGAATTGAAGCGGATTCCGTTATGAAAATACTGATTATCAGCGATACCCACAGAGATTTGAAAAATTTTTATGCTGTTCTCAAAAGAGAAGAACCGGTGGATTTATGCCTGCATCTGGGTGATGTGGAATCTGACGCCATGCCGATACAAAAAGCACTGCAGTGTCCTTTGCACATGGTCAGGGGGAACAATGATTTTCTGGGACAGCTGCCGGAAGAAATCGAGCTGAAACTGGGCCCGCATAAGCTGTTTATGACCCACGGGCACCGCTACATGGTTTCCATCGGAACAGAACGGCTGGTGGACGAAGCCCGCAGCATCGGCGCGGATCTGGTGATGTACGGACATACGCACAAACCGCTGATCCGTACGGAGAAAGACATGACCATTCTGTGCCCGGGCAGCCTCTCCTACCCGAGACAATCCGGCAGGCAGTTTACCTACATCATCATGGAAATGGATGAGAAGGGAGCACTGCAGTTTGCCCTGAAATCGCTGTAATGAAAAATGCCTTGATTTTTGCCGGCAATTCTTTTATATTTAATCTGTTTGATGCGGGGTGTGGCTCAGTTTGGCAGAGCGCCTGGTTTGGGACCAGGAAGTCGCAGGTTCGAATCCTGTCACCCCGATTTTTCTATGTCTGCGGACAAAGACGGCAGCGGTGTATATTTACAAAAAAGAGATGATTTTTCCATGAAACAGACCCTACAGGACAATACAGAGATATTTGAACGCATGCCGGTGCGCCGGGCCGTACATACCATGGCCCTGCCCACCATTATCAGCCAGCTGATTGTATTAATTTACAATATGGCGGATACCTTTTATATCGGACGAACAAATAACCCCTATATGGTGGCGGGTGCGTCTCTGATTCTTCCCATTTTCAATATTTCGCTTTCCATCTCCGGACTGGCGGGCATTGGCGGCGGCGCGTTGATTTCACGGCTGCTGGGGGAAAAGCGGCAGGATGAAGTTCGAAAAGTTTACAGCTTCTGTATTTATCTGGGTATTGCGGTTGCGGCTCTTTTTTCCGCCGCCGTGCTGATTTTTATGAAACCGCTGATGTATCAGCTGGGGGCAGGAGAGGACACCTATCGGTATGCCAGCAGCTATGCCTTTTTTGTCATCGTCTGCGGCGGTATTCCCACGGTTCTGTCCAATATCCTTTCTACCTTGCTGCGGAGTGTGGGGGAATCGAAAAAAGCCGGATTCGGCATTACCATGGGCGGACTCATTAACATTGCATTGGATCCGCTGTTTATGTTTGTCTTTTTGCCCGACGGGAAAGAGATCATGGGCGCCGGTGCGGCCACTTGCCTGTCCAACTGCATTGCCTGTGCATATTTCATCCTTGTCCTGTTTCGGATGCGGAAAACCACCGTACTGCGGCTGTGTCCGCCTGCAGCGCTTCCGACGAAAAAATCTATTGGTGAAATCTTTTTCGTCGGTATTCCTTCTTCCATTGCCACACTGTTGTTTGATTTGGACTATGTGGTCATCGATCGCCTGATGTCCGGATATACGGATATTGCCCTTGCGGCCGTTGGAATCGTTTTGAAAGCGGAACGCTTGCCGTTAAATGTGGGCATCGGTATCTGTCAGGGCATGATGCCCATTATTGCCTATAATTACTCCGCCGGGAACCATAGACGTATGAATGAAACCAGACGGTATGCCATGAAACTGGGACTGGCCTGCGCGCTGGGCAGCGTACTTTTGTACGAAATTTTTGCGGGGCCTATCATGCGTATTTTCATACAGGATGCGCAAACCGTGGCTTTGGGCACCACCTTCTTACGCATTCGCGTGCTGGCGACACCCCGCATGTTTTTGAGTTTCTTTCATGTGTATCTGTTTAACGGATTCGGCAAGGGAGCTTACGCTTTATTTCTGGGCGTGACGCGCTGGCTCGGATTTAACATTCCTATGCTGTTTGCGCTGAATGGTCTGGTGGGCATGTACGGAATCGTCTGGTCGCAGTTCGCGGCGGATATTTTGACCGTTATTCTTTCTTTTGCGGTTTACCGGCATTATAATCGAAAAACTTTTTTGAATTATTCTTCTCAAACGTAAAAGAGTGGTTCTTGTGTTTTGTTTTCATAAATTGAAGGAGCATAGAATGAATTTATATTTACTTCGACATGGGCAGACAAACTGGACAAAAGAAGGCAGGCTGCAGGGTCATACGGATATTCCGCTGAATGATACCGGCAGAGAACAGGTGCGCGCAGCTGCAGAGGAGCTGCGCCGCCGGCACATTTCCGTAGAACGGATTTTATCAAGTCCGCTGCAGCGGGCAAAAGAAAGCGCTGAAATTATGGCAAGGCGGTTTTACATTCCCCCGGAGAAAATCATTGTGGAACCGCTGCTGAAAGAGCGCTGTTTCGGAGAGGCGGAGGGAATCGTCATCGGGGAAAAGAAGGCGTATTATCTGCATCGGGATTTTGATTGCCCCGGGCTGGAAAGCTATGATGCGCTGATTCTTCGGGCAAAAAAGGCCACCCGCCGTGTATTGAAGACCTGTGCGGACTGTGAAAATGTCCTTCTGGTATCTCACGGCGCCATGCTGTATGCATTGATAACGGCGCTGTCTGATGAAAAAATCGTTTATTTCGGCGGGCAGGTCAGACTTTCCGCCGGTTCTCTGCATCGAATCCGGATAGAAGAAAGAATGCTGAAGATCGAGGAATTGCAGCCGGAAACGGAATGGCGTCTGCTTTATGAAAAATCGTAAAGTCTGATCAAAGGATTCAGGCAAACTGCGCGTTATACAGCTGTTTGTAGAATGTATTTTCCTGCATCAGGCTGTCGTGGGTGCCTGATTCTACGACTTCGCCGTCTTTTACAACGAGAATCTCATCGGCGTTTCGGATGGTAGACAGCCGGTGTGCAATCACAAAACAGGTTTTATCCTTCATTAAAGCCCGCATGGCCTGCTGTATCTGCAGTTCTGTCCGGGTGTCCACATTGGAGGTTGCCTCATCTAAAATCAGAAGAGAAGCCGGAAGCAGCATGGCCCGCGCTATGGTCATCAGCTGTTTCTGGCCTTTTGATATGTTGGCGCCGTCATCATTCAGAACCGTATCATATCCTTCCGGAAGGGAGAGGATATAATCGTGTATACTGCAGGCCCTGCAGACCCGTTCCACATCTTCTTTTGTCGCTGATTCACTTCCATAAGCAACATTGTCATAAACGCTTCCCTGAAACAGCCAGGTGTCCTGCAAAACCATAGAATAGTTCAGACGCAGACTACGGCGGGTCAGATCGTAAATGGATTTTTCATCAAGGGTGATGCTGCCGCTGTCAATATCGTAAAAACGCATCAGCAGATTCACAATAGTGGTTTTTCCGGCACCGGTAGGGCCCACAATGGCAACCAGTGCGCCTTTGGGCACATGCAGCGACAGATCATGAATGATTTCCTGTCCGGGAAGATATCCGAAATGCACATCCTGCAAATCTACCGTACCTTCCGCATGATTCAGTTCCGCGGCGCCGTCGGCATCTTTCGTTTCCGGTGCTTCATCCAGCAGGCGGAAGACACGCTCTGCAGCGGAAAAAGCAGACTGCAGCTCTCCGATGATATTGGCAATTTCATTGATGGGGCCGCTGAATTTCCGGGAATACAGGACAAAAGAAGAAATATTGCCGATGGAAATTGCATGTTTCAAATATAAAACAGCTCCCAGAAAACTAACTAGGGAAAGGGAAAGATTGTTGACAAAGTTTACGGAAGGACCGGTGGTACTGCCGTAATAGTCTGCACGGTAATATGCTTCTACTGTTTCATCGTTCTGGCGGTCAAATTTTTTTACGGTGTTTTCTTCCTGACTGTAGGCGCGCAGGGTTTTCTGCCCGCTGATCATTTCCTCTACAAAGCCGTTTAATTCTCCCAGCTTCGCAGATCGTCTGCGGAATAAGGGCCGTGTAAAGCCGGTGATTTTTTTTGTTAAAAACACGGACAGCGGAACGGTAAACGCAAATACCAGAACCAGCATAGGGGAAATGGCAATCATCATAGCCAGCGCGCCAAGTACGGTCACAATACTGGCGAAAATCTGTACCATATCATGGGACAGCGAAGTATTAATGGTATCAATATCGTAAGAAATACGGCTTAAAATATCTCCGGTCTGATTCTGGTCAAAATATCCCACCGGCAGTTCGGTCAGTTTGGAAAACACGTCCTCCCGCATCTGTTTCACGACACGACGGCTGATGACCACCATCAGGCGGGTCAGAAGATAGGAGAGTATGGCGGAAAGCAGATAGAGGGCTGCCATAATACCCGCATAACGCCATACACCGGAAAAGTCCACAGCTTTACGGTGCGGTTCAATGGCGTCAATGGCAAGCCCTGAAAAATACGGACCGGCAAGTCCCAGCAGATTTCCGCCGATGGTCAGCAGAATACAGAGCACAAACAGGAGCCTGTGCTGCAACAAATAGGGCAGAAGCCGTATCAGAACGGCGCTTTTTTTCATTTTCTGACGTTCTTCTTTCATGATCGACATTCTCCTTTCTTCCGTAGTTTCAGGGACTTCTTAGGTAACGGCACGCGCACCCATCTGGGATTCTCCGATTTCCCGGTACAGGGGACAGTTTTCCATCAGCTCTTTGTGGGAACCGAAGGCAGCTGCGTTGCCCTGATCCATCACCAGAATTTTTTCCGCATGCATGATAGAACTGATGCGCTGCGCAATAATGATTTTTGTCGTATGCGGATAATGTATGCGCAGTTCCTCACGAAGACGGGCATCGGTTTTATAATCCAGCGCACTGGAAGAATCATCCAGAATCAGTATTTCGGGATTCCCGGCCAGTGCCCGGGCAATCAGCATCCGCTGTTTCTGCCCGCCGGAAAAATTGGCGCCTTTAATAGCCACCGGCGTATCAAATCCGCCCTGGGACATAATGAAGTCATAGGCCTGGGCCCGTCTGGCAGCTGCTGTCAGCTGTTCCTCCGAAATATCCCGACCGAGCCGTATGTTTTCTCGTACCGTATCCTTAAATAACGTATCATTCTGAAAGACAACACCAAATTTTTTTCGAAGATCCGCGGTCGCGTAGTCGCGAATATCCACGCCGTCAATTTCAATGGCGCCCTCTTTAATATCGTAATAACGCATAATCGCCCGGATGACCGTAGATTTTCCGGCGCCAGTTGCCCCGATAATGCCCAGCGTTTCTCCGCGCTCCAGCGTAAAGTTCAGGTGCCGCAGCGCGAAGCTGCCGCGGTCATAACGAAAGGTCACGTCTTTGAAAGCGATATGCGGCGCATGCTCCGGCAAAAATGAAAAATGCGGTTCTGTTTCAAACAGTTCCACCGGCGTATCCAACACTTCCAGAATACGGGAAGAAGAGGCCGCCGCTTTCGAGAACATGGTAAACATTCGGTTAATTGCCATCAAAGCGTTGAGCACAATCGTAAAGAGATTCATAAACGCAATGATTTTTCCTACCTGAGTCGTTCCCGCCTGTACACGGTAGGCACCGGCGACAATGACGGCGGCAATGCCCAGATTTAACAGAAAACTCATGGCAGGATTGATTAAGGCCATGGTATTTTCCGCCGTGCGTTCCCGCCGGGTCAGTTCGTCGTTGACGCGGCGAAACCGTTTGCGTTCATACCCGGATTTGGAAAGAGCTTTTATGACACGCACGCCTGCGGCGTTTTCCCGCACCACGCGTAGCATGTCGTCGGAAGCATTCTGTACCTGTTGAAACAGGCGGGCGCCACGTCTGGACACGAAAAATGTAATAGCTGCCACCACCGGAAGGGTGGCAACCATGACCAGTGTCAGGACCGGATCCAGTGTCAGCGTAACAATAATGCCGCCCACCAGCATAATAGGCGCACGCACGCCAAGGCGCTGCATCATGCCCACGGTCTGATGCAGTACATAGGTATCGCTGGTGACACGGGAAATCAAAGAAGGAATCGTCAGCTGATCCACGCTGCGTTCTGAAAGAAAGGAGATTTTCCGGAACAGTTCATGCCGAAGTTTGCCGGTAAAATCTCTTGCCACCGCGGAGGCCATACGATTGGCGATGATATTGCCAAGCCATGCAAGCAGAGAGCATAGGATCATCAAACCGCCCCAGACCAGCACAGGCTGCATTTTGCCCAGTGGAATCAGGTCATCGATGATATAAGATAAAATCCAGGGGATCGCCAGCTCAACCAGCGTTCCAAAGACTTTTATAATAAATCCGAAGGACATTCTGGGAATAAAAGGACGCAAAAACACCAGCAGACGCTTCATGGCAAACTCCTTTCCTGACAATTTTTTTACATAAACATTTCTATCATAAAATCAAGATTTGTCAAGAATTGAAAAACATAAGAAATGATGCGTTTCTTCGCAGAAAATTCATTGGACAGCGCATTTGATTCATGCTATGCTCATAAGAACAAAAGATGCAGTTTTAAAAGGAACGTATGTATGCAGGGATTCAATCTGATTGCAGTGCTGGATGAAAGCGGTGAAAAAATACTGATGTGCCGGCGAAGCAAAGCGCCGTATCAGGGACTTTATAACTTTGTCGGCGGCAAAATCAACCCCGGCGAAGACGGGCTTTCCTCCGCGTACCGGGAACTGGAAGAAGAAACGCAGATTCATAAAACCCAGATTACACTGACGCATTTGATGGATCTGTATTATTATCTGCCGGACTTTTATATGGAAGTATATGTGGGCAGACTGCAGCACTGTACGGAAGTGAAGGGAAGCGAAAACGCGCTTTTTTGGATGGATATGCAGCAGGATTTTTTTGATGCCGGACGATTTGCCGGAAACGGAAATCTCGGTCATATCATGCACTATATCCATCTGTGGAAAGCACAATCCGAACAGAAATTATAGTAAAGGGAGGTCAGAATATGAACGAAGTATTGCAAACCATTCAAACACGAAGCTCGATCCGGGGTTATACGGATCAGAAACTGACGAAAGAGGAGCTGGAAATGCTGCTGTATGCCGGACTGCAGGCACCTACCGCAACCAACAGGCAGGAAATCCATATCACGGTTGTGGATGGCGCGGATCCGATTTTAGCGGAAATTGAAGCGGAAAAAAATGCCCAGCGAAATATTACAAATCCGGAGCAGAACTTTTATTATGCGGCGCCTGCCGTACTTCTGCTCAGTGCGGAAAAAGCATTCAAATGGAGCCAGGTAGATGCAGGCATTGCCGTGGAAAATATTGCCCTTGCGGCGGAGTCCTTAGGCCTTGGCAGCCTGGTCATCGGATGTATCAAAGATGCGCTGCATGGCCCGAAGGCATCCTATTTTGCCGAAAAGCTGCAATTCCCTGAAGGGTATGAATTCGTCATTGCCATTGCGCTGGGACACAAAGCAGTCAGTAAAACGCCCCACAGTTACGATTTTGAAAAACAGGTTTCGTTCCTGTAAAAGATTTAAAAAAGTAGAGAAAAAAGACGGGATACAGTCCGTCTTTTTTCTTGCCCCAAAAATCAAGTGTCACTCGAATTGAGCGATTCTGAAATGAAAAAAACCCTGAAAAATCAAGGTTTTTTATAAAGTGAGCGTGCCGGGGCTCGAACCCGGGACAACTTGATTAAAAGTTATGTTTTTTTAGAAAGGTTGGTTTATTTATGAAACTTGATAAGACTAATTTTACTGTTGCTTTGCCCACACCTTTATATAATCGTCTTGCTTCTGATTCTTCAAAGTTTGGTATTCCAAAGTCGAATATTGTCGTAAATTTGCTTGTTGAATATTATAGGAAGTGTGATGCTCTGTCTGAAAAAAAGTCCGATGATATTTGAAACAGTACAGTCCATATATAGCGCAGATTGAGTATGTCAAGCGGCAAGGCGCTTGCGCCGATACGCCGTAGGGCAACGCTTGACATATGATGTCTGCGCGTCATAATGGACGGCTTGCGAAGCGAAGATGCGCGAAGCGCAAATTGGCTTCGCGGTTGTTCGTAAAACTGGACAGTAGATTTTGCCAGTGACGCCGGCGCGGATTCACTCGGACTTTTTTTCGTTTGAAGTGTTTTTATTTATTTCTATGGTTGCATCAATTATTTGACTTAGACTTACATCTTCATTTTCAAATATTTTATCTACATTTTTTGAAAGAGCTTCTTTTATCATTTTTTTGAAATCTTCTTTGCTTGTTCCATTGTTTACTATGTCTTGTAGCATCATTCTGAAAAGATTGTCCAGTTCATCTAACTCATTTGGGGCGGTGTTTGTGTTGATATATTCCATTATGTCCCCGGGTTGACAATCCAAAAATTCACATATTTTATCAATAGTATTTGTTGTTAAATTTTCGCCTTTGCTTAGTTTTGCTATTGTAGCAGTATTTAATATTTGTTTTAAGTCGGTTTTTTTCATGTTTCTTTTATTTAAAAGACTAAAAAGTTTATAATATTTAATCATTTTTCTACTTTCCTATAGTTTTTTCTATTTTCGTATATTATATTTCTATATTTTCGTGTATGTCAAGCATCAAGTTTTTTGATTAAATTTTGGATTCTTTTAATTATTCTACTTGACAGCATTATTGATTTATTATAATATCATATATATCTATTATTGCAAATTATTTCTTTGCTATCAGATTATAATAATCTATTTTTCGAAAGGTCGTGATGTCTTGATTTCCAGTCTTAATTCCAGTCTTTCTTCTTATGTTGATGCTTCAGAGTTTGCATCTATTGTCCGTAAAATGTCTGATGCAGAATTATTTACTGCAATTTATTCTGATTTGGAATTGTTGGTATCTATTGATGGTTCCGTAGATTTTGATTCTATTAGTGATCAATTTTGTTTGCGTGAGCGTAAGGATATTTTTTATATCGAGCTTGTGCGCCGTTTGTCGAAATCTGTCGGTTATTCAGTGCTTGAAGACCGCGCCAATGTTTGGCGCGGTCGTGACTGATAAACTTGTAAAATGGTTTACCCCCGTACAGTAATACGGGGGTGGAAAATCCAGAAAGGAGCTTTTCTATGCAAACTGGTAATAACCTTACAATTTCGAAAGGTTTTACATCTCTTATCGATTGGATTTCTTTTACCGATCATGAACATTCTGTCCCAGAGGATGTTATTTCTTATTTGGGTCTATCCTTTGAAGATTTTTCTTTGTCCCGTGGCGCAAGTGGTTATCGCTCTGCCTACAGGCATTCTACAGTAAATATTTCAGTTTTATTTGATGGGTTTAGTGATGATATGGGGATTCATGTTGATGTTTCCGGTTCCGCTGTATCCTATCTTTTAGAGAAGTATTCGTCTTTACATAAAATTTCTTGTCCGGTTGGTAAATCCTCTGAATTTTTCGGTTCTGTATTGGCTTCTCTTTTTGCAGAAATCTTACATTTTGGTAAGTTTAGCCGTATAGATATTGCTTTGGATGACAAAACTGGAAAGTTTTTTTCCTTGGATGATGTTTTTAAAATGTATGATAAAGGTCTGATTGTTTCAAAATTTAAGTCATTCAGAAAAGAACAATCCGGCGATTCTGATGCAAATTTGACAGGCAGTACATTTTATTGTGGCAGTAGGAATAGTGATGCTTTTCTTCGTATTTATGATAAAAAGCTGGAACAAAAGCTTTTTGATTCAGATATTTCATGGGTTCGATGGGAATTTGAATTGAAAAATGCTCATGCCACAAATTTTGCATGTTTATTAATTTCCGGAAAATCTTTATCAGATTTAATGTTGGGATTGTTAAAACATTATATGCGCTTTATTGTTTCTGATAATGTCCGGAAATCTCGATGTTCTGATTCTGATATGTGGGTCGAATTTCTTCATGGTGTTGAATCTTGTCCCTCGATTTGTCCGAAGCCGAATGATCGTTCTTTTGATCGTATAAAGACTGTTTTGATTCGTCAATGGGCGCCTTCGATTTCTGCTATTGTTCAGACGGAAGGTAATGATTTTCTTTATGAGCTTGTTAAGTCTGGCGATAGTCGTATTAAACCGGATTTGCGCGAATTAATGAATAAAGAATTTACTAAACTGCAATATGAAAGTTCGGGAAGCGTTTGATTTATTTCTGCATGATAAGCGTCTGCAAGGTTTATCGTCTGATTCTTTGGATAGTTATAGAAATTTAACATATAGATTTCGTGCTTATGTTGGATTTGATACATTGATTTCTGCGCTTACAAGAGAAATTTATGATGATTATGCTTTACAGCTTTTAAGTTCTGATTTGTCTTTGTCTACTGTTTCAAGCTATCTTCGTAATACAAAGATTTTTCTTGTCTGGTTGTATGATAATTTCGATTTATCTTTTGATCCGCATAAAATAAAAGTTCCGAAGTCACCGAAAAAGGTTGTTCATATTTTGGATGATTCCGAAATTTCAGAAATCTTTGATTCTGTTTCTTGTAGTCCTGGGTGGTTGTCTGCGAGAAATAAAGCAATTATTTCTTTGATGTTGGATTCCGGTATCAGACAGATAGAAGTCTGTACTTTGAAAAGATCGGATTTTAATTTTGATCGCATGGTTTTTAAGGTTAGTGGCAAAGGGTCTAAAGACCGATTCGTTCCGCTGGGTCATACTTCATTATGTTTTTTGTATGATTATCTTTTGCATTGTCCTTACCATGATTCAGAGTTTCTTTTCTTAGATCGTCTTGGGCAACCTATTTCCAGAAATGCCATTCGTGTCTTTGTCAATAAATTGAAATTTTCTTCTGGCATTGATCTGTCTTCTCATAAATTCCGGCATAATTTTGCAACAAATTACTGTATTGATAATATCAAAAAATATGGTCAATCGAATGTGTATGATTTAAGTATTTTAATGGGCCATGAGAGTATTGAAACAACGAAACGGTATGAACATTTTGCGCATGAGATGATAGCTGCGGAAAATCATTTTTCTCACTTAGATTCTGTCTTGTTAAAAAATCAAGTGTCACTCGAATTGAGCGATTCTGAAATGAAAAAAACCCTGAAAAATCAAGGTTTTTTATAAAGTGAGCGTGCCGGGGCTCGAACCCGGGACAACTTGATTAAAAGTCAAGTGCTCTTCCTACTGAGCTACACACCCGTATTTCATTTTTCAGGAAACTGGGCTAGCTGGATTCGAACCAGCGAATGCAGGAGTCAAAGTCCTGTGCCTTACCGCTTGGCGATAGCCCAATAAAGGGTGGGTAAAGGGACTCGAACCCTCGACCTCCAGAGCCACAATCTGGCGCGCTAGCCAACTGCGCCACACCCACCGCAAAGCGTGCTTGAAGGGATTCGAACCCCCGACCCACGGCTTAGAAGGCCGTTGCTCTATCCAGCTGAGCTACAAGCACATAACGTTTTGTACGAAGTACTTTTCTGGGCTACATCCAAGCATGTCAGGCGGAATTTGAAAACCCTCGAGTGACCTGCACGAAATAGATTACACTATTTAAAAAACAAAGTCAAGCATTTTCTTTTCTTCCATTTAAAAAAGATAAAACTGCATGATATTCGCTGCGGCTGATCGGAAGACGGCTCCCGTCGCTGCAGAGAATATCCTTTTGTAAGATTCCGCTGACATGTTGGACATTAACAATACAGGAAGCGGAGATTTTCAAAAAATCCTGCCGCGGCAGTATTTCATAAACATTTCGCAGCGTGTTCCATAACAGGGCTTCCCTGTTTCCAGTCTGTATAATGTGCAGGCTTTTCTGACTGCTCTGAATGTAAATAATATCTACATATGGTATTTTGCACTCCACGCCTTTATAGAAATAAAACAGTGTGGATTTT
This sequence comes from uncultured Lachnospiraceae bacterium, assembly GCA_947630875.1. Lineage (GTDB taxonomy): Bacteria > Bacillota > Clostridia > Lachnospirales > Lachnospiraceae > CANRIM01. The sequence continues at coordinate 16,309 of CANRJG010000034.1, forward strand.
TCCTGCAGCTTCAATGCAATCAGTGCTTTTTCCAGAAAAGGCTTTACTTCAAGATGCATTCGGGCTTTGATGATAAACCCAAAGGGTTGAAATGGCAGGGAAGGCAGAATCATTTCTTCATAGAGAGAGACGAAGATCAGCAGCGCACTGCAGTTTTGTGTTTGCAGATTCTGCGCGATCCGAAATCCGGTTGTGTTTTTCATCCGGGCGGCCAGAAAAATGATATCTGGTTTCTGCATTTCATCCTGAAAAAAGCGAAACAAATCCATGCCCTGATAAAAAGTTTCAATCCAGTAATTACAGTGCAGTTCTTTCAGTGCTTTTTCAATAAATCCGTATAGGAGATTGGCCATGGGACGGGAATCGTCGCAGATCCATATCTCGATCCGGCTGCGTTTATTTTTTAATTCTGTCATGGGTCTTACAGGATTCCTTTGTTTAAACATAAAAAAAAATGGCTTTATGAAAAGCCATTTTTCCCGGAAGCAGGTGATGGGAATCGAACCCACGTATTCAGCTTGGAAGGCTGATGTTCTACCATTGAACCACACCTGCACTTTTGCAGAACAGCGTTTTCGTCGCACTCGCAAGCGTTATATTAACATATATTGTTCTGCTTTGCAAGCATTAAATCCAAAACAGATGGGATTTTTTGTGTCTAATCTCTCTCTTGACAATCAAAGAACTATGAAAATATAATGCATAGAAAAACAGTATACATTTCGCCGGAGGCCGTTATGATTTTTAAAAAAGAAGAAACTATCTATGACAGGAATATTCCTTTTGCCATGTATGAAACCAACGCACGGCAGGTCATGATCCATTGTCATGACTGTCTGGAAATCAATCTGATTCTCAAAGGCAGCGGCCAGTATCTGATTGAAGAACAAAGCTACCCGATTTGTGATCATGATATTTTCATTATTAATAATCTGGAACATCATATGGCAGTCCATGACGGAAATCTTTCCATGCTGGTATTTGTATTTGATCCGGCCTTTGTCTTTCGGGACCCGGAAGAATATGAATATCTGTCGCCTTTTTTTGACCGTGGCATACGGTTTTCCAATACGGTGGACCAGAGCAGCCCGTTATATCCGCGTATGCGGGAGCATCTGGAAACAATCGCGCAGGAATATGAAACCATGGAAGAAGGCTGGGAACTGGCGGTAAAAGCCAATCTTTTGATGTTTTTAGCCTGCCTGAATCGGTATTATTATCATCAGAATGCGCTGTTTACCGACAATGCGCAGACACGGGGCTATTCCCGGATCCGATCTGTGATCGCATACATTCATCAAAATTTTCAGCAGGATTTAACCCTGACGGCGCTGGCGCGGCAGGCGGCCATGAGCAAAAGCTATTTTTCTTCTTATTTTACAAAAATTATGAAAATGAGCGTTTCGGAATATATTGCCCATGTCCGAATTAACCACGCAATGCTTTTGTTAAAATCCACGTCGAATTCTGTTTTAGATATTGCCTTGGATTCCGGATTTCACAGCAGTGCTTATTTTAACAGGATTTTTAAAAAATTTATGCAAATGTCCCCTAATGAATACAGAAAATCGAAAAATCGTACAATGAATACGCAATAAGCTGCAAGACAGATGCCCCGTATTCACCTAATATGCTCTTAAAAGCTGAAAGGGGATATGCAGTATGAATCAGAAACTGACTATGGGCGTTCTCGGACTGGGAGAAGGGCGCAGTATTATTTCCGCCGTTTTAAACAGCAGTTACTGGGAACTGGGCAATATCTGCGATCTGAATGAAGCACTGTGCCGGGAACGCTGTAAGGAATTTCATTTTGACAGATATACGACCAGCTATGCGGAGATGCTGGCGGATGAAAATATCGACGTCATTGGTATTTACACGCCGGACCAGCTGCATGCAGAGCATATCAAAATGGCGCTGGAAGCCGGAAAACATGTGATCTGTACAAAGCCGCTGATGGTTTCGCTGGACCAGGCCAATGACTTGCTGCGCATACAGGAAAAGACGAAAAAAATGGTTTTCGTCGGACAAAGCTCCCGCTATTTTGAACCGATGCGCAGACAGCGCAAAGACTTTGAACAGGGGAAAAACGGAGATCTTCTGACACTGGAAGCCCATTATATCAGCGACTCCCGCTGGTTCTTAGAGCGGGCATGGAGCAGGAAAGCCGGCTTTTCATGGATGTATAACTTCATGATCCACGCAGTGGATCTGGCCGCATGGTATCTGCCGGAAATTGAAGAAGTTTACGGCATCGGCAGCGTCAGCGAAAACACCCGTGCGTACGGCCTGGAGGTGCCGGATACCATGAAATTTCTGCTGAAAGACAGCAGCGGAAGATTTGCCTCTGTTACAGGCGTCTATGCCGCGCCCACACTGGGCAGTGCAGTCCAGCAGAATATCAGCTGTACCTTACGCGGTACCAAAGGCATCAGTCAGGCGGGATATCCGAAATTGAAGTATTATACAAATTTTGAACCGCTGCAGAAAACCGCACAGCTGCAAAACTTTGATGAACTGCATGATTACTATTTCCGTTTTGAACAGGAAAATCATCACGCAGGAGAGTATCAGAATTATATTGAATATTTTGCGGAATGTCTGCAGAATGGGGAAAAACCTCTGCCGGACCTGCAGGAAGGGATCCATACGCTGGCCGTGATGGAGGCCATGGAACGCTCCCTGCAAACCCAAAACGTGGTACGGGTGTCGGATGTGCTGCGGGATTATGAGTTATGATTGCGTAAAATTTTTCAGTTGCAATATCAGTGTCTTTGGCATATAATATGCTTAACAAGACAGCCGGAAGGTGAGCACGCACCCGTCCCGGCAAAGTAAGTTAAGGCATAGCCGTTCCTAAACTTTGACGAGAGCTGGGACGGCTATTTCTTATGTGTCAAATTCAGAATGGCTACGACCAATATAAACCAGTATGGTGCGAAGCATTGAAGAGAGTTTTCAAATTTCCGGAAATAAAAGTTCACCCTTGTTTTTCCGTTCTGTTTCCGCTATAGTTAAATGGATTGATGTTTTACTGGCCTGACATTAATGGGCTTTCTTGTTATATTGGAAACCGTGTAGACCATGGTTTCCGGGGAGAAGGGTTATTCAAATGATGAAAACAGGATTTGACAATGAAAAGTACATTCAGCTGCAGTCGGAACGAATCAAAGAGCGCATTGCCCAGTCCGGCGGCAAGCTGTATCTGGAATTTGGCGGCAAGCTGTTTGACGACTATCATGCTTCGAGAGTTCTGCCCGGATTTGAACCGGACAGCAAGATCAAAATGCTTCTACACCTGAAGGATCAGGCGGAGGTTCTGATTGTTGTATCGGCGGCAGCCATCGCCCAGAACAAGATCCGCGGCGATCTGGGCATAACCTATGATATGGATGCGCTGCGTCTGATGGATGCCTTTACGGCCATTGGTCTGTATGTCAGCGGCATCGTCATTACCCAGTACACGGCGCAGCCCCTGGCAGATGCTTTTATTCAGCGGCTGCACAACCTGGGGATCAAAGTCTATAAACATTACCCCATCGAAGGATACCCTTCTAATCTGAAACTGATTGTCAGTCCGGAAGGGTATGGAAAAAATGATTATATTGAAACCACCCGCTCTCTTGTCGTGGTTACGGCGCCCGGTCCCGGCAGCGGTAAAATGGCCACATGCCTTTCCCAGCTTTATCATGATTATACACGGAATATCCGGTCAGGTTATGCAAAATTCGAAACCTTCCCGATCTGGAATCTGCCGCTGAACCATCCGGTCAATATGGCCTATGAAGCGGCTACCGTCGATTTAAATGATATCAATATGATCGATCCGTTCCATCTGGATGCTTACGGCGAAAAAACCGTTAATTATAACCGGGATATTGAAATCTTTCCGGTTTTGAATGAAATTTACACCCAGATTCAGGGGTCCTCTCCTTATAAATCACCTACGGATATGGGCGTCAATATGGCCGGTTTCTGTATCTTTGATGATGAAGCGGTGTGTGAAGCCGCACGAATGGAAATTCTGCGGAGATACTATCAGACACTGGTGAATATCACCAAAGGATTTGCGGATAAAAATCAGTCCTACAAAATGGAACTGATTATGAAACAGGCAGAAATTGATATCGATTCCCGGAAAGTCGTGGGCGCAGCCCTGAAACGGGCAGAGGAAACCGATGCGCCGGCCGCGGCCATCGAACTGCCGGACGGTACCATCGTAACCGGAAAAACCACACCGCTGTTTGGCGCCTCCGCTGCATTATTAATCAATGCGCTAAAGAAGCTGGGCGGCATCCGGAAGGATATGTATCTTTTCTCTCCTGTGATCATCGAGCCGATTCAGGAACTGAAAACCAAAGTCCTTGGCAATCACAATCCGCGGCTGCATATGAATGAAGTTTTAATCGCTTTAAGCATCTCTGCCATTACCAATCCCATGGCAGAACTGGCTATGAAGCAGCTGCCCGGTCTGAAAAACTGTGAAGCCCATTCCACGGTCATATTATCCAGCGCGGACATGGATACATTTCGGAAACTGGGCATTCACATCACCTGCGAGCCAATTTATCAGACAAAAAAATTGTATCATAAATGAGCAAAATCCTTGACTTTGCGAATCCCTTATGATAATATAACTTCCGTGCCTTGAAAAAGCGCGTGTGTGCTTAGCTCAGCTGGATAGAGCGTTTGGCTACGGACCAAAAGGTCGGGGGTTCGAATCCTCTAGCACACGGTAAAAGGGAATGCCGAAAAATCGGCATTCCCTTTTTGTTTGCGCGCCATGGGCGCGCTCTAACGGGTGAAAGTCCCGAACACGCCCAGGCAACGAGGAAGTGTATAG
>CANRJG010000035.1 GCA_947630875.1 uncultured Lachnospiraceae bacterium
ATTTTTTTCAAAATATGTACTTTTTTTCTTGACAAACAAGAGGTCCTTTGTTAGAATAGCATATGGTGGCTGCGTAAGGAGCCGCCGAATGCTGCTGTGGCTCAGTCGGTAGAGCGTCGCATTGGTAGTGCGGAGGTCACGGGTCCGATTCCCGTCAGCAGCTTAAAAAACTCCGGTAACATCAAAGGTTTGTGAAGCCTTGATCGTACCGGAGTTTTGGTTTTCCGTCATATACTTATCCAGGGAGCCGAAGGGGCGATTACGTCAGCCGCCGGACTTAATGAAAGGGGGCTGGTGCTATGGTTACATACGGTGATCTATTCACTTTTGTAATGATGCTTTGCGCCGTGATTACTCTTGTGATTACATTCACTAAACGCAAAAAGTAGCGCCCTCGCTCTGGTAAAGTAGGCGCTGCTTTTTGCATGCATCTTTGCCGGCGGCTAGGCCACATCTAGCTTTCGGCTCTCTTGCTAAGTATATTATATGCCTTAGATGCAGATATTTCAACTGTTATTTTATTTTCTAACCGCACGTCTGCCAAACACATGATTTGCCGCATGCATTTCCAGCAATTCCTTAAAATGCTCCTGCAAATGCTCTGTCACGGACAGTTCAGAATGAAACGGTCGGAAGAAATGATATTTTTCCGCCTGCTGCTCCTGCACCTGCCGGATATGCGCCTTTAAGTTTTCGTAATGGATAACGAGCTCCTTGTCATCCGCAAAGGCCCGCAACTTCGCCGTCAGATTTACGGAATGCGCCACGTCAATCAGAAATACCCCGTAAAACAAGCCGATGAAAAACGAAAACGCCAGATTGTTGCCCAGCCAGTAAAGCGCGCCCAGGATGTACGGGTGAATACAGAAGTAATATACCGCTCCCAATGCTGCCCAGATCAGAGAAAATTTCGGACAGATCAGCCCGTTGACATTGCCCCATTCCTGACTGTAATCCCACAGACGCAGATTGGCAAAATGCAGGCATCCTACGCCGGCAATATATTCGATGACCGTCATGCACACCGCCATGGCCAGAAATAAAACGATCCGATTTAAAATTACATTGGAAATCAGATTAAAGTCTTCCATCCGCGCAATCAGATACAGAAAACACAGGCCGAATCCGTAGAGCGGTATATACGGTCCCGTACAGAATCCGGGATTGATCCATTTTCTCTCCGGATTGGCTTTGGAAATAAACCGGCGAAACAGCAGCTCGATCACCCAGCCGCAGATGGAGCCGATAAAAAAAAGAAAAGCAAGTATCAGAAAAAGATTCATGTATTTTCCTCCATAGAGAACTATTTTCGTCATATTATACCGTTTTTCGTCTGTTTTCACAACCTCTTTTATACCAATGCCATTGACAAGCCCTCCGCAAACCATCTATAATCATACCATTATGAAAGTAGAAGATTTTAATTTTGATTTACCGAAGGAACTCATTGCGCAGGATCCTCTTTCCGACCGGGCTGCCAGCCGCCTGATGCTGCTGGACCGGCAGACGGGGCGGATCCGGCATGAAGTGTTTCGAAATATTGTGGATCTGCTGGAGGAAGGGGATTGTCTGGTGGTAAACAATACCAAAGTCATCCCCGCCAGACTTTACGGGGTCAAAGACGGAACCAATGCGGCCATTGAGATTTTGCTGCTGAAGCGGCTGTCGGATCGGGAATGGGAAATTCTCGTGAAGCCCGGGAAAAAAGCCCGCACCGGAACGGAAATTCATTTTGGCGACGGACGGCTGACCGGCACCATTACCGAGGTAAAGGAAGACGGCAACCGCATTATTTCCTTTACTTATGAGGGGATTTTTGAGGAAATCCTGGATGAACTGGGCACCATGCCTTTGCCGCCTTATATCACCCACACGCTGCAGGACAAAAACCGGTATCAGACCGTTTACGCCAAGTATGACGGATCTGCGGCGGCGCCTACGGCGGGGCTGCATTTCACCCGGGAGCTTCTGGATCAGATCCGGGCCAAGGGCGTGAAAATCGCAACCATCACTTTGCATGTGGGGCTGGGTACGTTCCGGCCGGTAAAGGTAGAAAATGTGACGGATCACCACATGCACAGCGAATATTATTTCATCGAGGAAGATCAGGCCAATATCATCGCGGCGGCGAAGCGAAACAAGAAACGTGTGATTGCCGTGGGAACCACCAGCTGCCGGACGCTGGAAACGGTGGCCAGGGATCATGACGGAGCGATTGTTCCCTGCAGCGGCTGGACGGATATTTTCATTTATCCGGGGTACACCTTCCGGGCCATGGACGGACTGATTACCAATTTCCATTTGCCGGAATCCACGCTGATTATGCTGGTGAGCGCTTTTGCTGGCCGGGAACATGTACTGCAGGCTTACCGGACTGCGGTGGAGGAAAAATACCGCTTTTTTTCCTTTGGGGATGCGATGTTTATCAGCGACTGGAAATAGGTTATTATCAAAGCAGTCTGTATCTGCGAAAGATGCAGGCTGTATTTTTGACTTGACATATACCCCTGGAGGGTATAGAATATGTATAAAAATACCACATGGGGGTATATTATCATGGAAAACACAAAACCGGCCTGCTGCTGTGAAAAAAGCACGGTGCGCGGAGCAGAGGAGCAAAAAAAGCTGATCCATCGTCTGAACCGTATCGAAGGACAGATACGCGGCATTCGGAAAATGATTGAGCGGGATGCGTATTGTACGGATGTTCTGGTGCAGTCCGCCGCGGCCAACGCTGCCATTAATGCCTTTAACCGGGATCTCATTGCCAGCCATATCAAGGGCTGTGTGGTGCGGGATATCAAAGAAGGCAAAGAAGAGGTCATTGACGAACTGGTTGTGACGCTGCAGAAGCTGATGAAATAACAGACGGATTTGAAGGAGAGAGTAATGGAGCAATATCAGGTAGGCGGGATGAGCTGCGCAGCCTGCAGCGCCCGCGTGGAAAAGGCGGTCAGAAAGGTGCCCGGGGTCACGGACTGTTCGGTCAGTCTGCTGACCAATTCCATGGGCGTGGAAGGTACGGCGGATCCTGCGGCGGTGATTGCCGCGGTGGAAGCGGCGGGCTATACGGCTTCCTGCCGGAGCAATGCCGCAAAGGAGGCGTCTTCGCCGGAAAATGATATGCTGAAAGACAAAGAAACACCGGTTTTAAGGCGAAGGCTGCTGGTATCTCTGGGGTTTTTGCTGGTGCTTATGTATGTGTCTATGGGACATATGATGTGGCAATGGCCGCTGCCTTCCTTTTTTGAAGGCAATCACGTGGCGGTAGGGCTTTTGCAGTTACTGCTGGCCGCCATTATCATGGTGATCAACCAGAAATTTTTTATCAACGGATTCACGAGCCTGCTGCATGGCGCCCCGAATATGGATGCGCTGGTGGCGTTGGGCTCATCCGCGGCTTTTCTATACAGTACCATTTCCCTGTTCGGCATGACAAAGGCGCAGATGCAGCACGATATGGCAGCAGTAGAAACGGGTATGAACGGATTTTATTTTGAATCCGCCGCCATGATTCTGACGCTGATTACGGTTGGCAAGATGCTGGAAGCCCGCTCCAAGGGAAAGACCACCGATGCATTAAAAGGACTGCTGCGGCTGGCACCCAAAACCGCCGTACTGGTGACGGAAGCGGGAGAGCAGACTGTGCCGGTGGCACAGGTGAAAAAAGGCGATATTTTTGTTGTTCGGCCGGGGGAGCAGATTCCTGTGGACGGGCTGGTACTGGAAGGCAGCAGCGCGGTGGATGAGGCATCTCTGACCGGAGAAAGCATTCCGGTGGATAAGACGGCGCAGGATCCGGTTTACGCAGGAACTTTAAACCAGTCGGGATTTATACGATGTGAAGCCGGCAGGGTCGGAGAGGATACGACATTGGCCCAGATCATCCGCATGGTCAGTGACGCCGCCGCTACCAAGGCGCCCATTGCCAAGGTGGCGGACAAGGTTTCGGGCATTTTTGTACCGGCCGTGATATCGATTGCAGCCGTTACATTTCTGGTGTGGCTGCTGGTGGGCCAGACGGCAGGCTACGCCCTGGCCAGAGCCATTTCGGTGCTGGTCATCAGCTGTCCCTGCGCGCTGGGACTGGCAACGCCGGTGGCCATTATGGTGGGAAACGGCGTAGGCGCCAAAAACGGCATTTTGTTCAAGACCGCGGCTTCGCTGGAACAGTGCGGGAAAACACAGATTGTAGCGCTGGATAAGACAGGCACCATCACCAAAGGGGAACCGGAGGTGACGGATCTCGTTCCCGCAGAAGGGGATACGAAAGAAAGCCTGCTGGAATTTGCCTTTGCGCTGGAACAAAAGAGCGAACATCCGCTGGCTCTGGCTATTTGTCGGAAGGCAGAGCAGGAACAGATCCAAAAGCGGGAAGTGACGGAGTTTGAAGCCCTTCCCGGAAACGGACTGCAGGCTATGCTGGATGGCTGTCCGGTCTGGGGCGGAAGCCTGACTTTTATTCGGACCAAAACAAAGATTTCTGCCCGTATGGAGGAGACAGCAGACAAACTTTCCAGGGAAGGAAAGACCCCGCTGTTATTTGTAAACAATGATCGGCTCTGCGGTATGATCGCAGTGGCGGATACCATCAAAGAAGACAGCGCCCGGGCCATTGCCGAACTGCAGGGTATGGGGATTCACGTGGTCATGCTGACCGGAGACAATGTACGCACAGCGGAGGCCATCGGCGCCCAGGCAGGTGCGGATGAGGTCATTGCAGGAGTCCTGCCGGATGGAAAGGAACGGGTCATCCGACAGCTGAAGGAAAAAGGCGCCGTTCTGATGGTAGGAGACGGCATCAACGACGCGCCGGCACTCACTTCTGCCGATATCGGTATGGCCATCGGTGCCGGAACCGATGTGGCCATCGACGCGGCAGACATCGTTCTGATGAAAAACCGCCTGCTGGATGTTCCGGCGGCCATTCGATTAAGCCGCGCTACGCTGCGCAATATTCACGAAAATCTGTTCTGGGCATTCCTGTACAATTCATTAGGAATCCCGCTGGCAGCCGGCGTCTTTATTGCGGCGCTGGGTTGGCAGTTGAATCCCATGTTCGGCGCGGCGGCTATGAGCCTTTCCAGCTTTTGCGTGGTCACCAATGCGCTGCGTTTGAATTTCGTCCGGCTTTATGACAGCCGGAAGGATTATAAAAGAAAATTTAAAAACAAGCTATCCAAAAAAAGGGAGGAAAAGACAATGACGAAAACAATGAAAATCACCGGTATGATGTGCGGACACTGCGAGGCAACGGTGCAGAAAGCACTGGAAGCGGTGGAGGGCGTGACAAAAGCAGAAGTCAGCCATACGGAGGGAACAGCAGTTGTAACGCTGTCTAAAGAAGTAGACGATGCAGTGCTGAAAAGCGCCGTGGAAGCGCGGGACTACGAAGTGACGGAAATCGCATAAACGGGCAAGATGAGGAAATCCGGGCAAGACATTGTCCGGATTTTTTTAAGAAAATATTTCTTCCATCGCACTTGAAATTCAAAAGAATTGCGTTTATCATAACCACAATAGCATCTTTTGAGGCGCAGTGCAGATGAAACGAAGACTAAGACATTACATACGTCGGATCAGAAGGTTGCACATCAGGAAAAAGTATCTGCTGCTGGCGGGCTCGCTGCTGGTGCTGATTTTGCTGATTGTCAATATCAATCTGATCGTTGAAAAATATAATATGCGCAATCATGAAGTTGGTTATATCGTCAGTGCGGCCAATGAAACACCGGAGCCGACACCGGTTATCACGCAGCCGCCGCAGGAAACGGAAGTGCCCATTGACAGGAACGCATGGTATATGCTGCTGGTGAACCGCTGGAATCCGCTTCCGGACAACTTTCAACTGACACTGCATGATCTGGGAAACGGGGAATCCGTGGATGAACGGATCTATCCCTATCTGCAGCAGATGTTTGACGCTGCAAAGGCGGAAGGTTTTCAGCCGGCAGTGGTTTCCGGCTACCGGACGAGCGAGTATCAGGAAAATTTGTTTAACAAAGAGCTGGCAAATTTTCGGTCAGAAGGCAAAAGCTATGATGAAGCCTTTGAACTGGCGCAGCAGTGGGTGGCGCTGGTGGGCACCAGCGAGCATCAGGCAGGCCTTGCGGTAGATATCAATGCAGCCGGCGGCAACGGGCTGGTTTATTCCGAAAAAAATCAGCAGATCTGGGCATGGCTCAAAGCCCACTGCGCCGATTACGGTTTTATCCTGCGCTATCCGGAAGGCCGCACACCCATCACCGGCATCCAGTACGAACCCTGGCATTTCCGCTATGTGGGAACGGAAGCCGCGGCATACATCATGGCCCATGACATTACTTTTGAAGAATATCTGAACCAATAAAAAAGCACCGGTTATCAAGGCCGGTGCTTTTGATTTTTAATTTGCCGAGTCAAACAGATAGGAGATAAATGCTTTGGCATTTTCCGGGTTTTTACTGGTCACTACAATGCCGCAGACTACCTGCTGATTTTCGCCGTATGCCCCTGCAAGCGCGGGCAGGCCGGTAATATCGATGCCGTATGGTTTCTCCGTATCGGAATCCCCGCTTTTTACATAGACCAGACGGTCGGCATACTGCTCCAAAAATGCAGGATCTAAGATCTCCGTCAGATCATAATAGACGTTGTTCTCACAGTAGGCGCTGTGATTTTCCGGATCACTGATCATGATATCAATGGTTTCATTTGCCAGCAGCGCCACGATCTTCTGCGCGGACTGCATGTTGAAAGAGTTTGTTTCATTCCGCGCAAGATAGGTGGAGGTGTCCGCCAGCAGTTTGTTTTTGCCGGTGTCGATGCCTTCCGCCGCAGCAAAATCCTCCAGCATCGCATCTGCATCCTCCGATTGCCAGGGACTGTTGATCATCATCACATACAGACTGGTAGGCTTTAAGTTATTGATGATCTGGGGTACGATTACGCAAAGCAGGATAATCGTACAGGTGATGGTGATGATTTTCCATTTATGATAATCCCAGATGTATTCCATTTTCTTTTTCGGGGTCAGATCCTTGAATTTGACCACTTCTGCCTGAAACGGAGCAGCGAGATTTTTCTTTTCTTTTCCGTCGTCAATCGACAATCGCATTGTGCATCCCTCCTTGCGTCGGTAAGATTAAAGTATCTTTATATTCTTAATTTTATATATTACCACAATGGTTTTGTTTTTTCTATGAAAAAGTGTTGAATTTTATGGAAGGAAAATGCTATGATTGGATAAAGATGTCATATACACAGGAGGAACTTGTGCAAATGGAAGATGTATTCATAGAACAGCTGGTGAAAAAGAAGAGCAGTTCATCCGATCGTATGCCGGTATACGGGGTCAGCCTGGTCGCCGCAATTGTGTTTTTCGCAGGACTTTTCTTTCAGCTGCTGCTGTGCATTCCCGGAATTGCGTTGGGTGTGCTTGCTTATTTTCTTTATAAAAATACGGATATTGAGTATGAATATTGTCTGGTAAATTCGCAGCTGGATATCGATAAGATCATTGCAAAGAGCCGCAGAAGGCATCTGGTGACGCTGGAATTAAAGGATGCGGAAATGATTGCGCCGAAAGAGTCCGACCGGATCCGCCATTTGGCCAACCCCAATGTGCAGGAGCAGGATTATTCCACCCATTCGGAGCGGGCAACCTTTGTGATCGTTATAGCAGATGAAAAGCAGCAGATGACGCGGGTTTACTTTGACCCGGATAATAACATGATGAACGCGATTTATAAAATGATGCCGAGTAAGGTATTTGATTCGTAATCTTTCAAAAGCCGGGAAGTTCCCGGCTTTTTGATTTAAGGAGGGGATTTCTTTGAAAAGAACAGGGGTTATTCTGATAATTTTTACAATGCTTATATTATGCTGCAGTGCCTGCAGCGCAAACTATACGGGCAATCCGGACAATCAGAGCACCAGCTGTGCAAATATTACAATGGGCAGCGGAAAATTTGCATTTGACAACGGTTTTATCTATTTCACGGATTTGAGTCAGGTGTATGAATACGATACGGAAAGCAAGACGTCCGTTGTGCTGGATACAAAAGACAGCATGATTTCCGATCTTTATGTACAGGATGCGTATGTGTATTATAACGACGGCGGACTGCGTCGAATGACGAAAGACGGAAAACAGCAGAAGAATGTCTTTGATGCGGAAAACGGCTGTACGCAGATGTTTGTTGAAGATAAGTATGCGTGGTTTCTGGAGAGTGTGGAAGGAAATCTGATACGAAGGGATCTGGAAAGCGGGAAAGAAGAAGTGATTTTATCGCAGGTTATGTCCTATGCGCTGGATGATACAAATGTTTATGCTGTCAGCAAGGACGAAGATATTCCGGTCTTCCAGATCAGTGATAAAGAGAGAATCTCATTTGCCGGGCAGGAACTTTCTTTTTCACCGATCACCGTAGTGGCAGACGATGGAGCAGTGTATCTTGCAGAAAGAGGCACGTATCAGGTTATCAGATATTCTTCGGAGAAAGAAGAAAAACTGCCCGTATTTTCGCTCCATTATCAGGCAGCAGGGCATAAGCTGTATTATCTGGATGCGAATGCGAATGAAAACGGCAGCTGTCCTTTGATGCAGTATGATATGGAAACGGGGGAACAAACGCGGATCGGCGAAGCGGTGTATGATTTTTGTATACTGGACGACAAATACGTCTGTATGCAGTGCCCCTATGAAACTTTTGAAAAATACATTTTATATGATATCAGCACCGACACAACGACATTGATGTATGATACAGGAGAAGAGGAATGATACAAAAACTGTCGCTGGAACATATTTCAAAATCTTTTCAGAATAAAAACATCCTGCATGATATTACCTGCGATTTTTCCTGTGGAATTACTGCGCTTCTGGGGCAGAACGGCGCGGGGAAAAGTACGCTGATGCACATTATGAGTACCTTGCTGCAGCCGGATGGCGGGCGCGTGCTTTGCGACGGGACAGACGTACAGAAAGACAAAAGAGAATATCTTGCCAAAATTGCCATACAGTTTCAAAATCAGCCTATGTACAAAAATTACACGGCGGAGGAATATCTGCAGTTTTGCGGCGCTTTAAAGGAATTGCCGAAAAAGCAGACCGCATCCGAGGCGGCACAGCTGCTGAAAGGTTTTGGGCTGGAAGACAGCAGAAAGAAAAAAATCAAAACATTTTCCGGCGGCATGCGGCAGAGACTGGCGCTGTGCGGCACCTTTCTGGGCAATCCCGCAATCCTGTTTCTGGATGAACCCAGCGCGGGACTGGATATATATGAGCGGGAAGAGCTGAAAAACCTGCTCTGCTCCATGAAGAAGGAGCGTATGATCATCATATCGACCCATATCGTTTCAGATGTGGAAAACATCGCCGATCAGATTGTGATGCTGCGCGACGGAAGTGTGTACGCTGCAGGTACGCAGCAGGCGCTTACCGGGGGACTGGAAAACCTTGTCTGGGAACTGCCGCAGGATGTGGATTTGCCGCCGGAAATCCATGTTTATCATGCCGGCGGAAAAACCCTTTGTATTGCAGAGGAAAAACCCCATCCGGATGCACGCAGGAAACCAGCGGATCTGACGGATGTCTATTTCAGCAGTCTTTCAATGAGGTGAATCATGGTTCGGATATTGTGGAAAAGTCAGTGGAAGACGGTGATATCGCTGCTGGGATTCTTTGCCGTGGCATTATTGTTTTCCGTCGGGCTGGAATCAAAAACCGGGCTGCGCTTTCTGTCGGAGCAGACGGCCTATCTGAGCCATTTTTCAGACCAGAATCTCACGGGATTTTTTGATACGGCGGATGCGGATCTGGATGCGGCCCAAAGCAGGGTGGACAGCATTGAGAATTATGAGGAATATGAAGGAAATCTGTTCACGGAAATGCAGGATCCGGTGCTGGCTGCGGCAGGCATCGAAAATGCTGCGGATTATGACATGCTGGTGTGGAAAGAAAAGATGCTGCAGATGCCGGGAACCTATACGGACAGTATCGAGAATGATGCACGAATGCTGCGCCAGCTGCTGCAGCGACTTGAAAATGAAAGAAAATTTCAGTTTCATCTGGATAATCAGCTGGAACTTGCCAGACGGGGAATGCGGCGCAATGACGGCAGTTATCTCAAATATGCGGCTGCAGAAAAAGAACTGAAGAAAATCAATTCCGATTTTCCACTGCAAGACCCCGTATATGCGGAACGAATCCTTTCGTATCTGGAAAAGGATTTTTATCTGATTCTGCTGCTGGCCCTGACTTTCTTCGCAGCATTTTCCAATACAGCCCAGACCGGAGTTGTCAATCAAATCGTATTATCGTCCATGGGCATCCGAAAATATGTAAAAAAGCAGCTGGCTGCCGCAGTATGCGTCACTATAGCGGCGGTTTCGATCTATATGGGCTTGCTCCTTTTGATTTTCGGCGGAACGCCGGATCATATTCCGTGGGCCTTGCCGCTGCAGGCGGTCAACGGATATGAAACCGTGACATTTGCAGTATCTGTCGGCGGTTATCTGGTGCTTTTGCTTGCATTTAAACTTCTTTTCTGTCTGTTTCATGTGTTTGCGGTACTGCTTTTGTCTTTGCTCAGCAGAAATACGATTGTTTCAGCCCTTTTGGTTTCCGCATATTGTGGTGTGCTGTTGTTTCTGTACCATTTGCTGTCAGGACAGGGGGCTTTTGCGGGAGATCTGTTGATTGGAAGCTGTAGGACACTGCTTTCGGAGCATCCGTTTTTAATGGTCGGAAATGCAGTGATTCCGTGTCATTTTTGTGCTGCGGCAGCTATTATCGCAGGTACCGGGGGTTTATGGTTTATCATGGTGCTGCTGGCGAAACGGATTGCAGAAAGACGGGTGCTTTGAAGATGAAGACGGCACTTTATTTTATTTTCAGAAGACACAGAATTTTTTTACCGGTTCTGCTTGTTCTGTTTTTCGGAATGCAGGCGCTGGCCCTTGTTTCGACAAAGGAAATCCGGCTGGAGCAGCAGGCGGTTGCAGAAAAACTGGAGCAAAGCGAAGATCGGGGCAAAGCCGCTATACAGGCGCTGGCTGCCCAGTCAGCCGGGGCGTATTTTCGAAATCCCGAAAATCAGGTTTCGGAAATGCGTTTACCTGGGAATCTGCTGCATTCCCTGCAGAATGTGGAAACGGTGGAACGGCTGATCGCATTTGCCAAAACAGGGGCCGGAGAACTGCCAAATCCCCTGCCGTATCATTATCTGCAGCAGCTTTCTTTTTACCGCAGCCTGAAAGCGCCGCAGATCGTCAATGAACGGGCGCTGGATCTGTATTTTGCCATGGAACAGTTATACTGCACGGCGATTCTGTGTATACTGTTGGCGGCATATGTGTATGGCATGTATTACGAAACGGGAATGGAACGGTATGTCAGAACGGTTCGCGGAGGAAGAAAGTATGAAAAAGCAATGACAGGCATATTCCTGATGACCTGTTTTGTGCTTCTGATTTGTGAGGAAGCCATCCGGTTGTTATACAGCGGCGTCCTGCAGGATGGAGTGTTGATACGTGCCTCCGTGCAAAGCTACACCCCTTTTTGTTACACCCAAATGAATCAGTCTATCGGCGCAGTACTTCTGTGGATGTTCTTCGGCCGCATTTTCAATCTGCTGGCGTTGTTTCTGCTGACGAAATGGATTGCGGAAATCAGAAAATCGATGAAAGACACCGTGATGATTTCTTTTGGTTGTTTGCTGGGGCTTGTTTTTATCGGAAAAGCCTGTGAAGATACGTATTATGCACCGTTCGTACAGTTTGGTCTCGTGGACTGGAAGAACTGTATTGCCAATACGGTGCGCTGGGGCAGCGGTATATGCAGCCTGTACATCGGCAGCGGCATACTGGCGTTTCTGCTGCTCCTGATGTATCTGCTGCATTTGCGCCATGACAGAAAAGCATATGGAAGAAAACTTTTTTGCGGAGTGAAAAGCCGCCTTTGATCAATAGCTGATTTTTTCGGTATCGTAAACGCTTTTGCTTTCCGCGTCTACATAGCGGATTTCCAGCTTCGGCGACTCTCCTGCGTAAATCCGGTACAGTAAAATCTGGGTGCCAAGGGCGTGGATGATGGTGCCGTCGTCGGAGTCTTCATAGGCGGCAGGATCGATGGAAACTTCCAGCTTCTCCATTTTTTTATTGAGCTGGATGCCGGAAATGGAAGGGTAGTCCTTGCTTTCGTTTGCATTTGCAAGGTTGGTGTCGATTTTATCCCGCAGCGTCTGTAAGAAGGCGTCGTAGTCCTTCTTTGAAATCTGATAGGAATGGTCTTCTTCATTTTCTGCAAAGCCGGCGTCTAACATGGGCCGGGACAGGCTGAAGCTGTTTTCCAGAGACGCAGGAATCTGCAAAGTGACTTTCCCGTCTTTTTCTTCAATGGAGATACTGTTTTCTTTGCCGCATGCGGCCAGCATAGCTGCGGCGGCAAGGATCAGAAGCAGGCTGTAAATACATTTTCTCATTTTCTTTTCCTCTTTGATTTGATAGCAGCACGCCCAAATGGACACCTCTGCATACTGCTTTTTCAAAATCCTATCATTTCCCGGAATAAATTGCAAGCAGTGCTTGACAGTATGTGAATTTCAATGTATTATTAACAAGGTTTGTGATTTTTTAACATTTTTTAACATTTTTGAGGATCATTTACCTTGGACAGAAAACAGCGTATTCTTGAATTACTGGATCAAAAAAATACATTATATTTACGGGAACTGGAAACGGAATTTCCGGAAGTTTCCACCATGACTTTACGACGGGACCTGAGCGGACTGGAAGCAATGGGACAGGCGATTCGCATCAAGGGCGGCGTGCGTTCGGTGAAAAGTCTGGAGGGCGGCAGACAGGAGGATGTCTATGACCGCCGTCTGGCTGTCAACGCCGAGGCAAAAGCCAAGATTGCGGCGTTGGCTGTTCCGTTTATTGAAACCGGCCGCTCTATTTTTATGGATTCCGGGACCACGATGCTGGCCCTGGCCAGACTGCTTCCGGATACCAATCTTTCCATCCTGACCAGCTGTCCCCATGTGGCGCTGACGGTTCTGAAAAAATACCTGCCCACCGTGAATATCATCGGGGGTCAGCTGAATCGTTTAAATGCCACGGTCTGCGGCTCCCAGGCCATGGACTTTGTGAAGGGCTACAATTTTGACGTGGCATTCGTGGTGCCCAGCGCCTTTTCTCTGGAAAACGGCCTTTCCTGCGGCAATGATTCCGAGTGTGAGCTGAAACGCTATATTATTCAGAATGCGAGCATGAAGATCGCGCTGGTGGATTCCGGGAAGTTTGGTAAATCCATGCCCTTTACATTTGCTTCGTTTTCGGAGATTCAGATTCTGATTACTGATACGAAGCCGGAAGAGGATGTTATGCGCTTTGCAGAAACGCATGATATAAAAATCATATATAAATAATCAATATAGGAGGATTTTTTATGGCAACACCTGTTATGATGCCTAATGTCGGTATTTCAGTCGAAAGCTGTATCCTGACGGAATGGCATGTCAAAAAAGGAGATCATGTCAAAGTCGGTGATGTGCTGTTTTCATACGAAACAGACAAAGCCACCAATGACGAAGCATCTCAGGTTGAAGGTACGGTTCTTGCGATTCTCAAAGAAGAAGGCGACGACGTTCCTACCATGCAGAATGTCTGTGTCATCGGAGAAGAAGGCGAGGACATTTCCGCATTCTTAAGCAGCGATACCGCAGAAGCGCCTGCAGAGGAAGCCGCCGCTGCGCCTGCAGCAGCAGAAGCGCCTCAGGCGGAAGAAGCAAAAGCGGAAACAAAGACAGTTCCGACAGAAGGATTTGTCAAAGCGTCGCCGAGAGCCAAAAATCTGGCGGCGAAGCTGGGCGCGGACATTCGTTTCGCAGTTCCCACCGGCGCAGAAGGCAGAGTTGTGGAAAGCGATGTGAGAGCGCTGGCTGAAAACGGTCCCATGGCTACCAAGGCAGCATCCGGCGCCTTTGAAGGACAGGCAGGTTCCGGTCTGGGTGGAAAATTCTCCGTTCAAGATATCGGCGCTGTGCCTGCAGCTGCGGAAACAGCCGCACCGGCAGCACCGGAGGCAGACTTCTATGATGAGAAGATGCCCAATATCCGCAAGGTGATCGCCAAGTCCATGACCCTGTCACTGACCACGATCCCGCAGCTGACCCATACGATTTATTTTGATGCTACCGATATGATGGGCTTCCGGGCAAAATTAAAAGCCGGCGCGGAGAGCTTAGGCCTTGGCAAGATTACATTGAACGACATGGTTCTGTTCGCGGTTTCCCGTGTCCTTAAAGATCCGGAATACAAAGCATTGAATGCAAATCTGATCGATGGCGATACCATGCGTTATTTTACCGGCGTACATCTGGGCATTGCCACCGATACTGAACGCGGCCTGATGGTACCCACACTGTTTAATGCAGATCAGATGAGTTTAAGCGAAATTTCCGAGAAGTCCAAAGAGCTGTTTGCAGCCTGCAAGAAGGGCAATATCAGCCCGGATCTCTTACATGGCGCCAGCTTCACAGTCAGCAATGTAGGCGGATTCGGCATTGAGCATTTCACGCCTGTTATCAATCCGCCCCAGACGGGGATTCTGGGCGTAGACGGTATCGTCACCAGAGTACGGGAAACAGAAAACGGACTGGAAGCCTACAAGGCCATGGGCCTGTCTCTGACCTATGATCACAGAGCATTGGACGGCGCGCCTGCATCCCGCTTCTTGGCTGCGATGAAGAATGCGCTGGAAAACTTTACGATCCTGCTCAGCAAATAGAAGGGAGAATTTAACATGGAGCTTTTTGATTTAATTATCTTAGGCGGCGGCCCTGCCGGATATAATGCGGCGGAACGCGCCGGAAATGCGGGGTTAAAGACTCTGGTTATTGAAAAGCGCGCACTGGGCGGCGTCTGCCTGAACGAAGGCTGCATTCCTTCCAAATCACTGCTGTACTGCGCAAAAGCATATGACTATGCGAAGAACGGCGAACATTACGGTGTGACGGCAAAGGATGTAACCATCGATCAGAAATACGTAGTAGACAGAAAGAATAAAGTTGTCAAAACGCTGGTGTCCGGCATCGGCATGAAGATGCGCAAGGCCAAAGTAAAGGTCGCAGATGCGGAAGGCATGATTCAGGGCAAGACCGCAGACGGTTTTCAGGTGGAAGCCGGCGGCGAGGTTTATACGGGAAAGAACCTGCTGATTGCAGCGGGCAGCGAACCTGTGATCCCGCCCATTCCGGGACTGCGGGAAGGCGTTGCGTCAGGCTTCGTGATGACCAATCGGGAAGTACTGGATCTGGAACAGATTCCGGCACAGATGACCGTCATCGGCGGCGGCGTCATTGGACTGGAAATGGCTTCTTACTACTGTACGGTAGGTTGTAAGGTCACGGTCATTGAAATGCTGGATCATATCGCAGGTCCCACAGATCGGGAAATCTCCGGTATTCTGATGAAAAATTATGCCAATAAGGGCATCGACTTCAAACTGGGCTGCAAGGTAACAGCTGTGACGGATCATTCGGTTTGCTATGAAGACCCCGATGGCAAGGCTCAGGAAGTGGCTGCGGACAAGGTACTCTGCTCCATCGGCAGACGTGCGGTGACCACCGGCTATGGTCTGGAGAACTTAAACGTGGTTATGGAACGGGGCGCCATCGTTACCGACGAGCAGATGCGGACCAATATCGCAGGCCTGTACGCCGCAGGCGACGTCAACGGCAAGATCATGCTGGCCCATACGGCATACCGGGAAGGCGAAGTGGCCATCAATACCATTTTAGGTATCAAAGACCGGATGCGCTATGACGCCATTCCCAGCGTCATTTACACCAATCCGGAAGTTGGCGCAGTCGGCATTACCGAGGACGACGCGAAGGCCAAAGGTCTGGATGTGGAAGTTGTGAAGATGAGTCTGAAGATGAGCGGCCGTTATCTGGCGGAAAATCCTGATGGCGACGGTATCTTAAAGCTGATTGTTGACAAGAAATACAGAAGAGTGCTGGGCGTACATATGATCGGAAATTATGCTTCCGAAATTATTTACGGCGCGGCCATGATGGTGGAAACCGAGATGCAGATAGATGACCTGAAGGAAATCGTATTCCCGCATCCTACTGTTTGCGAAGTCATCCGCGAAGCATTATTCGATGTAAAATAAAGAAGGAGAGATAAACTATGCCAAAATCACAATTTGTAGACCCGAAAGAGAATTTTAAAAAGCGGACGATTAAGTTCAACGATATTCCGGTCTGCGCTTACGACAAGAAGGTCAAAGATGTCAAAGACGAATTTACGAAAGAAGAGCTGCTGGGCATTTTCGAAGATATGCTGGCCATTCGTGAATTTGAAACCATGCTGAATACCATTAAGAAATTCGGCAATTACAACGACAAGGAATTTACCTATCCGGGTCCCGCCCATCTGGCGGCCGGCGAGGAAGCATCCGCAGTCGGCGAAGCATTTTATCTGGATGAAAACGATTTCGTCTGCGGTTCTCACCGTTCCCATCACGAAGTTATCGCCAAGGGCTTTTCCGCCATTCGTAAACTGAGCGACGAGAAGCTGATCGAAATCATGCAGTCAGTCAACGGCGGCAAGAACTATGAAATCATCAAGAGCCACTCGAAGACCGAAGACGTTAAAGAAATGGCAAGAGAGTTCTTCCTGTACGGCCTGATGGCAGAGCTGTTCGCAAAGGACAACGGTTTCTCCCGTGGCCTGGGCGGTTCCATGCATGCATTCTTCCTGCCTTTCGGTATTTTCCCCAACAACGCTATCGTCGGCGGTTCCGGCCCTGTGGGTACCGGTATCGCGCTGTTTAAGAAATGTAACCAGAAGAGCGGCGTTGTTATTGCCAACTTAGGCGACGGTTCCGCAGCCAGAGGCCCGGTATACGAATCCATGAACTTCTCGGCTATGGATCAGTATACACAGCTTTGGGAAGACGGCTACAAAGGCGGCCTGCCCATCATCTACAACTTCAGCAACAACCATTACGGCATGGGCGGCCAGACCAAGGGTGAGACCATGGCTTATGACGATCTGGCAAGACTGGGCGCCATTACACCGTCCAATATGAATGCAGAGAGAATCAACGGCTGGAATCCGCTGGCTGTCATCGACGCATATAAGAGAAAAATTCAGCTGATCAAAGAAGGAAAAGGCCCGGTTCTTCTGGATGTGGTTACTTACCGCTTCACCGGACATTCTACCTCCGACGTCAATTCCTACAGAACAGATGAGGAAATCGAAGAGTGGAGAAAATATGATCCCATCAAGATTTTCCCGGCGGAAATCGTGGAAGCCGGCGTAGCAACCCAGGAAGAAATCAACGCATGCATTGCCAATGCGGAAGCCCGCAACAAAGCAGCCTTCATGCTGGCCAGCGATCTGGAGATTTCTCCCTATACAGATTATGAAAAGAACCCGCTTTTCCTGGAAAACGCCATGTTCTCCAATCAGAAAATCGAAAAGATGGAAGATCGTCCCTGCGACGTGCGCATGCCCATGGAAGAAAATGAACGGGTAAAGAAGATTGCCAAGCAGGCACGTTATGCCTATGACGACAAGGGCAAACTGGTTCCGAAGCTGAAACAGTACAATATCCGCGATGGTATTTTTGAGGCGATTATCGATAAGTTCTATACGGATCCCACCCTCATTTCCTACGGTGAGGATGTCAGAGACTGGAACGGCGCATTTGCGGTATACAGAGGTCTGACGGAAGCCCTTCCGTACCACAGACTGTTCAACGCGCCTATCAGTGAATCCGCCATCGTCGGTACTTCCGTCGGATACGCCATGGCAGGCGGCCGTGTTATCACCGAGTTAATGTACTGTGACTTCATCGGCTGCGCAGGCGATGAAATCTTCAACCAGATGGCAAAATGGCAGTCCATGTCCGCAGACGGATTGAAAATGCCCGCAGTTCTGCGTGTGTCCATCGGTTCCAAGTACGGCGCACAGCATTCTCAGGACTGGACCAGCCTTTGCGCCCATATCCCCGGCCTGAAAGTGGTATTCCCGGTAACGCCTTACGATGCAAAGGGTCTGATGTACTCCGCATTGAACGGCACCGACCCGGTTGTCTTCTTTGAGAGCCAGAGAATCTACGACATGGGCGAGCGTTTTGTGAAAGAAGGTGTGCCCGAGGGCGCATATGAAGTACCCATGGGCGAGCCTGCGATCCGCAGAGAGGGCAGCGATATTACCATCCTGACCATCGGCGCAACCCTTTACAGAGCGCTGGAAGCAGCAGATACATTACAGGAGAAATACGGCGTTTCTGCAGAAGTCATTGATGCCCGCAGCATCGTACCTTTCAACTATGATAAGGTGATCGAGTCCGTAAAGAAGACCGGCCGCATCATCCTTGCCAGCGATGCCTGCGCAAGAGGCTCCATCCTGAACGATATGGCACAGAACATCACACAGATGGCCTTTGATTATCTGGATGCGCCTCCGGTTGTTGTGGGTGCCAAGAACTGGATCACACCTGCGTTTGAGTATGACCATGAGTTCTTCCCGCAGCCGGAGTGGATTCTGGATGCCATCGATCAGAAGATTATGCCTTTGAAGGGACATGTTTCCAAACAGAATTACTCCAGCATCGAGCTGAACAGAAAGAGCTCCAAAGGCGTATAATTCAAATCAAATGAATGCCCCATCAGCAAGGATGCTGATGGGGCATTTTGTTATACAAGATTGGGTTTTCACAATAAAGGTTTACTGGCAGGCAGCCAGAACCTGATCAAACAGCTGGCCGGGCATATGAACAAAAATCCAGCCCAGGTCCTGAATACCCGCATAACCGCCTTCGATCAGCCGCAGTTCCACCACAGTACCGTCGTTCATATGCAAATATAAATGGCCTTGTATTTCCGCATTATAAAAATCCGGATTGCTGAGATGGTCGATGCGTATAAATGGAGAGGCACAGAGTTCGGACAGAAAATCCTCAAAATTTGATTCCGTCATACCGGTGATATCACTTTCGGCGGAACGATTGGGAGAAACGCTTTGTTCAGCCAAAAAAACACGTTCGTTGGATCGATTGCCTTCATTCCAGTCGTAATGGGTCAAATAGCTGATATGGTTTACGTTGCCCGGGATATGGAGGCGGGTTTCAAAGAGATCCGCGCCAGTATGAAGGGGGATACCGTCATAATTATCAAAAAACTGTAAGCTGCATTCATCGCCGGAATGTTTATAGATGCAAAGGCGGAAATCTTCACTGTATCCGTTGACTTTATATACGGGACCGGTATAGGTGGAAGCCAGTTCTGTGGCCCAGTCCTCCTGAGACGACCACTCATCCAGTGTACCTGTGGCTTCTCCCACATATTCCCCCACTAAGGTTTTGGCAATGGCAGGGTCTTCAATGGTGAATTCCGTCGCATGGGTATAAACACTTCCCTGATATACAAGGCAGCCGATCATGTCAGCGGATACCATATCCGAAGTTTTTTCCGGCAGCTTGACTTTATCGGTATAAACCACGTCTTCTTCCTCCGGAAGATTATCGTCGGATGAATTGTCTGTGGAACGATCATTCTGGCCCGGCGGATCTTTTTTCACCGGAACCTCCGGATGCTTTAATAAACCGGATTGCCAGAGGGCGGCGCCCAGCATGACAACCAGAAGCAAACCGCATACAGGCATTACCGTTCGGATAACGGTTTTCCTTTTTCTTTGCTGTTCCCTGATATACCGATCTCTTCGTTCCAGCAGACTTTGAAACATTTCGTTACTATTTTTCATAAACAAATCCCACCTCTTCCAATTTTGATTTTAAAGATTGCTTCGCCCGATAGAGAAGATTCCTGATCTGACGGTCATTTTTCTTTAAAATAATGGACGCTTCTTTGTTGGAAAAATTTTCAAAGAACACAAGCCAGAGAATGGTCCGGTAATCCACAGGAAGTTTCGACAGCGCCTGATGGACAGCGATGTCTCTTTCCTTCTGCAGATAGGATTCTTCGAGACTTCGTTCCTCAAGCAGATAGTTTTCCATATTTTCAACAGGGGTATTCAGCTGTCTGGAATGATGTCTTACAAAATCAATTGCTACATGTCGCCCGATGGCATACAGCCAGGATTTAAATGAACTTTTCCCGGCGTATCGCGGTTTTTTGACGATTAACCGAAAAAAGGTATCTTCCGTCAGTTCCTCGGCAATGAAAATATTGTTTACATAATGATTCAAATAAAGAATCAGGCCATCTTTATAATCCGCAACAATTTCAGCGATCCCGTTATCATCACCATCCAGGAAACGGCGGTAGCTACCGGCACCGTTATCCATAGAGTCTCTCCTTTCCGAAAGGGGATGGATCCCTTTCACTTATTAGTCGCAGGAAGGTGGGAAATGTCTCAGGGGATATTATACCTTTTTTTGAGATTGTGTAAATGTATTGTCGGTAAGAACGATGGTGGAACTTGCGCAGAAGATGGCAAAACCTACGAGATTAAATTGAAAATTTTCGTGCAATATATTGCTTTTTTCGTGCAAATTGATATACTATAACTACCAGAAGGAGAGGAGATGATTGTATGGCTGGTACTACAACGAATATCAGTATCCGCATGGATACTGATCTGAAGGCACAGGCAGATGCCCTTTTTGCAGAACTGGGTATGAATCTGTCTACTGCTTTTAATATTTTTGTCCGTCAGTCGCTTCGTGAGGGTCGGATTCCTTTTGATGTTTCCATGAAAACGCCCAATAAGGAAACGATTGCCGCAATGGTAGAAGCGGAAAGGATTGCAAAAGACCCAACCGTGAAAGGTTACACCGATCTCGATGAGTTGTTTGCTGACCTGAAAAAATGAGAAAAACAAAATATACTGTCAAGATAACTACACAATTCAAAAAAGATTATAAGTCTGCAAATAAAAAGTCAAGCAGAAATTAATGAACTTTGAAAATTTTATACAGGTTGAATGAAAAGCAC
>CANRJG010000036.1 GCA_947630875.1 uncultured Lachnospiraceae bacterium
AGAGGGCGCAGAATCTGGACACATTTTTTGAGGAGGTCAGGAATGGAAAGAAGAAAAGCAAAAAACAGAAGCAAAAAGGGCTTTACGTTAGTGGAGCTGGTAGTGGTCATCGCGGTGCTGGCGATCCTCGCCGGCGTGGGGACGGTGGCGTACAGAGGATACATAACAAAGGCAAACGAGGCGCACGACCTTGCGTTGCTGAGTGCGGTAAATACGGCGTTCCAGTCCGCTTACACCGAGAAGGAGCTGTCAACGTATCCTAAAACAGCAGTAGCAACATTGGAAGGATCCGAGGGCAAGTTGAAGCTGACTGATTTGTCTGCCACGGATGAAAGCGGAGCTGAGCGCATCTCTGGATTTTACGATGTGTTTAAGAAGTATTTTAAGGGCAACGAGGACGCTTTATTTAAGGTTTATACGGGACTTAAATATGGTATCGAGCCCGGCGTTTTTAGCGGAATACTTCCCAAAGGCGAAATGGCTCTGAACAACGGCATGAAGATAAAATCGGTGGATAACGGGACGACCACAACCTTTACTGTGACCGATGGGAGCGGGAAACAGTACACATACACCTTACAGGATGATGATATGGAAACGTTCAACGGCTCTACCTTTGGGAAGAATATGGAAATGAGCAGCCTTATGGGCGAGGTGGATAACGTTGTCCAGGCTCTGAAAGGTGTTGTCGGGGATAGCAATATTGAATCACTGAAAGAGATGATCGGCGGCGATGAATATCTGAAGACATTAGGTGTGACCAAAGAAAATTACCCTGACGATGATGCATATAAAGAGGCAGTGACGAATGCGGTCGTGATGCATGTTGCCGAAGCCTCCGCCGGTTTGACCGCTAACGATGTAATTAACAATACTGAAAAGTGGAAGAACTGCACGGAACGCAGTCTGCTTGCCTCGATGGCAACGGTCTATGGTTCGGCGACCGCCTATGCCAACTCCGACATGGCGAAGGATTCAAATATCGTTGTTGGCGATAAGACGATGACAGTGCAACAATACTATAAACAGCAGTCGGAGGCGCTACGGAACATTAAAAACCCATCCGACAGTATGGGTATTATTTTTGGGATGTTAGGAAATATGGAAAAATCCGAGAAATGGAAGGATTATCAGTCATCGGAAGACTATGAGAATGATCTGAACGGTTATTTTTCAGCCTTGAACGCTCTTGCTGGAAACAAGGACACACTTGTAAGTCAGGGCGCGATGGGCAGCGGCTTTTCCGATGAAGACCTTGGCGCTATTCTAGATGCGATGTTTGAATGACCCATGGGAGTGGGAGTGCGAGACCGTTTTAAAGTGGACCTGGTGACAAACTAAAGAAATTTGATCTCCTGTATGGTATAATTATTATATCAATCGCGGGAGGTCATTTTTTATAATGGGCAAACAGAGCGGACAAATCCAGATGGTGATCCTGGATTATGTATGCAGGGAGAATATTTAGAATTCCAGAAACTAATCTACAAAAAAGCAACGCAGAACTATTACCGTTTATACAGCCGATAAAAAAAACAATGTAGTAAGCGAGATTCCCATTTTGTAAACGACTTTCCCGTTTTGTAAACGCATGGAAATATTGACATTCTGATAGTTTTTGAATAAACTGTTTTACGTCAGATGATATGTCTGTGGATTGAAATATTTTTTATGGTATGTTAAAAGATGAAGCATTTCTTGCAGTATTGATTGGCAAGAAGTGCTTTTTCTGTTTTGGAAGTTCAGATGGATGTATGGGTTAGTCGAAATAAAACGCCGTAAGTCTCTTAATATTATATTCCATATAAAATAAAGATTGACTTTTCAAAGACATAATTGTACTATAAAAATGCAGATACAAAAAACGAAGTACAATGCGAAGAATTGGATATTTATTTAAGAGGAATATCAAAGGAGCAGTCTGATGAAAGAAGGTACCCATCCATTTTATCCATCTCATTATAATGCTGATACGAAAAAATATCAGTCGAATGCCGACCATTTACGGGAAACCGGAGTCTATGGCCGGGAAAAATGCAGTATTTCCTTCTTAAAAAATATGATAGAGCTGGGAGGTGACGCACACGACGCGGGGAAAGGGTGCAGAGCCTGGAAGAATTATTTCGAGGAAAGTCTGAAGGATCCTGACAGTGCCAGAAAGAAGGAAGATCATTCAACGGCAGGGGGCCAGATCATTGAGCGATTGATACCTCATACGGCAGCATCGGCTATACTTCAGACAGCGATATATTCTCATCATGGCTTGAATGACAGTATCTCGATTGAAACAGGCGAACATTTGACAGAATACCGGAAGCGAAAAGCCGAGAACCTTTCCATTGACGAGTGTTGTGACAGTTTTTATGCTGCCTTTGATAAGGCCGGGATCCTGGCTTTGTCACATCGGGCTCGAGAGGACGCATCCTTGCTTCTCAGGGAGATTCAGACGAAACTGAAAAAATGGGGCAATCAATACGGCCGCAAGGAGTTTTATCTGGGAATGTTTGAACGGATGCTGTTATCGCTTTTGATTGATGCTGACCGGCGGAGTACCGAGGACTTTCTGACGGGAGAGGATATCTTTTCTGCGATGAATATGGGAGATGGCCGGAAGGCGTGGGATCGTTGCGCAGAGCATTTAGAGAATTATCTTGTGGAAAGATTCCCGGATGCAGGAGGAATCAGTTTATATAAAAAAGAGATATCTGCGCAATGCAGGAAAACAGCCGCAGGAATAGGAGGGAGGTATCTCTTGTCGGTTCCCACAGGATCCGGAAAAACCCTCGCCAGCCTGCGTTTCGCAGTAAATCATGCGAAGATACATGGAAAAAAGCGAATCATTTATGTGGCGCCGTTTCAGTCGATTACAGAGCAAAATGCGGAAGAAATCCGGCGGGCTCTGGGCAGAGATGAGATAGTGCTGGAGCATCATAGCAGTATTGTTCTGGAAGATGATGAAGAACAGACAAAATATGATCGGCTCACGGAAGACTGGCAGGTTCCGGTGATCGTTACGACGGCAGTGCAGTTTCTGAATACGATGTTTGCGGGAAAGACCAGAAACATAAGAAGATTTCACAGCCTTTGCGACAGTGTGATTATAGTAGATGAGATTCAGGCATTGCCGGTCAGGGTGCTGGGATTGTTTAATTTGGGGGGTGAATTTTCTGACAGAGTTTGCAGGCGCAACCGTTGTATTATGCACGGCGACACAGCCGCTTCTGGAAGAGATTTCGGAGAACCGGCTGCTTCCTTCCAGACAGATGGTATCACAGACAGAACGCTGTGACGAGCAATTTCGCAGGATGGAGATTACAGACGACACGGAACTGGTGGCAGGAGGTATGAATGCAGATGAACTTGCCGGGTATATCATGGAGAAAGCAAATATATACGCATCGGTGTTATTTATCGGGAACACAAAAAACTGTGTTCGGACGGTTTATGACAAAGTAACGGAATTGTGCGGGAACAGCGGAGTGGTCTGGCATTTGAGTACAAACATGATTCCTGTCAATCGGCAGGAGGTTTTGAAAGAAATCAAGGAGTACAGTGATGAAAGAAGAAATAACTGCCGAAAAGGAAAACTGCATATATGTATCAGTACACAATTAATTGAAGCCGGAGTGGATGTGTCTTTTGACTGCGTGATTCGTTCTCTTGCCGGCTTGGACAGTGTGATTCAGGCTGCGGGGCGATGTAACCGATATTTGGATATTCCAATGGGACATGTGTATATCGTCAAAGCGAATGAGCAACTGGAAAAGATTTCGCGTTTGCCGGATATTCGCAAAGCGCAGGATGCGATATCGATGGTTCTCCGGCAGTTCAGAAAGGCACCGGATACGTTGGACGGACGTTTGGATTCGATGAGAGCGATAAAAATGTATTATCAGCAATATTTTATCAAAAGGGAGAGTGAGATGTCTTATCCGGTGACGGTAGACGGCGTTCCGACAACTTTGGTTCAAATGCTTTCCGGTAATGAGGAATTGCGTGGAAAACCCCGGAAAAATCCCCCGATTCTGGAACAGGCTTTTAAGACGGCAGGGGAAAAATTTCAGGTCATTGATGAGGATGGAAAGTTTGATCTGGTTGTAGAAGTTGATGACACTGTGAAATCACTGCTTTGGCAGTTGGAGTCCGGGGATGTTTCGCTGAAGGAAAAGAAGAAACTGATGCGAAAACTGCAGCGTTATACAGTTTCGGTATCGCAAAATATGCTGGATAAATTGAAATCGGGGATCCATTATGTGTTGGGTGTCCGGATTATGGTACTGGATGGAAGATATTATAGTAAAGAGACAGGGGTTTTAGTAGAACCAACATTAATGGAA
The DNA here is from genome assembly GCA_947630875.1 of uncultured Lachnospiraceae bacterium. Taxonomy (GTDB): domain Bacteria; phylum Bacillota; class Clostridia; order Lachnospirales; family Lachnospiraceae; genus CANRIM01. The sequence continues at coordinate 4,338 of CANRJG010000036.1, forward strand.
ACGCTGATTTTGTAAGGAAGGAGGTGAGATCATGCATGAAAATCGGGTTGAGTTCGAGGTTTCAGGCCCTCTGGCAATGTTTGCTGATCCGATTACCAGAGTGGGAGGGGAAAAATGTTCCTATCAGATTCCCACTTATGAAGCACTGAAAGGGATCTTACAAAGTATATACTGGAAACCGACAGTGATTTGGATCATTGATGCAGTGCGGGTTATGAATCCGATCCAGATGGAGACGAAAGGGATTCGTCCCATCGGATACCATGGCGGGAATGAACTGTCCTATTATACGTATCTGAAAGATGTTCGCTATCGGGTGCGTGCGCATTTTATCTGGAATGAAAACCGGCCGGAGCTGGCGGACGACCGCAATGAGAATAAGCATCATAATATCGCGAAGCGGATGATTGCACGCGGCGGAAGAAGAGATATCTTTTTAGGGACGCGGGAGTGTCAGGGCTATGTGGAACCCTGCAGTTTTGATGATGGAGAGGATAAAGGCGCATATGCAGACATTGATGAGCTGACATTTGGGTTTATGTACCATGGAATTACATATGCCGACGAAGCGATCCTTGTGGAGGATAAAGGAAAGATGACTGTCCGTTTCTGGCGGCCGGTGATGCGAAATGGAATTATTCTTTTTCCAAAACCGGAGGAATGTACGGAAAAACGGGTGATACGAGAGATGGAGATAAAGCCGTTTGGAAAAGGTACTTTCTCCGGTTTACATGAATTTTCACAGGAGGTGACAGAATGAACTGGATCAGCGAGTTGTGTGATCTGTACGACAAGAATCAGGAACTGGCCGGAAAGATTGAACGCGGCCGATATGGGGAACAGTTGATCCTTCTGCCGATTTTTCATACCACAATGGCCGCACAGATTACAGTGACAATTGATGCGGAAGGAAGCTTTCTGGAGGCAGAACGTGTGGATGCAGGGGACAAGCTGACCGTGATCCCGGTGACGGAGAAGTCCGCTTCCCGAACGGGGGTGGATCCATATCCACATCCACTGTGCGACAAGCTGAAATATCTGGCTGGAGACTATCATGCCTTTATTACTGCCAAAAATGGGAAAGATTTTTTGGAAAACCATAAACGGTATATGGAAGGGCTGAAACGGTGGAACGAATCCGATTTTTCTCATGAGAAAGTGAGGGCAATACGGAAATACCTGGAAAAGGGACGGCTCATCCGGGATCTGATCGACAGGAAGGTACTGACGACGGATGAGAATGGATCGGTTTCTCCAAAGGAAAAGATCCAGAATGTTGCACAGACAGATGCCTTTGTACGTTTCAAGGTGGCGTCGGAGTGGGATGAGAATCAGAATATTCTTCTGCACCGGGAATATTACATACCGGACGAATGCTGGCTGGATTTATCCCTTCAGGCATCTTATATTGCCTTTACGCGAAATAGCGCAACCCAAAAGGGGATGTCCTATCTGACCGGTGCGCAGACGGCGATTTCTTATCTTCATCCCAGAAAGATCCGGAATGAGGGAGACGGTTCCAAATTGATCTCTGCCAACGATAAGACGAATTTTACGTTTCGCGGCCGCTTTGCAAATAAGGAAGAAGCATTTGTTATCGGTTATGAGGATTCGCAGAAAGCGCATAATGCATTGAAATGGATCATCCGAAAGCAGGGGCGGAACTGGAATGGCCTGACGGTCGTCACTTGGGCTTCGGATGCGGCGGCGCTGCCGGAATGGTATCAGGATTCCGATATGATCTGTGATATGTATGAAGGCTGGGAAGATACGGATGAAAATGATGTCGGGAACAATGCGGGTACACCGGCATATCAGGGAACGGATCCTCGTACTGCTGCAAGATTTCTGGCAGCGATTGAGGGGTACCGAAGCAAACTGGATGTGTCGTCCAATCTGATACTGATGGCGCTTGATTCCGCGACACCTGGCCGGCTATCCATCATGCAATGTCAGAAATTGTCTTCCAGTGTGTATCTGAAGAATCTGGAAGCGTGGCACAAAGATTGTGGTTGGATCCAGGTGAGGTATAAGGATAAAAGATTCTACCAGTACTATGGAATGGTAAATATAAAGGATATCGCAGTCCTTTTGTATGGGACGGAAGAAAAGAACACGATGGTATTAAAAGGTTCTTATGAGAATATGTCAGCGGAAGTGTGCAAACAACTGATTCCCTGTGTGATCCTGCGAAGCCCTGTTCCTCAGAATATGGTGAATCTGGCAGTACAAAGAGCTTCGTCGCCGGTTTCATTTGAGAATCGAATGATATGGGAACAGGTTCTGGCACTGGCCTGCTCTCTGGTAAAAAAGAAATTAATTGAAAGAAACGATAAGGAGGTGTGGTCTGTGGCGTTAAATGAAAAATGCTGCGACAGAGATTATTTGTATGGACGTCTTTTGGCGGTAGCGGATCGGGTCGAATACCGGACTCAGGAGAAAAATGAAGTCCGGGAGACAAATGCGAAGCGGTTTATGAGTGCGTTTTCCCAACATCCGTTTCGGACCTGGAAACTGCTGGAGGAGAGGATCGAACCGTATATAATGAAACTTTCCGCTGAGGAACGAATAAAGTATGAGCATTTAATCGATGAAATCTGCTGGAAATTTGCAGAGGGAGACTTTGAGAGAGGCGATGCGCTGAACGGACGGTATCTTCTGGGATTCCACAACCAGGCATACGCGCTTAGAAATTGGAAGGAGGACGAAGCAGATGAGTAAATTAACAGGAAAGATTGATTTTGTGGTACTGGCGTCGGTGACGGATGCAAATCCGAACGGGGATCCGTTAAACGGTAACCGGCCGCGGGCAAATTTTGATGGATGCGGTGAAATATCGGATGTGTGCATTAAACGGAAAATCCGAAACCGCCTGCAGGATATGGGAGAATGTGTGTTTGTCCAGTCAGACGACAGAGCGGACGACGGATGCAAGAGCCTGCACGAACGGGCAGAAAGCTGTCAGGAACTGAAAGAGGAGATCAAGCTGGGAAAAAAGGCAAATAAAGATGTCTGTGCCAGGATTGCCTGTGAAAAATGGATCGATGTCAGGATGTTCGGTCAGGTATTTGCATTTAAAGGCACGGAGGTATCGCTGGGAATTCGGGGACCGGTTTCCGTTCATCAGGCAGTCAGCGTGTCTCCAGTGGATGTGATCAGCATGCAGATTACTAAGAGCGTGAACAGCGAGTCGAAAGAAGGAAGGGCATCTGATACGATGGGGACGAAGCACCGGATCGGATACGGACTGTATGTGATCAAAGGAAGCGTAAATGTGCAGCTTGCGGAAAAGACTGGCTTTTCTCAGGAAGATGCCGGGAAGTTGAAGGAATCACTTCGGACACTTTTTAATAATGATGCTTCGTCTGCCAGACCGGAGGGCAGCATGGAAGTGAACCGGGTGTATTGGTGGCAGCACCAGGAAAAGACGCCGGTGGTATCGACGGGAAAGGTACACCGAAGCGTACAGATCACACCGAAGGTTGAGCGGCCGAAGTCATTTGAGGATTATTCGGTTCAGTTGTATAATCCTGAGGGCTGCGTGGAACCGGAGGTATATTGATCTTGTATCAGGAAGATGAATTCCTGCAGTTGTCGGGGATTCAGCATTATGCATTTTGCAGGAGACAATGGGGACTGGCCCATATAGAACTGCAGTGGTGTGAGAATGTAAGGACAGTAGAAGGACATCTGATGCACAGGCGGGCGCATGATGGGGAGATTGTCGAGCGTCGCGGCGATTTGATCGTTTCCAGAGCCATGCCTGTGCAGTCGAAGGAACTGGGGATCAGCGGAGAATGCGATGTGGTAGAGTTTCATAAGGCATCAGACGGTGTTTACATTCCCAGATACGACGGATATTACCATGTGCTTCCTGTTGAGTATAAAAAAGGGCGACCCAAGGAAGATGAGATCGATATTCTTCAGTTGGCAGCGCAGACAATGTGTCTGGAAGAAATGTTATGTTGTCAGATCGATGAAGGGTTTCTTTATTATGGCGAAACGAAGCATCGTCTCCGGGTATCTATAACAAAAGAACTGCGTGCGAAGGTTCGGACGATTGTTGCAGAAATGCATCAGTATTATGAGAAAGGTGCGACTCCTAAAGGGAAAAGGACAAAGGCCTGCAATGCTTGTTCTCTGAAAGATATTTGCCTGCCGGTTCTTATGAAGGTAAGATCGGTTCATCAATATATTGCTGATGCGATAGAGGAATCAGAAGAATGAAGAAGCTGTTAAACACACTATATATAACATCGCCGAACCGTTATCTGTCTTTGGATGGTGAAAATGTTGTCGTGCTGGAAAAAGAGACTGAGATAAGCCGGGTACCGCTTCACAATTTAGAAGCAATCGTGACATGCGGGTATACAGGCGCCAGTCCGGCACTCATGGCGGCGTGTGCGCAACGGGACATTCATCTTACATTTTTGTCCCGCAGCGGAAGATTCCTTGCCAGGGTATCCGGAGAATTTCGAGGGAATATCCTGCTTCGTAAGGAGCAATATAAGATTGCCATGGATCATGAGCGAAGTCTGGCGGTGGCCAGAAACTGTATTCTTGGGAAAGTATATAATGCGAAATGGATTCTGGAGCGTGCATGCCGGGATTATCCTTTAAGATTGGATATTGAAAAAATAAAAAGAAAATCACAGTATCTGTCGGAAACTCTTGTAAAAATAAAGACTTGTACAAATGCGGCACAGCTTTTAGGACTGGAAGGCGAAGCGGCTTCAAATTATTTTTCCGTATTTGACGATCTGATTCTTCAGCAGAAGGATATGTTTTCTTTTCAAAGGCGAAGTCGTCGTCCGCCGCTTGATTATGTGAATGCCATGCTTTCATTTGCTTATACCCTTTTGACTGGGATGTGTGCCGGAAGCCTGGAAACGGTTGGGCTGGATCCGTATGCCGGGTTCTTCCATACGGATCGTCCGGGAAGAATGTCACTGGCGCTGGATATGACAGAGGAATTGCGCAGCGTTATGGCGGATCGATTTGTTTTGACTCTGATCAATAAAAAGATGATCGATGCCGGGGGATTTATTCAAAAGGAAAATGGCGCAGTTTTGATGAATGACGAGGCGAGAAAAACTTTTTTGACACACTGGCAGTTGAAGAAACAGGAAATCATTCGCCATCCGTTTCTGGATGAGAAAATAGAGTGGGGTATGGTTCCCTATGTTCAGGCGATGCTTCTGGCCAGGTATATCCGGGGAGACCTGGAGGAGTATCCGCCGTTTTTCTGGAAATAATGCGTGCGGTTCTTATAGAAAAAGCGGATTTTCGGTGTATATTATGAATCAACCGGTATATGTTAGAGGAGATGTTTGCTGAAAGATGTTGGTTTTGATAACGTATGATGTGAACACAGAAACTGCAGCTGGAAAGAGCCGGCTTCGTCGTGTTGCGAAGCAATGTGTAAATTATGGACAACGGGTACAAAATTCTGTGTTTGAGTGCGTAATGGACGCTGCCAAATGCAGGGAGGTTAAAGCAATTCTTGAAGAACTAATTGATCAGGACAAGGACAGCCTGCGATTTTATTATCTCGGAAATAATTATAAAAACAAGGTTGAACATATAGGAGCAAAACCAAGCTTTGCGGTGACAGAACCGTTGGTATTGTAGTTATAGTGCGAATGTAGAGGGATCATAAAAATGCCGGGAGATTCGCACGGATAATAGCATGTAAAAATATATAATAAAAAAGATATACAAAAAATTATTGATAGTAATTCTTATGTTTTTAGCAAAAACACACAGATGAATAATAAAATATTTGTGTGTTTTTGCTGTCGAGGCACGCAAGTGCCTCGCGGATTGAAATAATGTTGATTCTTCAATCCCAGTTAATGAAGAATAGTCGAGGCACGCAAGTGCCTCGCGGATTGAAATGATAAGGCCGGCGGTATTTGCGAATCTTTAGACACGTCGAGGCACGCAAGTGCCTCGCGGATTGAAATTGCTCGTAGTGTTACTGAGCTTTGGCCTATTGCTAGTCGAGGCACGCAAGTGCCTCGCGGATTGAAATTGTAATATGCTGGAGCGTTTCTTTGCTAAGAATAGTCGAGGCACGCAAGTGCCTCGCGGATTGAAATTGTAATATGCTGGAGCGTTTCTTTGCTAAGAATGTCGAGGCACGCAAGTGCCTCGCGGATTGAAATTTTTCCTGATGATTTTGCAAAGTGTAAAGGTTGGTGTCGAGGCACGCAAGTGCCTCGCGGATTGAAATACTGATGATCGTACTGGTCAGTTCCGGGACTATGGTCGAGGCACGCAAGTGCCTCGCGGATTGAAATATTGAATTGTTTCAGAAACAGTGCGGTCAGCGTGTCGAGGCACGCAAGTGCCTCGCGGATTGAAATATTTAAATCGTATTTTAATGGTTCTGCTGATATGTCGAGGCACGCAAGTGCCTCGCGGATTGAAATCTTTTGCTTACAATATTGTATATAATTTCTTACAGTCGAGGCACGCAAGTGCCTCGCGGATTGAAATATAAACTCTTGCCACGTTCTACCGTATAAGCACGTCGAGGCACGCAAGTGCCTCGCGGATTGAAATGGGGAATATAGGCGTTACAACATCGCAACAAATGTTGTCGAGGCACGCAAGTGCCTCGCGGATTGAAATAATATCATCTATGTTGTTACTTCCGTAAAACTCAGTCGAGGCACGCAAGTGCCTCGCGGATTGAAATGCTTTGTCAATAGGCAATTTGCACAAAATTGTGGGGTCGAGGCACGCAAGTGCCTCGCGGATTGAAATATCAATATAATCTTTCGCAATACGCAACATATTGTCGAGGCACGCAAGTGCCTCGCGGATTGAAATCCAGCTGCGGATGTGACCAAATAAGGCCAGGTAAGTCGAGGCACGCAAGTGCCTCGCGGATTGAAATGATATGCACTCATTACCTTTCCGGCCTTGCGGCCGTCGAGGCACGCAAGTGCCTCGCGGATTGAAATAAACTACACTTAACATATAAGCATTAAAACGACAGTCGAGGCACGCAAGTGCCTCGCGGATTGAAATCACCGGCGTTTGCCAGCTGTGCCAGCGCCTCTGTCGTCGAGGCACGCAAGTGCCTCGCGGATTGAAATAATTCCTGCTTTTGCAGTCTCTACATATTTATTTAGTCGAGGCACGCAAGTGCCTCGCGGATTGAAATAATTTTGCCCCCTACACGGGGAAATCACCGCCGCCGTCGAGGCACGCAAGTGCCTCGCGGATTGAAATGTTTTTATATGCCAGGTCAAAAGTTGCTTCATACTCGTCGAGGCACGCAAGTGCCTCGCGGATTGAAATGTTCAGTTGTTGTCTGATAAATCTAAATTTAACGGTCGAGGCACGCAAGTGCCTCGCGGATTGAAATGTTTCGCCATCTTGAAAACCCCCTGAAAATAAAGTCGAGGCACGCAAGTGCCTCGCGGATTGAAATAGACCTTGCAAGGCTTCTTGATACCAGTTACCAAAGTCGAGGCACGCAAGTGCCTCGCGGATTGAAATGCCCCATTCAACGCCCCATTCATGGCGGCCTGCAACGTCGAGGCACGCAAGTGCCTCGCGGATTGAAATAATATTCTTGCTAGCGGTATTTTCTTCTCGTTTGTCGAGGCACGCAAGTGCCTCGCGGATTGAAATTTTTTCCTTTCCCATTATTTTATGACCCTCACTTGTCGAGGCACGCAAGTGCCTCGCGGATTGAAATAATACGGCATACGCGCCGCGAACGTGTGCAATCTGGTCGAGGCACGCAAGTGCCTCGCGGATTGAAATTGAATCTGTAATCAAATTGATTTGTGAAAAATGTGGTCGAGGCACGCAAGTGCCTCGCGGATTGAAATAATTTTCTTGCGGCAACGCGCCCGCCATTCGTTGTCGAGGCACGCAAGTGCCTCGCGGATTGAAATATATCACGCAACACACTACACAAAACGCGGCGACAGTCGAGGCACGCAAGTGCCTCGCGGATTGAAATAATTACGGAATTGAAAAAAGCAATTCAAAAATTAGTCGAGGCACGCAAGTGCCTCGCGGATTGAAATAAAATCAAAGTTTCTGACGGAAGCCAAATCAGCGTCGAGGCACGCAAGTGCCTCGCGGATTGAAATGTTTCAAATATGCTTGTTACGACTATAATACATGGTCGAGGCACGCAAGTGCCTCGCGGATTGAAATAACAGTTATGCGTTCGGAAAGATTTTTCGGAATGTCGAGGCACGCAAGTGCCTCGCGGATTGAAATATTGCTTTTTAATTCATAGAACGGCTTGTAAAAGTCGAGGCACGCAAGTGCCTCGCGGATTGAAATAATACCGGTTAATGAAGAATACATGTATAACCAGTCGAGGCACGCAAGTGCCTCGCGGATTGAAATGATATAGAAGTTTCGATTCCCAGATTATATAATTGTCGAGGCACGCAAGTGCCTCGCGGATTGAAATATCAAACTTGGTCGGGAAGAAATGCCCTGATTGCTGTCGAGGCACGCAAGTGCCTCGCGGATTGAAATTTGGGGAAGCGTTCTTCCCGAACCGGAAAAAGATGTCGAGGCACGCAAGTGCCTCGCGGATTGAAATAACCGGGCGAACATGCAAGACCAGCTAGATATAGTCGAGGCACGCAAGTGCCTCGCGGATTGAAATAGATTATAGGCAAGCACGGTGTCCTGACTGGCATGGTCGAGGCACGCAAGTGCCTCGCGGATTGAAATAAAAAGCTGGGAGAAGAACGGAAAATGCGCGAAGGTCGAGGCACGCAAGTGCCTCGCGGATTGAAATATCCTCCCCGATGATTCTTTGTAATATGTATTCTGGTCGAGGCACGCAAGTGCCTCGCGGATTGAAATAAAAATTTTCCGGGAAACAAAAAAGGGAGGCAAACAGTCGAGGCACGCAAGTGCCTCGCGGATTGAAATCCCTAACTGATTTCTTATTTCTTTTATTCTGTTTGTCGAGGCACGCAAGTGCCTCGCGGATTGAAATACGTCTGATACAACAGTTGAAGAACAAGCGGTCATGTCGAGGCACGCAAGTGCCTCGCGGATTGAAATATCCGCAGATTTTACATAGAACACAGAATCGTTGCTGGTCGAGGCACGCAAGTGCCTCGCGGATTGAAATTGTTCCGGTTGCAGCTGCTTCCTATTCTGCGTATTGTCGAGGCACGCAAGTGCCTCGCGGATTGAAATGCTGCTGCACCCCGTAAGAATTAAGGCACACATCAGCGTCGAGGCACGCAAGTGCCTCGCGGATTGAAATATACAATACTGCGAAGACAATAATATTCAAGGTTTGTCGAGGCACGCAAGTGCCTCGCGGATTGAAATGTCATCTCCTTCCGGATAGAGGCGAGCCATCGTGTCGAGGCACGCAAGTGCCTCGCGGATTGAAATGACGTAGATCATGTTGTTTTAGTCTCCTTTTCTGGTCGAGGCACGCAAGTGCCTCGCGGATTGAAATAATTTGTCCCCACTTTTCGAGAGCCCGCGAGCCCAGTGGTCGAGGCACGCAAGTGCCTCGCGGATTGAAATCTTCACGGGGTGGAACGAATGGCGCGCCGCCGTGGTCGAGGCACGCAAGTGCCTCGCGGATTGAAATGCGTCGAGGCCGTCTGGACGGACCTGAGCGGCAAGGTCGAGGCACGCAAGTGCCTCGTGGATTGAAACTATCGGTTGTCTCAAAACCACAAGAACCAACGTCGAGGCATGCAAGTGCCTCGCGGATTGAAATGTATACATCGCGCAGATGGACACGGACGACGACAGTTGAGGCACGCAAGTGCCTCGTGGATTGAAATGTAACATCGGCAAAGAAAGATCAACTCATCGTAGTCGAGGCACGTAAGTGCCTCGCGGATTGAAATAAGACGGTGCGTGGTGTGGGTTTTCCGTTGTGTAGTCGAGGCACGCAAGTGCTTTGCGGATTGAAATGATGTGAAGCAGATTGCCCAGTCCGGGCAGTACCCTCGCGGATTGAAATATTGTGAGCGCTGCCGGAAAAGCTGAAAAAGCAGTGTCGAGGCACGCAAGTGTCTCGTGGATTAAAATCTAGTTGGTGTTTGTACAGGTAAGTTTCCTGATGAATACTTTTCAGGTGATACGAGACAGGGACAAATTCCGTTTGAGTTGCTTTAGAATTGATTATAAAATACACGTCTATTGCTTGTTGATTTTGAAAGATTAGGAAAATATTATTAATCGTATGACGGGAATAATTTACGATAATCAAAGTACTTTTTTGCTGCCACGGGAACATACTTGCAGGCGGACAGAGATTCTTATAAAATCGGCACCTCCGGTACAATTCAAATTGAATTTATTACTAATTTACTACTTTTACAAAAACAGTGATTGAGCTTCGATACGATAAAAATATCATATTGAGATGGTAAAGAATTATCCATTTTTTTGAAAAAGAAATCTTGACAGTAACTTCAAAAGCTGTATAACAACAGAATCCACCACGCCTCTGATTTTCATGCGCAACCCGGTGGGACTTTTTTTATTTATGGGGGTATTTTATGTATCAATATCCAAAACAAATATTAACAATAGAACAGCAGGTATATCAATCTTCCAGCGAATTGGAAAGCACATTTAAGTGTATAAACGGCAGTAGAGCTGCAAAAAATAGTAAAGCAGACCTAACCAAGCATTTTTTGCTCAAACCGGTTAGGCTTTTGGCAGAGTGTTACGATAAGCACTTCGCCATTTTTATTTTGATAGAAAATAAATTGAATTTAAATTTAGTATATCTGGAACATTTATTGTAGTCGCCAAATAGCGTTATCATAAAACAGTAATACTTTTACGTGAACATCAGAGGGAGGTTTACCGTACGGGTGAGTCTCCCTCTGATGGTTTATGCGTTACAAACTGCATTTGTCCAGAAATTAAGTGAAATAAATGGAACAAGTAATTCGCAAGCTCTTGCGAAATGCCAAATTATGCGATATAATGATAATGGTATTTTATATTGAACTGACAGGAGGTGCGGCATGGCAGTTACTTACAGGAAACTTTGGGCATTGTTGGATAGACGTCATATGACGGTGGCGGAACTGCGGAAAATATCCGGCATTGCACCTAATACAATGACAAAACTGCGTCGTGACGAGCCGGTCATGCTGCCTGTCCTTGACAAGATATGCGCTACTCTAAAGTGCAATTACGGCGATATTATGGACTATGTGCCGGAACGGGAGGCGGAACTATGACAACTCAATCCCCTGCTTCCCTGAAAGTTTCAGAGCTGGCACAAGGCATTGATATATTGGAAGAATCTGTCCGCTCTCTGGACAAAGATTTGCTGAATATTTTACTCCTGGACAGGACGACGAGAAAAAATATCCTGTGGGCAACTACGGATTATGTTTCTTATGGTCCGGAGTTTGGAGAGTTTTGCGAAATTTTGCCGAAGCTCGTTACCGGAGAATATGCGACATTGATCCAACCGCGCATCACGAAATCGCAATCTGCCCGCCTCGGCAGGACCAGGGACAAAGCGGAGGTATTTACTCCCTCCTGGGTTTGCAATAAACAGAACAATCTGATTGACCAGCAGTGGTTCGGCCGTGAGAATGTCTTTAATACGGAAAACGGCGAAAGCTGGACAGTTATATCCGAGCCGATTTCATTTGAAGGATGCAAAAATGATTGGGAAAAATATATTGATGCAAAGCGTTTGGAAATCACCTGTGGAGAGGCTCCCTACCTTGTCAGCCGTTATGACACGGTGACGGGCGAGAAAATATCGCTTGAACGGCGAATCGGGCTTCTTGACCGCAAAATGCGTGTTGTTCGAGAGAATACAGATACCGCCGAGGAATGGCTGACATGGGCGCAGAGAGCGTTTGAAAGCGTCTATGGATTTGAGTATCAGGGGGATAATCTTTTGCTGGCACGGGAAAACCTGCTTTATTCCTATATTGAATATTATTTTGAGCGGTTCCGGCAGATGCCCGGTATCCCGCTCCTGCGGAAAATCGCCCGCATTATTTCGTGGAATATCTGGCAGATGGATGGATTGAAATGTGTGGTGCCGGGCAGCTGTAAGTCGGCAGTAAACCTGCAGTTTACCCTGTTTGACTATTTGGGAAATGATGATTTTTATGCAGATGATAGTCCTGTCCAATGCCCCGGTTGTGTCAGAGGGGATATATACAGGCATACCGGTGATTACTGCAAAATCACGGACTGGCGCTCGAAGCACACGCAGACGTTTTTATCCATGATGAAGGGAGGCAGACCATGAGCCACGATGTATATGCGGGAACTATGCAGTACAATTTGATATACATTTTCGAGATTCCCGACGAGGCTCACAAGGGTTATCTCAAAATCGGAGAACATCGTTTTGATAGTGCCTCCAGTTATAAGCAGCTGCCACCGAATTGTGATGAACTGAACAAGCAGGCGAAACTACGCATTGACCAGTACACGAAAACGGCGCTTGTCCGTTATAATCTGCTCCACACGGAGCTGGCGCGTGTTCAGGTTCGGCTGGCTGACGGGACGGTGGAGAGTCGTCTGTTTAGCGACCGGAATGTGCATGAGGTACTTGACCGTTCCGGGTTTGATGTACATAAATTTTATGATACAGATAAGGACAGCGAGTGGTATAAGGTTGATTTACCCACAGCTATTGCTGCCATCGGTGCGGTGAAAGATAATCGGAAAGTTTTGACAGCTGAGGAGATGATGGTTTCTGTACTTCGAGAACCTGCTCCAACTTATGTAGTGAAAGATACTGCAATTAAGTTGCGGGAGGAGCAGAAACGGTGTGTAGAGAAAACAAAGGCGGTGTTTTCTCATGGAGATCGTATGCTCTGGGACTGCAAGATGCGTTTTGGCAAGACCGTGACGGCCTACGCCTTGGTCAAAAAGATGAATTTTCAAAAGGTGCTTGTGGTTACCCACCGTCCCGCTGTTGTGGATGGCTGGCGGTCGGACTTCAAGTTGATGTTTGACGATGACCGCGTATTTGTTACCAAGGAGAATATCAAGGTTGGCGACCGGTTCACTGATGCAGATGCCAGCATTGATGCGGAGAATGACCGCAATTTACAGAATCTCGCCCAGAGCGGTAAACCTTTTGTTTACTTCGCTTCCATGCAGGATTTACGCGGTTCCGCTCTTGCGGGTGGCAAATTTAATAAGAATAAAGCTGTGTTTGCTATGGATTGGGATATCATCATTTATGATGAGGCTCATGAAGGAACGCAGACAGAGCTTGGCCTTGCTGTGCAGACACTGTTGGAACAGCTGAAGGAAGGCAAGAAGCCCAAAAAGGTACTCCAGCTTTCCGGCACGCCCTACAATCTTTTGAACCAGTACAGCGATGACAATGTATTCCAGTGGGATTACGTCATGGAGCAGCAGGCAAAGCTCCGGTGGGAGAAACAGCACCCCGGCGATCATAACCCCTATGCAGATTTGCCGGAGCTGCGCATCTGCACTTTTGATCTGCGCAATATGTTGGCTGGTTCTTATCGCTATGAGGACGAAAACATTGCTTTCAACTTCCGGGAGTTTTTCCGCACTTGGACGGGCGATCCCAAGCGGGATTTTCAGTCTCTCCCTTCCGGAGCGAAAGTGGGAGATTTTGTCCATGCAGGGGATGTATGGACATTCCTCGACCTGATTTCTACTGAGAGCACTGACAGTAACTATCCGTTTTCCACGCAGGAATACCGGGATATGTTCCGCCATACGTTCTGGATTTTACCCGGCGTGAAAGAAGCACGGGCCTTCAGCGCTATGCTGAAAGACCATCCCGGATTTCAAGGCTATGAAGTGGTCAACGTGGCTGGCGAAGGCGATGTAGAAAAGCCCTATGACGATGCGCTGGCAGAAGTTCGGGAGGCCATTAAGAACCATGACCGCACCATCACCCTTTCCTGCGGTAAGCTCACAACTGGTGTCACTGTTAAGGAGTGGACAGGCGTGATGCTTTTGTCCGGTTCCTCCAGTACCGGTGCTGCGGGATATATGCAGACGATTTTCCGCGTTCAGTCTGCCGGAAGTATTGATGGCAAGCAGAAAATGGTCTGTTATGCCTTTGACTTCGCACCTGACCGGGTACTGAAGGTGCTGGCGGAAGTCCATAAGCTGAAAAAATCTGCTGTGGGCACGGACGATGCGGGCCGTGTGGCGCTGGGTGAGTTTTTGAATTTCTGTCCGGTGCTGGCGGAGGCCGAAACCGGCATGGAGCCTTACGACGTATCGAAGATGATGCGTCAGCTCAAGAAAATCACGGTTGATGCGGCAATCAAGAGCGGATTTGACGATGACAGTATTTACAAGGCCGACGCCGGTATCGTGATGGATAAAGAGAAGCTGGGTCTTGTCGATCTTCTGAAAAGTCGCTTAACTCCGCAAAAGAAGGAGAAAAAGCAGACTACGGTTGATGTGAACCGTCAGGGACTGTCCCCGGAGGAATACAGAAAGGCACAGGACGCCAAACGCAAGCCCAAGCGGGAGCGCACCCCGGAGGAACAGGAAGCTTTGAACAAAGAAAAAGTGCAGAAGAAACAGCAACAGGCTCTTTTTGACCTTCTGCGCAATGTCTCTATTCGGTTGCCTCTTTTAATTTTCGGAACTGCCACTGAATTTGACGAATCTATTCGTCTGGCAGAATTTGTGGACAAGGTGGATGCGGCCTCCTGGCAGGAGTTTATGCCCAAAGAGGTGGACAAGGATCTGTTCCTGAAATTGCTGGTCTTTTACGATGAGGATGTCATCGAAGGCGCAGGTATGCGCATCCGCCGCATGGCAAAGGCTGCAGATGAGCTGATGCCCACCCGCCGTGTGATGAAGATTGCCGAGATATTTACCTATTTCAAAAATCCTGCGAAGGAAACAGTGCTGACCCCGTGGCGCGTGGTAAATATGCATATGGGCGATACGATAGGCGGCTACAATTTTTATAAAGAGGGATATCCTGTGCAGGACGGTCTGCTGGATGAACCGCGTCTGATCGAACAGGGTGAGGTGACCAGTGAATTGTTCCTGAACGATAAAGTTCGTATTCTGGAGATGAACTCCAAATCCGGCCTCTATCCGCTGTATGTGGCGTACAGCATTTACCGTATGATGCTCCCGAAGGACGAGGAGCAGATGATGCTGGAGGAAGCGCAATTCTGGTGGCAACGGGCGCTCCGTGACCACCTCTTTGTGCTGTGCCAGACCACGATGGCCGCAGCAATTACGAGACGCACGCTGGCGGGCTACACCGGCGCGGCGGTGAATGCGATATATCTAACGAAACTGCTTGAACGCATGGAAAACAAAGAGCGCCTTGCGAGAAAGCTGACAAACCCGGAAACATGGAAGAGAGAAGGTGAGCGTTTGAAATTTGATGCTGTTGTAGGAAATCCGCCGTATCAGCTTGAAACTGGCGGCGGAGCAAGGCAAGCAAAGCCGATTTATAATCAATTTGTTTTAACTGGGAAATGCCTGAATCCCTCTTATATGTCTATGATAACACCGTCCCGTTGGTTTGCAGGTGGTATCGGGTTGGACGAATACCGTGAAACCATGATGAATGACAAATCTATCGTTAAGATTGTTGATTTTACAAATTCAAAGGATTGTTTCCCGGCAATAAGCATAAGTGGTGGGGTAAACTATTTCCTAATGATTTCAGACAGCATTGAACGTTGCGATTTTATAAATAATTTTAATGGCACGACCTCACGAATGCAGCGGGCATTAAATGAATTTCCAGTGTTAGTGCGATACAATGAAGCCGTCAGTATTTTGAGAAAGGTACGAGCATTAAATGAGCATATGCTTTCTGAAAGTGTTAGCCCAATTAGTCCATTTGGTTTGGCTACCAAGTTTCGTGGCGCACAAATTAAGAAATCAGAAAATGATGTATCTCTATTTTCAAGTGATGGCGTAACTTATATTTCGCATGATTTGCTAGAAAAGGGCTTTGACTTGCTTGATAAATATAAAGTAATGATAGGCCAGGCAAGTGCGGAACATGCTGGTGAACCTTCGAAGGACGGAACTTACCGCGTCCTTACAAATACTATGCGCGTATTGAAGCCAAATGAGGTCTGCACCCACTCGTATATTGTGGTTGGAAACTATGAGGAAAAGGAAAGAGCAGAGAATTTGCTTGATTATCTGAAATCAAAATTTGTTCGATTCCTCTTGCTGCAAGCACTTTCTTCAATTCATATTTCAAAATCCACGTTTATTTTTGTCCCCATTCAGGATTTTTCTAAGCCTTGGACGGACGTGGAGCTGTATGCGAAATATGGGTTCACAAATGAGGAGATTGCGTTTATTGAGGCAACGATTAAGCCGATGGAGTGAGAGATATGAATATTAAAGAAGGGGTCTATCCCAAAGATTGTGTAAACCTCCAAACTGATGTAAGATAAAATTACTCAGTTTGGAGGTTTTATTATGG
>CANRJG010000037.1 GCA_947630875.1 uncultured Lachnospiraceae bacterium
TGTGCGAGGCGCCCACCGCCGTGCTGCGCGGGCTGCTCGCCGCCGAGACTGTGCCCGCCGCGGCGCCGGCCGTCATAATGATATTCTGCATGGAAAAAGCCGTCTGAAACCGCCTGTTCAGGCTTTCGGCAATGGCCGCGCGCACTTCTTCGAAGCCCGCATTGTTCATATACCCGTGCAGATACACCGGATCTTCCTGCTCCAGCAGCCGTATCATGGTCTGCCGGTAAATTTCCGGCGCAGGCACATTGGGATTGCCAAGGCTGAAATCATAGACGTTTTCGGCGCCATACTGCGCCGCCATTTTCTTTCCTTCCTCAAACATCGCCCGAATGGCAGATGAATTTTTCACAAATGAAACCATTTTTTCAGCGATCATAGGTTTAAGCCTCCTGTTTGATTTTTTGCATCCATTGGGAAATCCTTTGTTCATAGCCGTTTTCCGTAGGCGTATAAAACTGCCGGTCTCTGACGCCGTCCGGAAGATACTGCTGTTTTACATAATGATTTTTAAAGTCATGGGCGTACTGATACGCGGGCCGCTCCGTCTCGCCTTCGCCAAAGCAGTGATTGTTCTGCAAATGCACCGGCACCGGCAGACTGCCGCTTTTTTCGACTTCCGCCTGGGCCGCGCCAATGGCCAGATAAGAGGCGTTGCTCTTCGGCGCCGTGGCAATATAAACCGCGGCCTGGGCCAGAATAATCCGCGCCTCGGGCCAGCCCACACGCTCCGCCGCCTGGGCGGCAGACACGGCCACACACAATGCCTGGGGATCCGCGTTGCCCACGTCCTCAGAAGCGCAGATCATCATCCGCCGGGCGATAAAGGCAGGATCCTCTCCCGCTTCAATCATCCGCGCCAGATAATACACCGCCGCATCCGGGTCGGATCCCCGCATACTTTTGATAAACGCCGATATGACGTCATAATGATTGCTGCCTTTTTTGTCATAACGCAGCGCCCGTTTCTGTATACATTCCTCCGCCACCGCCAGGGTAATGTGGATTTTTCCGTCGTCGGAAACCGGTGTGGTCAGCACCCCCAGTTCCAGCGCATTGAGGGCGCTGCGGGCGTCCCCGCCGGCCTTTGCGGCCAGAAAAGCAAGAGCCTCTTCCTCCAGTACCGCGTTGTACACGCCCAGTCCGTTTTCCCGATCCGTAATGCACCTGCGCAGCAGTGTTTTGATATTTTCTTCGGTAAGGGGTTTTAATTCAAACACCATAGAGCGGGAAAGCAGCGCGCTGTTTACCTCAAAATACGGATTTTCCGTGGTTGCGCCGATCAAAATCACCGTGCCGTCTTCCACGAAAGGCAGCAAATAATCCTGCTGGGCCTTGTTAAAGCGGTGAATCTCATCGATAAACAAAATGGTTTTCTTTCCGTACATGCCCAGATTGGACTGGGCGGTTTCCACCGCCTCCTGCATATCCTTTTTCCCGGCAGTGGTTGCATTCAGCCGCACAAATGCAGCGCTGGTGGTTCCCGCAATGACCTGGGCCACCGTAGTTTTCCCGGTGCCCGGCGGGCCGTAAAGCACCAGCGAATGGAGCTGATCCGCCGCAATGGCCCGGTAAAGCATCTTGCCTTTCCCGAGAATGTGTTCCTGCCCCACAATGTCCTCCAGCGTTTTCGGACGCATCCGAACCGCCAGCGGAGATTCTTTTTTTAATGTGTTCTCCCGCATAAAGCTGAATATGTCGCTCATCAGAAAACGTCCTCTCCGAACATCATATATTCCATGTAGCCTTCTCCAAAATCCGGATCACTTGAAAGATCGATTTCCTCTGCCGCCGCCTTTGCCCGGGCCGCCAGGGACGGTCCGTCAGAAGCTGCCGCAAAATACAGTGCCCCCGACAGCGCGGTATTGCCCGCCGTCGTCATTTTATCTTTCAGATCCGCGTCAAACATGCCGATTTCTACGGCGCTGTCCAAATCGATGTACTGTCCGAAGCCGCCGGCCAGATATACGGTTCCGATGTCCGCGTGGCTTAACCCTGCCCGTTTGATCAGGGTTTCCATACCGGCCCGCACGGCGGATTTTGCCAGCTGCATCTGCCGGATATCCTGCTGGGTCAGCCGGATTTCCCGTCCGTCCGCCGCCACAGCCAAAAGCAGGCCATCCTCAAACGCATCCTCGTCCAGCAGGCCCGTTTCGTCTATCAGTTCATGCCGGACACACGCTGCCACCGCGTCCACCAGACCGGAACCACAGATACCTTCCGGCGCACCGCCGCCGATGGTCTCACAGCAAAATGCGCTGCCATCATAGCGCACTTTGGAAATCGCGCCGTCGATTCCCGCCATGCCGCAGGAAATATTGCCGCCTTCAAAGGCAGGTCCCGCGGCGGTGGAAGTCACATACAGCTTCCCGCCGGCGCAAAGGGCCATTTCTCCATTGGTTCCCAGATCGATCAGCACCGACGGTTTTTCCTGCCGCAGCATGCTACAGGAAAGCACGCCCGCCAGAATATCCGCCCCCACATAGGTGGTAAATCCCGGCATTACTGTCACCGACATGGTATATTCCCGATTATGAAACAGCTGTTCCCAGCTGCATTCGTATGTTTCCAAACTGACCGGGGTAAAGGGAAAGACCCCCAGTCCTTTTGTGTCGTAACCCAGAAGCAGATGTTCCATTGTGGTATTCCCGGTGATATACAGCCGGGCGCCGGAAAGGATGAACCGCCGTCCGATCACCCGGATTCCCTCCAGAATATCCGCTTTGACAGACTGCATCAGTTCTTCTGCCTTACCCTCGCCTGCCGCAGCAATTCTGGAAATCACGTCCGCACCGAACGCGCGCTGGTGATTGCTCATGGTATGGATGGCCCGCACCTGCCTGTCTTTTCCGCTGTAAAGGGCAAAGGCAATGGTGGTTGTGCCGATATCCACCGCCAGAATATCCGCTTCACTGCCGGACACAATCCGGTCCAGTCCGTAAAGTTTTGCGGAAATCTGGGTCAGATCTCTTTCTTCCGTTTCAATCCGTATCGTAATATCTTCCTGCAAAACGGCGCAGCAGGACAGCCGGAATCCCTTCGCCAGCGCTTCCGGGGAAAACATCCGCGCATCCTCCGCGCTGACAGGCAGTCTTCCTTTCGTGACCTGTACGGCGCATTTTCCGCAGACGCCTTTGCCGCCGCAGGGGGAAGCAGGCATAACGCCGCCGCGATGCAGCGCCGCAAGCAGCGTTTCTCCCGGCTGACATTCGATCTCTTTGTTTTCCGGCAATACTTTGCAAATCATATCGGCAAACCTCTGTTTACAAAAATTTCTGAAATATTTTAACACATTTTCCCAAACCCTTCAATTACTTGTTGCCTGCGCTTTTATTTTAATGCTATTATAAGGAACTGGAAGGAGACAGGTTATTCATGCAAAACTTTACTTCCGGGTTCGGAACTTTCCACCCGCTGGCACTTATGCTGTGGTTTGTATCTATTTTCATCGTTTCCATGTTTTCGATGAATCCCGTCATTACGCTTTTGTCTTTTACAGGCGCAGTCTGTCTGTCCCTTGCCCGCTTCGGTGTGCGGGATTTCTTCCGTCACGCAGGATTTTATCTGATTATGTTTCTGCTGATTGCCCTGAGCAATCCGCTGTTTTCCCATAACGGAGAAACGCCGCTGTTTTATCTCAACCATCAGCCGGTCACGCTGGAAGCCTTTTTTTATGGTCTGGAAACCGCCTGTATGATTGTAGCGGTGCTGTACTGGTTTAAATGTTTTAATGTCCTTATGACCTCCGAAAAATTTATCTATCTGTTCGGACGGGTCATTCCGCGGCTTTCCCTGATTCTCTCCATGGCGCTGCGGCTGCTGCCGGCGTTTTTGCGGCGCTACCGTCAGATTGCCCGGGCCCAGAAAGCCATCGGTTTGTTTTCCGGCAAAGGCTGGATGGATCAGATCAAAGCCTCCGCCCTGGTATTCGGCGCGCTGGTTTCCCGTGCGCTGGAAAATGCCATTGACACCGGCGCTTCCATGCTGGCCAGAGGATACGGCCTGCCCGGCCGCAGTCATTTTTCGATCTATCGGTTTACCCGACGGGACCTGCTTCTGATCTGCGCGGATCTGGTCTGCAGTGCCGTTGTTTTCACCGGTATGGCGACGGGCAGCATCCGGTTTTTCTTTTATCCTGCCGTCCGCTGCAGCTGGAACGCTGCCTCTTACATTGTATTTGCCGCTTTTGCGCTTCTTTCGTTTTTACCCTTTATCATTGAATGCAAGGAGAAGCTGACATGGAATTATTACATATCGAAAATCTGAGCTTTCGTTATCCCACGCAGGCAGAGGATGTGCTGCGGGATCTTTGTTTCGATATCCCCCAGGGGGCGTTTGTCACACTCTGCGGGCCTTCGGGCTGCGGCAAGACCACCCTGCTGAAAAATCTCAAACCCGCGCTGACGCCCCACGGGCAGAAAACCGGAACCATCCTCTACCAGGGTACGCCGCTGGAACATCTTTCCGACAAAGACAAAGCCATAAAAATCGGCTATGTCCTGCAAAATCCCGACCATCAGATCGTCACCGATCAGGTCTGGCATGAACTGGCCTTCGGTCTGGAAAATGCGGGATTTGATACCGACACCATCCGGCTGCGCGTCGGAGAAATGTCCAGTTATTTCGGCATTACCGAATGGTTCCATGAAAGCACGGACCGGCTTTCCGGCGGACAGAAACAGCTGCTCAATCTGGCCGCGGTCATGGCTATGTCCCCGGAGCTGCTGCTGCTGGACGAACCGACTTCCCAGCTGGATCCCATTGCGGCCTCCGAATTTTTAAACACTCTCAAAAAACTGAACCGGGAACTGGGCATTACGGTGATTCTGGCGGAACACCGGCTGGAAGAAGCCTTCTGTCTGTCTGATCTGGTCATGGTTATGGATGAAGGAAAAATCATTGCGTTTGACGACCCCCGCCATGTATGTCAGACGCTGACGGATGCCAGATATACTGCCGGTTTTCCCACGGCTTCCCGCATCTGGCAAACCGCCGGAGGTTCCGGCAGCTGTCCCCTGACGGTCAATGAAGGCCGGCGTATGCTGACCGACGCCGCGCGTCCCGCTGTCTTTCCGCTGCAGCCCCGCAGCCTCTCCGAAGAAACCGTACTCGAGCTGAAAGACGCGTGGTTTCGTTACGAACGGGAGGGCAAAGACATTTTGAAAAACACCTGTCTGCGGGTGCAGAAAGGGGAGCTGTTCTGTCTGCTGGGCGCAAATGCCGCCGGAAAAAGCACAGTGCTGCGCATTCTCGCAGGAACGGAACGCCTTGTCCGCGGAAAACTGCTGATTCACGGAAAGGTAGAAAAGCCAAAAGATCCCAACGCCGGCAGGCGCATCGCGCTTTTGCCGCAAAATCCGCTGGATCTGTTTTTAAAGGACAGCATTCTGGAAGACCTGCAGGATATGTGTGCAATGGCAGGCTATGCAAAAGAAGAACAGGAAGCCGCCATTACGCAGATTGCCGCGGATCTGGGCATTTCGCATCTGCTTGAGAAACACCCCTTCGACCTGTCCGGCGGAGAACAGCAAAAATGCGCGCTGGCCAAGCTGCTGCTGCGCCGTCCTGACATTCTGCTGTTGGACGAGCCCACCAAAGGACTGGACGCCTTTGCCAAAAATGAACTGCTTACCTTTCTTTCTTCCTATATCCGCGGTGTTTCCGCAGAAGGCGACGGACAGACGAACCCGTCTGCCAGGGGCATGACCATTCTCTGCGTCACCCATGACGTGGAATTTGCCGCGCTGGCCGCAGACCGCTGCGCCCTGATGTTTGACGGGGAAATTATGGCCGCGGCGCCGCCGGAGCGTTTTTTCGCGGAAAATCATTTTTATACCACCGCGGCAAGCCGTATTTCCAGAGGCATTTTCCAAAACACCGTAACCGTTGCGCAGGTCTGCGCACTGATGAAAGGCAATCGCAAATGAAACGCATCTTCGGTCTTTTGATTATCATTGTTTTCATTCCGGCGCTGATTGTGTTGGGAGGACGCATGTTCCGGGAACAAAGCTACACCTGGCTGGCCGTCTCTATCGCCCTGCTTTCGCTGGTTCCCGTTTTCTTAAATTTTGAAAAAAAGGACCTGCGTACCGAACGGCTGATCCTGATTGCCGTCATGACGGCGCTGTCTGCCGCCAGCCGCATGGTCTTTGCTTATATTCCGCACTTTAAGCCCATTACCGCCCTCATTATCATTACCGGTATCTATCTGGGGGCCGAATCCGGTTTTGTCACTGGGGCGCTGTCCGCGCTGATTTCCAATTTTCTGTTCGGGCAGGGCGCATGGACCCCCATGCAGATGTTTTCCTGGGGCATCATCGGCTGTTTTGCCGGCCTGCTGCATAAGCCGCTGCAAAAAAGCCTGCCGCTCACCGTCCTTTACGGCGCTGTCAGCGGCGTCCTTTATTCCCTGCTGATGGATCTCTACAGTACCCTTTGGTTTGGCGGTGAATTTTCCATCGCCCGCTATGGCGCCATGACGCTGACCTCCATGAGCACCACCATCCTGTATGTGATTTCCAATGTTCTTTTCCTGCTCCTGCTGACCCGCCCTGTCGGGAAGAAGCTGGAACGGATCCATACCAAATACGGTTTCTGAAAAAGATACAAAAAAATTGCTGAAATTTTCCATTTTCCTCTGCTGTTTCCGGTCATAAAATCTCATTTTTCCGTCCATACTATCCTTGTAAATTAAATGTAGGAGGCGCCAGGAAAATGAGTTTATCCGAAAAAGAATTGTCACAAATGAACGACATTTTAAACGAAGAAGCGCTGCTTGTCAAAAAGTTTAAAATGCTCGCGGAACATTGTCAGGAAGAAGATCTGAAAACTAAGCTGGAACAGATCTCCGCACAGCATCAGGGCCATTTTAACGCTCTGTACGCTTACCTGTAATCAGATGTCAGAGGGACGGAAAGGAAATGTTGGCATGGAAAAACAAGTTTATGAAGAAAAAGAAGTATTACAAGATGCTCTCTACGCCCAGAAAGCAGCAACCAGTCTCTACAACCTGGGAGCAAACGAATGCGTAAACAGCGGTCTGCGGGATACCATGATGGATCTGCTGGAAAAAGAGCACGACATCCAGTTCGAGGTATTCAATATCATGCATGATAAAGGCTACTACCCGACGCCGGATGCGGAAAACAACAAAGTGCAGCAGGCAAAACAAAAATTTGAATGCAGCTATCAGGCAGCGGTATAACGCCTTCGCCTGACCAAAAAAAAGACTGTGGCTGAATCAGCCCCGGTCTTTTTTTTGTTTTGGGTCTTTGACTTTTTCTTTTTTCAGTCCGAACTGCAGCAGCAAAAAGGATCCCAGAGGAAAAACCGCCGCCGCGCAAAGCCCCGCTTTCAGTCCCGCACCGGGGAAAATGCCGGAGGACAGACTGACCAGCTGTGGTCCCGAAAAGCAGCCCACATCGCCGAAAAATGCCAGTATGGCAAAAAATGCGGCGTCTGCCGTTGCAAAGCGTTTCGCGGAAATGCTGTAAGTCCCCGGCCAGAAAATACCACAGGCCAGTCCGCAGAGAGCGCAGCCTGCCAGTCCCAGCAGGGGATGCGGCGCAAAGGCCGCCAGAAGATAGCTGGCCAGACAAAGCAGCGCGCTGTTTTTCATGACACGTTCCAGTCGTACCTTGCCGCCGGATTTTCCGTAAATCACCCGGGAAAGGCCCATCAGTACCGCAAAGCAGCCCGGTCCCAGCAAATCGCCCAAGGTCTTGTCCACGCCAAGGCCCACCTCGCTGAAATAGGAAGCCCACTGGGACATAGCCATTTCTCCTGCGCCGGCACAGACCATCAGCAGACAGGCCGCCCAGAACAGCCGGTTTTTCAGCAGATTGCCGATGGATGCTTTTCCTTTTTCTTCCGGCGTCCTGCAGATCGGCGCACGGAAGAACAAAATCATATCCACGATGGGCACCAGCGCCCAGAGAACCGGAACCATATACCAGCGTTCAGCACCCAGGAGATTTAAAAGCAGTGTAGAAATCGCGATAAATACTGCGCAGCCCCAGCTGTAAAACGAATGCAGCATACTCATCCGTTTGTCCTTGTGCTTGCCGGGAATGGCCTCTACGATGGGGCTGACCAGCACTTCAATCAAACCGCCGCCCACCGCGTTCAGTACCGTGGCCGCAAGCAGTGCCGGATATGCATTGCCGGACAGCATCGGAAAAACTGCGATCCCAATCAGTCCCAGTGCCGAAATCCCATTGGCAAGCAGCATACATTTACGAATCCCTACTTTTCCCACATACCGGGACGAAAGCAGGTCCGTGGCAATCTGCACCGCGAAATTCACGGCAATCAGTGCGCTGATTTTTGTCAGCGGCAGTCCCAGCAGCCGCTGGTAATAAATCAGCAGGATCGGGTTTACATTGTTGACGATGCCCTGCACCACATAGTCCAGATAGGAGGCATACAGGGTTCTTTTGTACGGATCCTTTGGGGCTGCATCGTTATTCTTCAACATCATTGCTGGTGTAGAGTTCATAATACTTTCCTTTTTTCGCAAGCAGTTCCTCGTGATTGCCTGTCTCGATAATTCTTCCCTGATCCATGACCACAATACAGTCCGCGTCCTGGATCGTAGAAAGCCGGTGGGCAATAATCAGACTGGTGCGATCCTTCATCAGCCGGATCATGGCGTCCTGAATATGCTTTTCCGTCCGGGTATCGACGCTGGAAGTGGCCTCATCCAGAATCAATATTTTCGGATTGGCCAGAAATGCCCGGGCAATGGCCAGAAGCTGCCGCTGTCCCTGGGAAAGATTGTACCCGGACTCCGTCAGCACCGTATCATAACCCTTGGGCAAATGCCGGATCATCCGGTGGGCATGGCTCATCTTTGCCGCTGCAATTACTTCCTCCATGGAAGCGTCTTCTCTGGAATAGGCAATATTGCTGCGAATACTGTCCGCAAACAAAATCGTATCCTGCAGTACAATGGCAATATTCTTACGCAGTGTGTCCCGGTCAATATCCCGGATATTGACGCCGTCGATGAGGATTTCGCCGCTGTCCACATCATAGAAACGCATCAGCAGATTGACCATGGTAGTTTTTCCGCTGCCGGTGGCTCCCACCAGCGCAATCTTATGCCCTGCCCGTACCTCAAAGTCAAAATCATAGATGACCTGTTTGCCGGGAAGATACGAGAAATTCACGTTTTTAAACCGGATGACGCCGGCGCCCTCTCCCATACCAAGGGTTCCCGCACGATCCTCATCCGCCTCATCCATGATCTCAAATACCCGTTCCGCGCCTGCAATGGCGGTCTGAATCTGCCCGTAAATCTGCGCGATTTCATCAATGGGCCGTCCAAACTGCTTCGCATAGACGATAAAGGCGGAAATAATTCCCACGGAAATACTTCCTTTGATCGCGAAATATCCGCCAAAGGCGGCAATAATCACAAATCCGATATTGTTAATGACATTCATTACCGGCCCCATGGAACCGCCCAGAATTTCCGCCGCGATACCCGTTTTGGTCAATTCGTCTGAATTGCTGTCAAACGCCGCCATCACGGCTTCCTGCCGGTTGTAGGTGACGACGGTTTTGTACCCCGTCACCATTTCCTCCACGGTACCGTTTAAGCTGCCCAGCAAAATCTGCCGTTTCGTATAAAAGCGCCGCATGGCCGCCGAAAGAAACTTTGTGGCCGTCACCGTCAATACAATTGTAAAACAGGACAGCAGGGCCAGTTTCCAGGAAAGATACAGCATCATGCCCACCGTCCCGATGACGGTAAACACCCCGGAAAACAGAGAGCTCATAGACTGGGAAACCGTATTGGAAATATTTTCCACATCGTTGGTCATCCGGCTCATCATATCGCCGTGGGAATGCCGGTCCAGATAGCTTACCGGCAAATTGACAATTTTATCAAACAGTTCTTTCCGCATTCTGCTGACAATGTTCTGGCTCAATATGGCGCTGTACCTGCCCTGAATAAAGGTGCAGAAACTGTTGCCTGTATGTACGAGAATCATAATAATCAGAATATCATTCAGTCCCGTAAACCGTCCTTCCGCAATCAGATCGATGGCGTCACTCTGCAGCTTCGGCGCGTAAACAGAACAGACGACGGAAAGCAGCACCGCAATCAGCAGGAACAGTACGATTTTCTTTTCCTTTGCAAAATACTGCACCAGCCGCCGGAGGGTTCCCTTTTTGTCCTTTGCTTTTTCGGCCGCCTGCCGGCTGCGGGGCCCCCGCATACCGGGAATCTTATAATTGCTGATCTGCGCATTGGTCTCACCGGACATCCGTCTCACCTCCGGTCTTTCGCTGTGAGCGGTAGATTTCCCGATAAACCTCACTGTTTTCCAGCAGTTCGGCATGGGTTCCCACATCCGCGATTTCTCCGTTTTCCAGCACCACGATCCGATCGGCGTCCATCACCGAATGTATCCGCTGGGCAATAATGATTTTGGTCATCTCCGGATGATAGGTTTCCAGCGCCTCATACAGCCTGTGCTCCGTGCGCAGATCCAGTGCGCTCGTCGCATCGTCTAAAATCAATATTTCCGCCGGCTTCACCAGCGCCCGGCTGATGGCCAGCCGCTGCTTCTGTCCTCCGGACAGACTCATGCCCTGCTGATCGACTTTCGTCTCAAATCCATCGCTTCTCTGCTGAATAAACTCCATGGCCTGCGCAGAAGAAGCGGCCTGCGCCAGTTCCTCCTCCGACGCTTCCGGTTTGCCCCAGCGAATATTTTCCGCGATGCTGGCACTGAAAATCTCACTCTTCTGCAGGGCAAAGGAAACCTTGTCCCGCAGTTCCTTCAGCCGGTAATCTTTTACATCCACCCCATCTACCAGAACACTTCCATCCGACACATCATAAAAACGGGGAATCAGGCTGACCAATGTGGATTTTCCGCATCCGGTGGAACCTAAGATCCCGATGGTCTCTCCTGCGGCAACCCGCAGATTGATATGCTGCAGCACATGCTCTTCGCCCATGCCCGGATATGCAAAGGAAACATCTCTGAATTCAACCGTTCCCTTTTCCTTCGTATCTCCGGAAAAACTGCCGTCGGTAATCACCGGCGCGCAGCGCAAAACCTCGTTGATCCGCTTGCCGGAAGCGGCGCCCCGGGAGATCGTCTGAAAAATCATGGAGACCCGGACCACCGCATTTAAGATCTGCGAAACATAGGTGATGGCCGCCATGACATTGCCCGGCGTGATCGCGCCGGCCTGCACATGGATGGCACCGACTTTGATCACCGCCGCCACCGAAATATTCAAAATAATATTCATTATTGGCGTCATATAAGAAAACAGCAGCAGGATATCCACCTGTGTTCCCACCAGCTGTGTATTTGCAGTCTGAAAACGCGCCTGCTCATAGGGTTCTTTCACATAGGCCTTCACCACTCTGGCGCCGGAAAGGTTTTCCTGCAAAATGCTGTTGACCCGATCCAGACGGCTCTGCAGCACGCTGAACTTCGGACTTGCCTTTCCAATAAAAAAAGCGGCGCACAAAATCACCAGCGGGAGTGCGCACGCCACGACGACGCCGAAACTCAGATCCAGTCCCAGCATAAAAAAGATGCCGCCGCCAAATAATAAAAAGGTTCTGACAAATCCTCTGATGGCCTGCATCACCAGATTCTGCACCTGCGTGATATCGTTGGTCACCCGGGTAATCAGCGACCCGGTAGAGAATCGTTCCGTCTGTTCAAAGGAAAAGGACATAATCCGCCGGAAGGTGTCTTTCCTGAGGTCATTTCCGAAATTCTGGCTGCACAGATTGGCGAACACCCCGGATAATATACCGCAGCAGCAGCCGATCAGCACCAGTCCGATCATCTGCAGTCCCGTGGAAATGACCAGCTGCAGATCTCCCACATTGTGATTGTGCAGACCCAGCACGCCCTCATCTACGATGGTGCTCATCAGCCGGGGCTGCAGCAGATCCATTGTCACCTCGCCCAGCATAAAAAGCGGTGCAAGTACCGCAAATATCCAGTATTTCTTCAGGTATTTACTCATTTTGCCTTCTCTTTTCCGTAAGCAATATAGTAAATCGTCCCCACAAACAGCATTCCGCCGATCAGATTGCCCAGTGTAACCGGCAGCAGATTTTTTACAAAATAATTTCCGACATTCAGCCGTCCCAGTTCCGCAGCCGTATACCCGTAGACCTCCTGCGCTCTTGCAGCAAATGCGGAATTGCCGGCCGCCAGGATGCCTGCCGGAATATAGTACATATTCGCAACGCAGTGCTCATAACCGCTGACAACAAAGGCCATAATCGGGAAGAAAATCCCGAGAATCTTGCCTGCCACCTGCCCGGAAGCTGTGGCCATAAATACCGCCAGACAAACAAAGATATTACACAGAATGCCTGAAAACATGGCCTTGCCGAAGGAAAGGGAAATCTTGCCGTATGCCACCTTGATCGTATACGCGCCCAACAGCTGATCCGTATAGGAGAACTGTCCGCTCAGATACACGAACAGCGCCGCGATGGCAGAGCCAATCAGATTACTTATGTAAACAACAATCAGTACCTTCAGCATTGCGGTCAGCTTATATCGCCGGTCCAGCAGGCCCATGATCATCAGATTGTCACCGGTAAACAGTTCGCATCCCGTCAGCACAATCATCATCAGTCCCACCGGGAAACAGGCGCCGCCCAGCAGTCGGGCTATACCGACATTATTCATATCATGCATAATTACATTGCTGGCCGCCGCGCCGCCGGCAATGAACATGCCCGCCAGGATGCCAAGCAAAATCATCTTCGGAAGCGGCAGCTTTGTCTTTGTCTCTCCCGCTTGGATGGTGGTCTGAATGATTTCTTTCGGAGTTTTTGTATCTGCCATTTCTCTACCTCGCTATCATCAGGTCTTTTGCCAGCGCAAAGGCTTCTCTGACCATATAATTGATAAACAGTTTGGGATCCGACGCAGCCGCGATGCCTTCCACGTTCCTAAAGCCAACCCTTTTCGCAATCCGTTTTGCCCGGTATATGTGAAAATTATTGCTGACCACCGCAATCCGTGCATCGGGGGCGCCGATCAGATCCAATGCAAATTTCAGATTTTCACGAGTGGTAGCGGAACGGTCTTCCATCCATATCCTCGCTTCGTCAATGCCCTGCTCCACCAGCCAGTCACGCATGGCTTCCGCCTCTGTCACATCCTCCCCGGTGCCCCGTCCGCCGCAGCAGACGGCGATGGTCTCCGGGTTTTCCTGCAGATAGTCCCTTGCCGCTTCCAGACGTTTCTTCAGAGATTTGGTAATCCGTCTGCCCCGCACCTGGGCGCCGAGCACCACCGCATACTGGGCTCCCGGTTCGGCTGATTCCGTCATACCGCTGATAATCAGCCCTTCCATCGTACAGAAAAAGATACAGCCTGCCGCAGCCACTACCGCCACAGCAACTTTTACGCCATGGGGGATGGCCGCCAGAACCGGTCTTTTGTGCAACGGCGCAAATACAAAGGCCAGCCCGAAAAATATGATCGCAGCAAAAAGCCAGAAAGAAAGGAAGGAGGAACCGAACCCCGCATACAATGCCGCAAACAGGTAATAGACAAGGCAGAAAACCGCCAGTATCAGAAAAATCACTGTCGCTGTCATTCGGTCACACTCCTTCTTTTTTCGTCCGTCAGCCTCTGACAAAGCCTGCCCGGGCTGCAGCGTTGATTTCGGAAAGTTCCTTTTCTCCGTCGATATAAGGCTGGTAGATATCAAAAGGATTTCCTCCGCCCAGCCAGCAGGATGAACAGTTTTCGCATCCGCCGCCGCAGTCGAGAGACTGCCGGATAATGGCTTCCCGTTCCTCTTTTGTCGTATCTTTGATCAGCAAACTCTTCATGCCGTCCTCCGTTTCCGTCTGACCCGGCGTTTCAAACGCAGCCGTATCAGAACAGTAACAGTATCTGCCTGATCCGCGCTTTTTATGACCGCCGCTGCCGGCAGGGATTTCGTTCATGAACAATACCATGAAGTTCTTTTCTATCATACCGCATTTTCACCGGAATTACAATTCCCGGAATCCGTCTGTCTGTACTTTTTCATTTAAGGTATAAAAGAACCGGCTGGGTACAGCGGCGGCATTGTACGCGCCGTTTAACAGCTTCTGATCCGCCTCATAGTCCGACATCCGATGAGCTGCCCGGTCCCGGCGATACCGTTCCCAGTCGATCCTGTGCCGGTGGGCATAAGCAGCCGCTTTCTTTTCCGTCCGTTTTACATAAATCCACGCTGCAGCACCGATGCATCCGAAAATCAATATTTCCATCACAAAATCCTCCTCAAGGTAGCGGCACGCGCGCTCGAGAAGCGCACCTGCCATGTCGTCGGAAGGCATTGAAAGTTTGCTTCGCATAAGCCTTCCTTCTGTCATTTTTGTTTTCATAACTGTTAATGACATTGTAGAGGATTTGCTGTCCTATAAAACGGACTTTTCAAACAGATGTTCTTTTATGTGGAATAAGTTTCCTGCAGCCGTTTGGCTTCTTCCTGCAGCCGCGTCCGCACCTCCGGCGGGGACAGTACCTGCACCTGATCTCCCAGGGCAATCACCCACGCCAGAAACTGGCGGCTGACCGCCACCGGCACCGTCACGGAAAAATGGGTCTCATCCAGCGGAATAAAGGGCGGTTCCATTCCGAACCGATCGATGATCACGCCTGCAAGGCTGTTATCCACCGCCAGCCGCACCATCTGCTCCGTTCCGTCGAACATGCCGAACATTTTCTTCGTATATACCGCCAGATCCATTTGCCGGTAGGCTTCTTTGCCTTCCCGTTTTTCGTCGGTCAAAGACAGCTTCAGCATCTTGTCCACCCGGTAATGTTTGAGTTTGCCTGCCGCGCTGTCGTAGCCGATCATATAATAATTTTCTTCCGCCCAGGTCAGCGCCCAGGGACTGATGCAGTAAAACGCGCCATCTCTGCGCAGTTCCATTTCTTTTTTCTCATTCCAGCGAAAATACTGAAAGCGTACTTTTACATTCGCCCCGATGGCCGTATGGATCTGATCCACGCTGTAATATATTTTTTCATTCAGCGTTTTGACGCGTTCCGTCATATACACCTGCCGCTGCAGCTGGCGCGCTTCATATTTTCCGGTGAGCCCTTCAATTTTCCGAATCAGTTCATTGGACTTTTTATGTGTAATGAAACGGGACGACTGCACCGCGTCCACCAATAATTTCAGTTCCGCGGCCTCAAAAGTACGGCTGCCGATATAATATCCGTACTTTTTGTCCTTCTGCGCAGATAAAATGTCAATCCCAAAGCTGCGCAGCAATTCCAGATCGGAATAAATGCTTTTCCGTTCTGCGCTGATATCGTATGCGGCCAGCGCCGCAATCAGCTCATTCATAGTCATGTTGTGGTCTTCGTCGGTATTTTCCATCAGTATTTTCAGAAGATACAGCAGTTTCAGTTTTTGATTCGCACTTTTGGGCATTGTTATATACCTCTTGTTTTATTCAAGTGTTTCGCTCTGCCAGGGCATCGGCTCCGATACGATCCATTCTCCCGGATGTGCTGCCGCCTGCCGCATCAACAGCCGGGTATAGGCATCTTCCAGCGCTTCCGCCAGCGGATAAACTTGCGTACCCTGCTCCAGCCACGCCTGCAGATCATAGAGCATCGTTGCAACGGCATATTCATCCTGCGCCTGATCCAGGGTCAGAAACGGATTCCAACTTGCGCTCTGCTGCTGCAGTTCCTCTGTATGCAGCGGTGCATAATTTTTCGAAAGCCGGGGAAGCAGCCGTTCTTCTTCCGGCAAATGATCCGCGTTCACATACCGGAGCACCGTATCGTTCCATTCTCCCTTTGGTCCCTGTACGTTCAGGTGCCGTGCCCGGATAAAAGAATGGTACTGCACGCCGGAAAAATCATAAAATCCAACTTTACCCCCGGCATATTCCACGGTAACCACGGTGCGGTCCCCCTGTTTGATCCTGCCGTCAGTAATGGCACCTGCTCTGGAATCTGTTTCCGTCACGGGAAATGCATAGCGTTTCCCCTGCAGCCGCATAGCGCATGGCTGGATCGCCAGCATTCGCCGCAGGAGACTGGCGGCATGGTGGTCGTGGGCGGCAGACAGATATGCCACATCTGGGTCTCCCAGCTTTCCTTCTGCAATCGCCTCCAATCCGGCGGCGATCATGGGATAGCGATGGTACTGCTCCGCGATCTGTATGCGGATGCTGCCACTCGTATGTAAAGTCCAGAGTTCTTTCAGCTGATCGATTCGTATGCCTGCCGGCGTTTCGCACAGCACCGGAAAACCTTTCATCGCCCAATGCATGGCTGCCTCATACAACACGCCCTTACTGATCACCGTGACCACAAAATCCGGCGCCGCCGCTTCACATTCCGCCTCGGAAGCCGTGGCCGGAATCTGATAAAGCGTGCGCATTTCCTGCGCTTTTTCTTCGCTGCGGCACAGCATATGCAGCAGCCGGAACTGTTCGGGGTACCGTCTGGCAATCCGCACATAAAACATGGCCCGCCAGCCGGAACCTACGATTACAAATCTTAAAGGCCAGTTCATTTTCTGTTCTCCTTAGGTATCAGCACACGCGCCTTAAAGCGCAGCAGCTTTTCGTTTATTTCAGTTTCCCCTCGCGTTCCAGATAGTCCAAAAACGCTGTACAGCCTTCGGTAATATCCCGGTAGGAAATCTCAAAGCGATCTGTATACCAGGGATCCGCCACGTCGCCGCCCCGGGAAGTAAAGGACAGGAGTTTGTAAATCTTTCCCTCCGGATCGCCGCCGGCAATCCGCTGCATGTTCCGGATATTGGCGCTGTCCATGCCGATCAGATAGTCATATTTGTCATAGTCGCTCCGGCGCATCTGCACCGCATATTTCCCTTCGCAGCCCAGGCCGTGCTTCGCCAGCTCCCGCCGTGCCGGCGGGTACACCGGATTGCCGATCTCCTCCGTGCTGGTGGCCCGGGAGGCGATTTCAAACCGGTCGGAAAGGCCCCGCTTGCGGACCATGTCTTTGAAAATAAACTGAGCCATTGGGCTGCGGCAGATGTTCCCGTGGCAGCAAAAAAGCACTTTTATCATAAATGAAAATCCTCCTGAAATACCTTGATTTTCCCTGTTTTGCCGTGATCCACAGAATCCACACTCTGGACACGGTGCAACAAACCAAGGCAAGTTGATGCCATCAATAGTAGTAAAAACGTAGTAGGAAGTGGAGCGAATTACTACCGACATTCTAATTCTCTCCAAACGAACAATAACAAAAGTCAACTCTATAATCTGTATTATTTTCCCAATAAACAATTATTTGCAATAAAATTTTTACCTCCGATTTTTTTAATGTCCCCTGATATAATATTTCCATTGGAATACTCTTTCCATATTTCGAACTAACAAATACTATTGCATACGCTCGCAATACATTTCTCAAACTTCCTACCAGCGTATATTCCTTATTTTGATTTTGCGCCTCCCGAATAGATAATTCTAATTTTTCATTAAATTGATGTATTTCTATCCTATCAAAGTGGGCAAAAAATTTTATAATTTCACAGTCCGAGTTTTCCTGTGAACGCATAACGGTATGTTCTGGCAACCGATGAAGAAACTCTCTAAACATTTGTGTATCTACTGCTAATTCATTGGCCTTCTGAATACCATAGTTTTCTGAAAGAAATTGATAAACTAATGATTCATTCTTGTTAGGCTTGGTAAATGATATTGTTCCATCATCTGCCTCATAAATCATAAAATCTACAGATCCGTTATCTTCAAAAAATTTTTGTCTCCATTCTATGTAGTTTACTATTTCAATTGGGGTAACTAATATTTCAGACATTTTTTTGAAATCTTCATAAGAAAAACAATTAACATTCAGTCCTTCATCCGAATGTTTTTGAATTATATGTTCATATTTATCTATTCTTTTATTCATAAAAATAACCAATGGTATTATTTTAGCTTCTGCATTTAATTTAATCTTCTGTTTCTTTCCGTTTTCAAATGGCGGTAAATTCCCATCATGTATGTACTTTATACTCTCTTTTACTTGTTTTTTAGCCTCTTTACATTTCTTGCCCAACCATTTTATCTCTTCAACTTCATCACTAGAAATATGTACATTGTTTCTCCACTTGAGCTGAATTACTACTATAATATCCCCAAGGTTCAGTAATAAATCTGCCACCTCTTTTTCAGTACTCCCCATCGGAGTAAATCTAAGGTGATCATGAACTAATTCATCAAAAAAATACAACTTTGAAAATGCACTCAAAATATCTTCTGAATCATTACCATTTATCATAATTAAAATACCTTCTATTTTTTCCTTTTTACCACAAGATTTCATCTCTTTCCGCAACAAAAAGAAGTCCCGCCTCTGGATGCGTCCCAAGCCCTTTGAACATCATCTGCCATGGCTGCCTGTCCGTTCAGAACTCGAATTGATTATTCGGATGTTTTGGAAATAGTAACTATTTCGTCAATTCTATACATCAGCATACTGGCAAAAACCAGACGTCGCATACATTCCTCTTTCCCAAGTGTTATATTCTGGTGAGATTTCGGATTTCGTAAGGCAGACATTGCACCAGCAAACATAAAGCGAGTACCAGACTGAATATCCTTGCCTATCTGAGTTGTCAAATTACCAGCTTCAAGCACTGGATCATTGTCGGCAAAAACCTTGTTCATGAGGGATTGTCCACTAAGTTCCTTTCCTGTATTTGGGCATTTTTCACGATATATTTTCTGAAGGCGGGAATCTATTTCGATGAAAGCATTGCAGGCCGCCTCCGCATAACTTCCGTCCTTATACAGCTTTTCAGAAACTCTTTGAATGCCTGGGTGCAGCAAATGGCATATCCCACAATCATCCTGATTTGCAATTGATTTTGCAAACTCCAGGGTCTCAATTATCTGACCACATACAATTGGGTTAATGAAGAACTGGCAAACTGGCGCAGTTCCAACAAACTGCTGATATGAGGATTCCATGAAAAGAGCGTCTTTTAAGGTATCAAGGCGACTACTGACGGCAAAACTAATTTTAGAAATCTGTTGCGCTACCTTTGCAATGCCTTCTCTGATATGAAGAACCGTATTAACATCAACAGGCATTGGATGAACAGGAATATTGCTGACAATAGATCGTAGCTGAACTAATAACGTATTTGCTTCTTTAGAGACCGTTTCAAAGTTTGTGTAAACTCAAAAAACTGACATAAGAATTGTTGATAAGTTACCAGAGGGCAGAGCCAT
>CANRJG010000038.1 GCA_947630875.1 uncultured Lachnospiraceae bacterium
GCATCTGCTGAGAGCCAATATCTAGCCCCCGTTTTTTGAAAAAGGCAGAGCAATGTTCAAACGTGAGCTGTTGATTAATAGACCGTGCCGCCTCATAGCTGTCGCCGCTGGTCTCCCGAATCATGTTAAGAATAGCCGCGTCAGAGGCGGGCACAGTAGATGCCCCCTGACGCACATAGACCCCCTCAGGTCGGATGCCCTTGTCCCGGAGGTAATATGGCCTTGCTGTGCCGCGCTGTATGGAAACTGTGACCACCGCCTTGCCGTCCATATCGATGTAACGACAATCCACAAACATCATCATATCAGGCCTTATGGCATCGCGCAGGGCGTTGGTCACGCGAAGCATCGCAGCATCCGCATCAGGCACCCCGCAAACCGAACCGTCGTCATCTATTCCAATATAGACCGTGCCTCCGTCACAGTTTGCGAAGGCCGCAGCCGTTTTTTTGATATCGTCTACATACTCTCGCTTAAGCTCAACCGTTTTGCCCTCAATAAGCATTGACGCCTTTCTGCCTCCTAATCTAATCTAATCTAATAATTATTATAATCAGATTGTATCTGCTTTGCAAGATGTTTTGCAAAAATTTCTCGAGTATTTTATTATTCATAAGGAGGATGGGGCTATCTCACGAACAAAAATGATCATTCGCCGCACCCCGCAACAGACTGATTCCGGATAACTTTACAGTACCATTTCATACTGGTATTCAAAAGACGCATGATTTGCCGCTTTGTTCTTTCGTCCACCGCAAATTCCAACGTGTCGCGCCCAATCATATTCCATCATGCCTTGAAATTGTGTTTTCTTCATCTTCTCCTGTAAAATGTATCATATATCTCCGCCTGTATCTGCCTGGTCATATCCCACACATCACAATCCTGATTAGACAAAATCGTCACTGTTATGTCCTCTTTCGGATAATAGCTGAATCTGGCGGCAACGCCATCATTCTGCCCATCCTTATAGATACAGAAAGGCTCTTTGCTATTCGGCAGGAAAAGAAACTCAAACGCATAACCGTTTCGTTCATATAATCCGGGAATTCCCCACCATTCCTTTTCCCGTATATATGGGCAGTGCGCCGTAAGAAGCAGGTTTGCATGAACATCATCCAACAGGATATTCTTTTGTATCGCGGTCAGAAATAAATTCATATCTTCGGCTGTTGTATATGCCCCTCCGTCCGGTGTTCCCAAAGGGGGAAAACAGTAAATATTTTTCTTATATCCGATTATCTTTCCATCTTCACCGTACAAATTAAGATAACCTTCAGCCGTATTTTCATTGACAGAATCCATTGATAAAAAAGCAGTATTTCTCATTCCTGCTTTCTGAAACACATTTTCCGTCACATAATTCCGATAATTTTTACCTGTGATTTTTTCTATTGCAAGTCCCAGCAAAACAAAGGAACAATTACAATACCGGACAGCCGAACCCGGTTCAAAATTAGGCTTCTTATATGCAAAATTTTTCAAAAAATCCCTGCATTCCTTTATTGCATAATTAGGCGATTCGATAAAAAGTTCGGAATATTGTTCTCCCGCTTCCTCTTCCGCATCATCATGAATCCCGGATGTATGGTTTAATAACTGCTCGATGGTAACTTTCGGAGAAATTTCCGTTCCTTCCAGATTGATAATTTGCGTTATGTAATCTGACAATTTCAGTTTTTTCTCCTGTATCAACTGCAGAACAGCCGCTGCTGTAAACACTTTCGTTATCGATGCCGTATCAAATTTCGTGTCGATCTTATTAGATATTTTAAATGCCCGGTTTGCGAAACCATACGCCCCAGAAAATACTGTATGTCCCTTGCATTTTACCAAACATACGCCACTGAAAAGATCACGTCTGCCCCAATCCTCACATAATGTTTCCACCGCGTTCTTAATTCTTCTGTTTTTTAATTCCAAACTTTCTTTTTCCATATAATATCGACTCCTGCAAGCTTTGTTCCTGCTTATTTTGATACAAATTCCTTTACTCAAAAATTTTACCAGATTTCTTTCCCATCACCGTATAAAATCGTTTTAATATTTTCATTGATCTCGCTTTCAGACAAACCCTGCCGGATCAGCGGCTGGATCGCCTCACGGCTTTCCCTTGCTCTGGGCAGATCACTTGAAAAAATATGACAGATATGAAACTGCGTAATTTGTTCGCTTGCGCGTCTGACTTGCTCTATTCCAACCTCTGAAAGTTTCGCATCGCTCCAGCCGCCCAGACGGTCATCGTCGTCGGCGCCATGATGCATTAAAATAATCATCGATTTCATTTTTTCCCTGTTTTGATAAATTCAATTAGTTCCTCAACATCATGAAAGTCATCATAATCGCCATAAATTCCTTCCCGATGATAAACAACACCTGCCTTTTCATTCCGTCCAAGGCAGTCTAAAAGTTCTTTTTCTCCGTATCTTTTGATGAACAAGGTAAACCCATAGGGCTTGATTTTGGACAGTAAGCCTTTTCTGCATTCAGCTTTACATTTATGGCAATGTGTATAATTCTTCTCAATAGAACATTTTCTGTTTTCGCACCAGTCCTTGTCCGGACATTCTCCCGAATTGCATCCACTGCAATGTTCATTCTCACTGCATAAACAGCATGCCAGTCCGCAGCGTCCAATTCCCAGTTCTCGTTTCATTGTATGCCTCCACAAAATTATGATTTTTTCTTGAGTATATCAAACAACATTCCCTGCTTTCAACCGCGCAGACGCCTTCTTTTCTATTTAATTAATATTATAGAAAGTGCATATTCTTTTTATATTTATTACTTTGAATTTTATATATTAAAAACACTTGCACACAAGTTCCAGATATGCTAATATAATAGACACAAAGGAAGTAACCGCCCACAAAGTGGTTAGCCTCCCAAGGTAAGTTTTAAGCCTACCTGCACGGCCAAGTACAAGGTAGGCTTATTTATTTTCGCTTGTTATTCCTATCTACGTAGGCAAGCAGTGCAACCAGAAACGTACCAAAAAGAATTAACAAAGTTAAAATTTCGTATGTATCCATCTGCACTACCTCCCATCTTGTTCAAGTTTGGGAGGCTACCACCTTGTTACACGATTACTTCCTATACCATGATTATAGCATAGCTCGCATATTCGTGAAAGTATAAACTATATGTGTAATTTTATTATTCATTTTTGAGTTTTTATACTGTAAATATTGCGACTTTAAATTAATTTTGCAATCTTCTATCTAATTCCTGTTATTTTCTGTCTTTTTACCCTCGCCGCCTGGTCTCAGCTGCTGGTCTTCGCATATTTTTCCGCCTGCAGCCGGAACATGTACGCATATTTTCCATTGGCCTGCATCAATTCTTCATGGGTTCCGCATTCCGCCAGCACGCCGTCCGCAAACATGTAAATGCGGTCTGCCAGCCGGGTGGAAGACAGCCGATGGGAAATGAAAATCACCGTGCGGTCCTCTGCATAGGAAGCAATCGCCTGATTCAAGGCATACTCTCCATCGGGATCCAGTGCACTGGAAGGCTCGTCCAATATAATTAGCTCCGCATTTCTGTAAAACGCCCGGGCAATGGCGATCTTTTGCTGCTCTCCACCGGACAGCTGGGTTCCCTCTGCATCAAACTCCCGGGTCAGCTGCGTATCGATGCCTTTCGGCAGCGTTTTCAGCTTGTCCGCAAAGGTGCTTTTTTCCAGCGCCGCCTCCACCGCTTCTGCCTGTTCCTGATCAAAATCCCCGCCGACTACATTTTCGGCGATACTGGCGGCAAAGATCCGGTAATCCTGAAAAACACTTGCCATACGGCTGCGCAGACTGTCCAGCGTATATTCCTTCAGGCTTCTTCCGTTATAACATATCTCTCCGCTGTCGGGATCATACAGCCGCATAATCAGCTTGGTCAGCGTCGTCTTTCCCGCGCCGTTATAGCCGACAATGGCAATCTTCTCTCCGCGCCGGATAGTGAAGTTGACCTCCTTCAACGCCTTTTTTTCGGATGCTTTTCCTTCCTTTGTACCGGAAGGATATGCAAAGCTGACATTTTTTACTTCCAGCGTTTCAAACGGCTCCGCCTCCAGGCTTCCGTCCGTAATCTTCGGCTCGCAGTTTAAAAAACGAATGATCTTCTCGATAAAAATACCGTGTTCATGGTATTTCATCAGCCGTCTGATCAGCTCAGACAACACCCACTGCATGCGCGCTCCGGCATTGACAGAAATAGCAAAAGCGCCCAGTCCCAGCGATTTTCGCACCAGCAGCAGATACAGCGTCAAAAGCATCAATCCTCCATCGCCCAACACCTGTATGGAGTTGATCCCCCATTCCAGCAGTACCACCTTCCTGCCGTACCGCAGATTGGTCTTTCGCTTTTCTTTCATCGTCTCCTGATAAGCGCTGAACAGATTTTCCGTCACGGCGCTGGTGCGCAGTTCTTTTGCAAAGTCCGGCAGCATAAAGACACGACGGATATATTTGCTCTTTCTTTCAATGGGATTTATGGCGTTCTGAAACTTCAGCTTCCAGCGATTTTGAAGAAAAGATAACAGGATCACCGCCACAGCGCTGCCCAATACCGTGATCGCGATCCAGACGTTGATCTGCAGCAATACGCCGGTCAGCGTAATCGAAGCGACGATCCGGCTGATCAGCATACCGGTATCCTCCATCAGGCCGGCGGCATGTTCCAAAGACTGCTCCATGGACCAGACAAAATCATTGTAGAAGTCCGGATCGTCATATTTTTCCAGATCGATGCGCACCGCCTGCTGAAATAATTCACTGTGCATGGCAATATGCAGCCGCTCCCGCACCTTGGGATTGTAAATCTGCTGGTACCATAAATAAAACAGGGTGTATATGAACAGGTATATGGCATACGCCGCTACCGGGCGCAGCGCGGAAGACAAGGGTGCTTTTTTGCCAATGGCGTTAAACAGCCAATTGGTATACAGAATGTCAATGGAATTGTGGATTCCCACAACAAGGCCTTTGACCAGCATCCAGATCACGTAGTCGGGCGTATAATGCCAGATCTTCCGCAACATCCAGAAATTGTTGTGAAGGACATGGATCTTTTCTTTCGTTTTCACACTGCTTCCTCCGTATAATATGTATTGGCCTGTTTGCGAAACAGATCGGCATATTTCCCGTTTTGCGCCATCAGCGAAGCGTGGGTGCCGCTTTCCGCCACCGTCCCGTTTTCCATCAGATAGATGCGATCCGCCATGACCGCGGACGACAGGCGATGGGAAATAAAAATCATGCCGCAATGCTGACAGGCGTCGAACATCCGCTCGTACATATCATGCTCCGCGATTGGATCCAGTGCGCTGGAAGGCTCGTCTAAGATCACGAAGCGATTTTCTTTCGCATAGACATGGGAAATTGCCAGTTTCTGCTGTTCGCCGCCGGAAAACAGCGCGCCGTTCGGATCAAATTCCCGGGTCATAATAGTGTCCGTACCATTTTCATACGCATCAAACTTGTCTTTTAGACCTGCCAGTTCCAGCGCCCGTGAAACGATTTGCGCATCTCCTTCCTTCGCAGAACGGCGCAATACATTTTCCGAGGCAGGCAGCGCAAAAATCTTATAATCCTGCATCACAGAGGAAAACAGATCCCGGTAGGCTGAAAGCGGAAAGTTCCGAATGTCCACGCCGCCATAGCGAATCGTTCCGACAGGATCATACAAACGCAGCAGCAGTTTAACCAGCGTGGTCTTTCCGGCTCCGTTATGCCCTACGATCGCCACCCGCTCATTGGCACCGAAACGCATATTGACATGGCGCAGCGTATCCTCGGCGGCACCTTCATAGCGAAATGAAACATCCTCCAGCACCAGATCTCCGGTTTGGGGCACCGGCGTTTCACCGCCTGTGATCTGTGGCGTATAGGCCAAAAATTCCCGCAGATTTTCGATATATAGGGCATTCTCCTGAAAGGCCAGAAAATGCCTCGCATAATTCCGCAGCATATATCCCACGATACTGACAGAATTGATAATGACCATACAGTCGCCATACCCCATATGTCCGGTGCCAAGGGTCTGCCAGACCGCATAGGCCGTGATGCCTAAGGTCATGCAGACTTCCGCAAGAATATCTTCCAGATACTCCAGCGCGGCCAGTGAAAACCCGTACTTTTGGATCACGGCAATGATTCGTTCCCCGGACTGTCGGAAACGGCGCAGCAGAAACAGCGGCGCCGGCAGCAGCCGCAGTTCCTTCGCGTACTCCGCCAGATAAAAAGTTCTGCGGGAATACTCCTCCACACGCTGTTCTTCCTTCTGTTTCATTTTCTGCGTATAACGGATCCGGTTCTTCTTTGCCGTCAGCGGCACTCCCAACAGCGGCAGCAGTACAAAGGGCAGCGTCACCGGATCGATGGCCAGGATCATGGCAAAATTTCCAATCAAGGAAATCGTCTGCCCTTCCAACTGCCGCAGGGTATCTTCAAAGGTCTCCGCCCGTTTTTTACATTCTTCAATGGCTTTGACAAACCGGTTATAAAATGCAGGATTTTCATAACAGCCCAGTTCCACCGCAGCTGCCTTTTGATACACCAGCAGAT
The DNA here is from genome assembly GCA_947630875.1 of uncultured Lachnospiraceae bacterium. Classification (GTDB taxonomy): domain Bacteria; phylum Bacillota; class Clostridia; order Lachnospirales; family Lachnospiraceae; genus CANRIM01. Next base: position 6,558 of record CANRJG010000038.1, read on the forward strand.
GAAGGTGCCGTTCCACATCCGTTTTCCGAATCCTGCTGTATAATTCATACCCGTAAAAAGCCAGTCCCGAGACCACCATGCCCACCAGCATATACAAAAGTACCGGCGCCAGCTGCCGGAAGTTCTTTCCTTCTTCTACCCCGTTTAATAAATAGCGCATCAGATATGTATCGGAAAAGACCCATCCCAGCCGGTTGAAGACTTCTGTCACCAGCAGGGCAGCAATCAAAAAAGGCGCAGCCTGCTGAATCTGCCGCAGCATAAAAATATTGTTGCTGATGATCCGTCTGAAGGATATTTTCTGATTCTTACTGTCTTTCTTCATGCTGCACACCTCTTTTCTGTCTGCAATATCAGTGTCGGAAAATGAAAAAAGGTTGGCTGTTTTTGCAAAAAAAGTGTCCTCGAAAAAACGAGAACACTTTTTTTGAATTATCACACACCGGCATTGATTTTTAATAATTGTGTGGTATTCTATTAATTATATGAGTAGAATACCCCATGAGTAAAGAAGCAACATTTATCGTATTTTGTTTGGAAAATTATAAGCAGTATCGACATCTGAGCGGAGCTAAAACCGCCGAAATATTTACACGCTACGGCGTTTTTGATTATATCCGGGAATTTTACGATGTCCTGCATACCACCGGTTACAACTATATCAACCGGGATATTGATATTTATCTGCGCGCCCGCGGCGCAGAAGTGCCGCAGGCGCAAGAATAAAACTACACTCCGTCAAACTCCCGAAATTGATAAATCACATCGCACCAGCAATGCTCTGACGGCATATCTATCTGCCCGGTTCTTTGGGCGTATGCAACAATAACGGAATACATCCCGACAAACAGCTGCTGGCACATCCGGTCTGCATCCTCCTGCAGATGCTTCGGAAACAGGCGTTTGTACCCATCAGCAAACTGATATACCCGTTCCGCATATTTTTCAATATGCGGAATCAGGATGGTTTCTACAATTTCATAAAAGCGCTCCATCTGGTCTATTGGAAATGCCGGGATTGTAACAAAAAAGCTGCCATCCTCCCGTTTGATGATATATCCGTCGCTGATCGCATACGCAAGGGCATCGATGTCGTCGGTTTTCCCGTCAAACAGAATATCCTGGCACACATTGATATAATCCGCATACATCATCTGACGGGTTGCAGTGCCGGGGATGAAGTTAAACACTTTATGAGAACAGCAGCCGCGGCTGCCCAGATTGGCGCTGTGCTGCACACCGATCCCCACTCTTTTATGTCTTCCGGTTTCCATATTTCCAATATATGACCATTCATTTCCATCAAATCTTTTTTTGAACCAAGGGTACGGCAAGGCGCAGTATTTTTCACTGGCATAGGAAAAGGCCAGCGCTCCAAACAAATAAAACAGATCCCTTTCGTTCTTCCCTGCTTTGTAAAAATCCAGCTTCATGGCCTGCCCGGAAATTTCTTTCAAAGCCGCTATGAGTTCCTCCATCACAGGCATCAATGTTTTTTCAGCATTTTCTTCACAGTAAATGGCGTATGTATCCGACAGGATGACAAAATCCGTCTGATATTTTCCTTTCCCCGCTTCAGCCATTGCCTCATATTGTAAAAGACGGCTGATTTTATCTTCAATGTAGTATGCGGGCACGCCGCACAGCTTAGCCAGTTCTTCTATCGTGCGCGGTTTTTCATACGCATAGTATAAAATATTCTGCGACAATGCATCGTCAATGTAAACCGTAGGAAACGGCCGCTTTTTCCCGTCATAATCTCCACATCCGGTGATGTTTAGCCTCATCCGAACAGGACGCAGTGCTGTTTCGTTCATATCATCAAACTCCTTTTTCAACTTTTTTCGACCCGCCGAAAGCCGCCATGTGACCGTTCCTTCCGGAACATTCAGCTTTTCGGAGATCTCTTTTACCGAAAGGCCGTCGTAATAGTAAAGAATGATGATGTCGCGGTAAATCTCAGACAACATTGCTATTTTGGTGCGCAGGAAATCATAAATTTCTTCGTTTTTGCTTTCATCCGGTTCCTCATAAGGCATATCTTTCAGCACATCATAAGAATACAGCGCATTTTCCTTCCCTCTGGACCGACTGAAGGCTTTTGTTGTGTTATGCGCAATTCCCCATAACCACGGTTCAAATTTACTTTCATCCCTGAGCTTTGGCAGCTGGCGGATCACCGTAAGCAATATTTCCTGAGAAAGCTCGTCCGCTTCATCCCGGGAATACGTGTGATTCACAGCATACCCATACACCTTTTCAATATAATCTTCTATTATATCCGGCTTCATCATTCCCACCTGCCTTTCACTGATAAAGTGTCGCAAAATGGAGTTTGATTGGGTGGTTTTTATCAAAATTTACTGTTATGATCCAACACAAAATTTCACAAACACTACTCCCGCCTTCGAAAAGAAAGCGGGAGTGTCCATTGGTATTGAATTGTAATTAAGCCTGATCGATGGATTTCAGAATAATGTCAATCATTTGTCTCGGTGTTACAATGAACGGCTTCTCAGGGAAATGTTTGATATTGCCGGTCACCAGATAGGCATCTTCTTCCTTGCGTTCTTCCATCACAACTTCGTAAAACACAAGATCTTTCAGATCGGGCAGATCGATATCCATGTGTTCCGCGTTAATATAGATACCGCGGCTGTCAATCTCGTTCAGAATGTCTTTGACAATTTGCTCAGGAAAGTCAAACTTCGGGCGCAGCAATACGTCATGGTATTCTTCGATGATCTTTTGATTAAGAATTGGAACGATCACACTGTCCAAGACCAACTCCAAGACCTGACCTGGAACGGATTCCGGTTTCATAGCGGCAGACACGAGAACATTCGTGTCAATTACAGCGTAAAACTTCATATCGCACCCACGCCATTCTTCGCTTCACTGTCTTTGCGTGCTTCGGCGATTTCAGCATTGATCTCATCGAGCGTCATTTCGGAATTGCCTTTTTCAGCAGAGATCCTTCCCATTTCCCGCAGCGCAAGAATGCCTTTGTTCTTCGGCAAGTCTTGAACTTTCATGCTAAAGGGAATGCCATTCTCGGAAATCAGGCGCGAAATACACATACGCATATAGGTCTGCAGATCAATGCCAAGCTGCTCACAAATCTGAATTGCTTTTATTCTTGATGTTTCGTCAGTACGAAACTGTACTAATGTATTCGCCATAATGATAACCTCCTCCAGTTTTTGTATCGAGTATTATTATACCCAATATTGTCATCAAATGCAAACATTTGATGACAATTAAGAAGATGCAGTCAGTTTCTCCTGCAGCACTTCCATCTTCCTGCCGGATCTTCTCCTCACATTCTCTGCATAGGCTTCGTCAAATCGGTATGCCTCCACAAATAAAATGATCTGCATGTATAAACGGTACAGATCCATGCGGATCCGGTCGTCTTCTGAAAAATGTAACGAACCCCGAATCTGCGCATATCCTTCCAGAAATTCCTGTTCCGATTCCACATTCTCCAGCAAATGCACTGCCGCAGTAAAATCCGCAAGAGGATCGCCAAAAAAGCATTGTTCAAAATCAATCACTCCGGTAATATCTGTACAGTCCGGCGCATTGAGAAATACATTTCCCGCCCACAGATCGAAATCTACCAGTCTTGGCGTTTTTACTACATTCAGCCGATCTTGGTGCATGGTCAATACCCGCTCTATTTTTTCATAAGGCAGCAGGCATCCGTGTTTCCTGCCATCATTCAAAATATCTGTCATCATTGCCGTAAAAGCCGCGCCCCAGGTATCAAACTGAAAACGAGTGTCCTCTTTGATATAACCGAACCAGCCTCCTTCTACAGAATGGATCGCACCAAAACACCGGCCCAACTGCCGCATCAGCTCCGGTCTGTTCTCTGCGGGGATCTGATATAAACAGGACAGCCATGTGGCGCCCGGCACCCAATCCATGAAAAAATAATCACAGGGCACTTCCCTCCTTGACGTGTCACTGGCCAAAAGCCGCGGTATAGGAATCTCCCTATTCGAAAGAAGCTGATATACAAGAATCTCCGTGCGCAGCTTGTCCTTTTCATAGGTAAGCATCTGTACCTGATCCGACGGTCCGGCTTTCAGCACTACGTCCTTTTGCAGGCTGCCGGTGCCGGTAATCTTCCATGCACCGTTGCACATTCCTTCGGAAAATTCAACGATAGAAAACACCTGTTCTTTCGGAAAATGCAATTCCACCAGATGTCTGATGGTTTCTGTTGATAAGTTGGACTTTGTTATACTATGCATACCTCCAGATAACTCCTTTATACCAGCTTGGAATGGTTCTCGTCATATTTTCATACCAGTTTAGTACATCTTTGGCTTGATCTACCATTACCTGTACCTGGCTCTGTCCAAAAGGAATTGCCCAGGGCACAGAAGATAGCGTATTACTGCTGATATAAAGCGCGAGCAGTTTCCAAAACTGAACAGGCACCTCATTATCGAAGTATCCGTTTACCATTCCGGTTGCAAACAAAGGAGCCTCCTGCGCGCACCACACAATGCGGTTAAATTCTTCCCAAGGATCTCCGAAGTCATGTCTATTAAAATCAATGATATAAAGCTGCTTATCATTTCCGATCATCATATTGCCAATATGGTAATCTCCATGCTGATAGGTTCGCGGGCGACCGCTGAGTAAATACCTGTGCGCGTTAATATAATCAATGAAAGCTTGTCCATTTTCGTACTTGATGGGACATTCTTCATACTTCTTGATTTTGCGGTCTGCTTTACGATTAAAATAGATTTCCCAATCTTCCATTTCTTTCGGAGCGGGAATTTTATGAATTTTCTTTAATATTTTTCCCGCTTCAAAACCATAAGAATACTGTTCTTCGCTTGTGAAATGATGTACATTTTCTTCTGCATCAACGCCGTCTATCCAGGTTTGAACAGAATAAACGCCTTCATCAGATGTGCCGAACTCTACGGGTCTGCACATAGGGACCCCGAGCGCTGCCACCTGACGCATAAGTTCATATTCTCTTTTCTTTCTGTCATACTGTTCCATCGGAGATACGCGAAGTAAGAATTTATTTCCCTGTTCGTCAGTAACACAGTATTTTTTATCTTGTGACCAACCTTTATCGATTACCTGTTTTGTAATAAACGCATGTTGCGGCATAGTCTTTTATCCTTTCAGTACAGTATAGCGGAAATGCTGCACACTTCCTTTATTGTCTGCAATATCAGTGACGGAAAATGGAAAACGGTTGGCGGTTTTGTGAAAAAAGTGGCCTCGAAAAAAACAGAACACTTAGAATTATGATCCACAAATCGATAAGCATCATTTTGGACCGTCCATCTTCATATTTTTGCATTATTTTGGAGTATCTGTTTCGTCAAAATTGCATCATTTTCGACATGTATAAAATATTTCTTCGCCTCATCTAAAAATTTCTCCGCAATCGGCGTAAAAACCTGATGTTTTTTCCAGATCAGATACATATTTGCCTTCAGTAAAGGTGCTAATGGGCGAAACGCAAGACCGCTTGTGGGGCTTGTGTCAATCAGGTGGTCAAATGTCAAAAGATACCCCAGTCCCTCCTGTACAAAAAGAGACCCGTTATATGAGAGGCGAAATGAACCTTCCAGATGTAATTCATCGATGCGTTTCCCACACCAATGTGAGATATCCTTTTCCCAGCCCTGTTGGGAGCAAAACAAGGGCAATCCCACAAGGTCGTCGACGCAAATGCTTTTCTTTTTTGCAAGCGCACAATCACGCAGCATCACAAGCCCCCATACATCCGCATCAGGAAAACAAAGATAATCATATTTCGCCGTATCCGGTTCCTCCGCAAGCACAGCAAAGTCAAGAACCCCCTTGTCCAGCTTTTCCGTGACCTGTTCCGTATCCCCACTGCTGATATGATAACGCAGTCCGGGGTAAATCTTTTTGAAACGCTTGATCTCCTGCGCAAGGTAACGAATTTGATATGACTCCGCCAGTCCAAAATAAATATCTCCGCCGGTAATATCGTCCAGTGAAACAAATTCGCCAATGATTTTATCTGCCATCGAAACCAAATCCTCTGCCCGTTTCTTAAGAAGGATGCCTTCCTCGGTCAGCGAAATGCTGAAGCTGTGTCGTGTAAACAGCTTTTTCCCCAGTTCCTCCTCCAATGCCCGCATCGTCTTGGAAAGCGTGGGCTGCGTAACGTGCAGGAGCTCTGCGGCCCTGGTCATGTTTTCTTCTCTTGCAATGGCAAGGAAATATTTTAAAGTACGAATTTCCATATAGGTATTCTCCGTTCATGATTATGATATTCCAATAAAGAATACCATAATATTCATTATGACTATTAGCACAGAAAATGTCAATATGCTATACTGTAAACAGTAAAAAAGTCGGACGCAGAAAGGACGGTAAGGGTACCATGAAAAAAGAAGAACTGAAACTGACGACGGAATGGGATAAAACCTTTCCAAAAAGCGAAAAAATCGATCACAGCAAGGTGACCTTTGTGAACCGTTACGGTATCACGCTTGCGGCAGATTTGTATGCGCCGAAAGACAAGAAAGGCAAACTTCCGGCCATTGCCGTTTGCGGCCCCTTCGGAGCGGTCAAGGAACAGGCGGCAGGACTGTATGCCCAGACCATGGCGGAGCGTGGATTTTTGACGATTGCCTTTGACCCTTCGTTTACCGGTGAAAGCGGCGGCAATGTCCGTTATATGGCGTCGCCCGACATCAATACCGAGGATTTTATGGCGGCGGTGGATTTCCTGTCGCTGCACGAGAAGGCCGACCCCGACCGCATCGGTATCATCGGTATCTGCGGCTGGGGCGGTATGGCGCTGAATACGGCGGCACTGGATACAAGAATCAAAGCGACCGCAGCCTCCACCATGTACGATATGACGAGAGTCAATGCCAACGGCTATTTTGACAGTGAGGACAGCGAGGAAGCCCGGTACCAGAAAAAGGCGGCTATGTGCGCGCAGCGGCTTGCGGATTTAAAAGCGGGAGCATATACCCTCGGCGGCGGTGTTGTGGATCCATTACCGGAGGATGCGCCGTTTTTCGTAAAAGATTATTATGATTACTACAAGACCGAACGGGGCTATCATCCCCGCAGCCTCAATTCCAACGGCGGCTGGAACGTGATTGGTTGCGAATCTTTTCTGAATCAGCCCATCCTGAAGTACAGCAATGAGATTAGAAGCGCCGTGCTGATCATGCACGGGGAAAAGGCGCATTCCTGCTACTTTTCGAAGGACGCATACGCAGCTATGACAAAGGACAGCAAGTACACGGACAACAAAGAACTGCTGATCATTCCGGATGCCGTTCACACCGATCTGTATGACGGCGGCGGAAAGGATGCCATTCCATTTGATAAGCTGGAGTGCTTCTTTACAAAATATCTGAAGTAAAATACAGAACGGGCGCTGATTATTCCAGATCAGCGCCCGGTTTTAAACATAAGGTGAAATTCCTACACATATTGATTCTGAACAGAAGTCCCAGCCCCCGTAAAACTTCCTTTTCTTTCTGAATCACCCGAAAATTTTTTCGTTTATATAATCCTTTATCTGTTGCTTATTATCATCATAATTTTCATAGATATCAAAAAAAGTATCCAAAAGATTCGCTTCCTCGTAAAATTCGTCCTGCGTTACAGGCCTTCCGAAATGCTCAGCCAGACCGACTTCATATTCCTGCCAGTTTCTGTCATTGATTGTACTTCTTATATGACATTCCTCCGCAATAACATTTAAAACATTACTGCATCTTCTCCGGATCTCTTTCAGCGCCTGCCCCTTATCATCAAAGGTACAGTATATTTTTACAGGAGCGTCTTTTAAGTATACCGGCGTTTTGATAGAAATCGGCGTTTCAAATGTACCGTTATTCTCTTCCCACTCCGTAACTACATAAGCTTTTTGGGATGCAAATGCAAATAACAGGGCGACTACAAGAACTATAATTATTTTTTTCATGACTTATAATCCTTTCAATTTTAAGCTATAGGGAAATTATCCTTTTCATTTACAGAAATTTCGTTCTTTCAGCCACGACACACATTCGTCGAACCAGCCCGACAGGGTCTCCATATTCTTGGCCATACCGGCGCCGTGACTGCCGGAGTCGTAAATCTGCTGCCGTACTTCCACGCCTTTTTCCTCAGCGCTTTTCGTCAGGGCAAGCGTCCCTTCCACCGGCGCGGCGCGGTCCGTTTTGCAGTGCCATACAAAAAACGGCGGCATATCCGCTCTGGTGCCCTGCTCTCCGGAATAAAAAGACACCATTTCCGGATCGTTTTCATCCGCACCCAGAAAGTTGCTCCGGGTGGTTTCATGGGTCATACCTTCTTCCAGCGATACCACGGGATAACAGAGTACGCCCAATGTCGGTTTGGCCGATTCATCATCCACGTCATCCGTGTGGCTGGTCTTCATATCAAAATGTTCCATCGCCATCAGCGCCAGATGCCCGCCTGCGGAAAATCCCATCACGCCCACACGTTCCGGATCAATGTGCAGCGCTTCGGCATAATAACGCACAACACGGATCGCCCGCAGAATATCTTCCATAATCGCATTGTGATCGGCAGGCGCTTTCCGATATTTGAGCACAAATGCACTGATGTTCTTTTCATTCAATGCCTGCGCCGGCTGAATTCCCTCATTGTCCAGCGCATAAGCTTCCTGTTCTCCCAGATCGGCATATGCGCCGCCGGGACAGACGATCATACAAGCCGCCGGATCCGATGTGTCGGCCAGATAAGGCAGCAGTTCCGGCACCACATCTGAAACATCCGAAAACGGAAGTGCCTCTTTCTCCCACAGTGGTATTGCCTCATGGGCAGAAAGGTCTGCATCCAGCTGTTTCTTTTTGCCGCAAGCCGTACAGCACAGTACCGCAGCTGCGGCAAGCAGGATAATGACTGCAAATTTTTCCCTCATTTTTCCAACTCCCCTGAATACAATACAGTATACCGGAAATGCCGCAAAATAGCAACTCTTCCGGGGATTTCACAGAAATATTCTCATTTCTGCATTCCAAAAAAGATTGACAGTCATACCCCCGATATGCTAAACTTTCCTAAACCATTGAGGAAGAGTGAGTAGCCTTATTTCCTTTCTTTCAGAGAGCTGCGGGTGCTGTGATCGCAGCAGAAAGCATAAGGACGAATGGACTTCTGAGGGCGAACGGAAACGGGGTAACCCGGAGTATGTGAGACGGAGCGGCTCTCCGTGATCAAAGGCCGGCATATGTCAGTATGCGTGAGTGGGCGTATGATACGTCAAGCCGGGTGGTACCGCAGGATTTTTCCGACCCTGTCCCAGCATTTGGGGCAGGGTCGTTTTATATTCCGCCCTTTCCCCTCTGCAAATATTATTCAGAAAAACGAAAGGAGCAAACGCTATGTACAAAGACATTCTTCAAAAACTGACAAACCGCGAAAACATGACCGAAGAGGAAGTTTTCGAAATCATCTCAGACATTAACGCAGATAAGCTCACCGAGGGGCAGATCTCCGGCTTTCTCGTTGCACTCGTCATGAAAGGAACCACCCTTGATGAGATCGCCTATATTGCAAAGGCCATGCGCAAAAACTGCATTCCCCTCTCTCCGAAGATTTCGGCAGAGATGATGGATACCTGCGGCACCGGCGGCGGACTCAGCACTTACAATATTTCCACCGCTACCGCGATTGTCGCTGCAGCCGCGGGCATTCCCATTGCAAAGCACGGCAGCCGTTCCATATCCAGCCTCTCCGGCAGCGCTGACGTCATGGAAGCATTGGGTGTGAATATTAACCTCACGCCGGATCAGGCATCAAGGCTCATTGAGGAAATCGGCATCGCCTTCATATATGCGCCGCTCTTTCACCCTGTCATGGGCAAGGTGCTGGCACCCGAATCGGCGCTGGGCATCAAAACCATTTTTTATACCATCATTGGTCCTTTGATCAATCCGGCATTTGCGCCGCGGCACCTGCTTGGCGTATATAAGCCGGAGCTTCTCGAACAGGTATCCTATGTTGCCCGCGAAATCGGCTATACCCGCGCCATGTTTGTTCATGGCGAAGACGGACTGGATGAGATATCCCTGCTCGGCAAAACGAAGATCATCGAACTGAAAGACGGAGAATTCAACTCCTATACCATCGCTCCGGAGGACTTCGGACTCAAGCGCTGCACGCTGGAGGACATCAAGACCGGCACGCCTGAAGAAAATGCAAAAACCATTCTGGGCGTATTTGACGGAAGCATCACCGGTCCCCAGCGGGACGCCGTACTCATCAACGCGGCGGGAGCACTGGTGGTTGGCGACAAGGCAGAAAATTTTGCCGACGGCATCAGGAAAGTAGCGGAAATCATCGACAGCGGCAAAGCGCTTGAAAAGCTGCAGCAGCTCATTCAGCGTTCCAATGAAATCACGGAGTAATCCCATGAATTTTTTTGAAGCTCTCCGGCAGCATGCCGGCGGGAAAACGAATCTCGTCATACCGGATATCAAGTGCTTTTCCCCCAAGGAAGGAGACCTCCTGCGCGGACGCGACCCTGTCGCGCTGGCGCGGGCACTGGTTTCGGGCGGCGCACCCGTCCTTTCTGTGGTCACGGAAGAAAAAGAGTTTCACGGTTCTATGGAACTGCTGCACAGGATATGCGCCGCAGTCGACGTGCCTGTACTCCGCAAAGATTTCGTAACCGAACCGAAAGACCTGCGCGAGACGATCAACGCCGGGGCAAGCGCCATCCTCCTGATGTATTCCACCCTCGGACGCGAACGTCTGCACAAGCTCTACCATGAAGCATTAAAATACGGGCTCACACCTTTTGTGGAGACGCATACCGCCGAAGAACTGGCCTGGGCAGCAGAGCTCGGCACAGAACTTGTGGGTATCAACAACCGCGATATCCTCCGCCTTGAGCGGGACAACGGAGACGTCTCCCGCACTGCAGGACTCATTTCCAAAGCCCCCGCAGGGAGTTTTGTCATTAGCGAGAGTTCCATACGAAACGGAGACGAGGTACGGCAGGCGGTTTCGGCAGGCGCGGGCGCTGTCCTTGTGGGAACGGCGATTCTTCAGGCCCCTGATCCCGTCCAAATGTATCGCGCACTTACGGCAAAAACCGGACTGAAAGTCTGCGGGCTTACCGATACAGAAGGCATCGCCCTCTTTGACAAATATGCCGTCGATATCCGCGGCTTCGTCGTGGAATACCCGGAAGATGTTCCCTGGAACATGACGCTGGAAAAGGCACGTCCTCTGATCGACGCGGCACGGCACAGCGGCGAAATGGCCGTCGTCACCGGCGGCGGAAAGAAAAAGATCCTCGCTGTCGCCGACGCTCTTCATCCGGACTATATCCAGATCCACCACAAGGAAACCCTGCAGGAGTCGGCAGAGACTGCGTCCGAACTAAAAAAAATGAACATACGCGCGATCCGCAGCATTCCCAACGGCGCAGCGGCGCGGAAGAAAATGTTTGGTACCGCAGACCCCCTTGAAATCCTGCGCCGTATCGATGAAACCGATCTGTATGCAGCGCTCTTTGACAGCCGCGATGCGGACAATGCCAGCGCCGGCGGCAGCCGTATCGATTCCGGCGTGGGCGGAGATATTATCGGCGCGATAAAAAGCGCAAAAAACCCGGTGATGATCGGTGGCGGAATCACCTATCAAAACGCCGCAGACATCATCGAACGATTTCAGCCGGACTATATCGACGTTATGACCGGCGTGGAATTGTCCCCCGGGAAAAAATCGGAAGAACTTCTGCGAAAACTCGTGGAAAACACACGAATGCGCCATTGAAAATAGGCCACAGACGCGACGCTGCAGAACAGCAGAAAAGTAATTCAGGAGATACTGGGAAGGTGCAGTTTCGGGTCTATCCCAAAGATTGTGTAAACCTCCAAACTGATGTAAGATAAAATTACTCAGTTTGGAGGTTTTATTA
>CANRJG010000039.1 GCA_947630875.1 uncultured Lachnospiraceae bacterium
TACCGGCTGGAACGGCACAGGCAAGCGTATTTCCATCAAGGATACCCGCGGCATCATCGATGCGATCTTAAACGGTGACATCGACAAGGCACCCACCAAGAAGATCGACTACTTCAATTTTGAGGTTCCAACAGAACTTCCCGGTGTGGATACCAACATTCTGGATCCCCGTGATACCTATGCGGATGGCGCAGAATGGGATGCCAAGGCAAAGGATCTTGCGCAGAGATTCATCAAGAACTTTGCGAAATACGAAGGCAATGCCGCAGGCAAGGCCTTGGTTGCAGCCGGCCCGCAGCTGTAATTCAATCTCTGCCTGAGATACATGCGGGATGATACGGGTAAAAAATAAAAATTTACAAAAAGAATCCAGTATATACCATTGTATTAAAGCATAGATTAGAGTAAACTATACGCAAGAGATGATTCCTGGGATGTTCGACAATCCTACTGTTTTGAACCTACATTTTTTTGACGGGATTCCTATATGTATTGAGATATGTCAGGCCGCCGTTTGCAGCGGAAGACAAAAGATCAATCTGCGGTTACCCACCTGGCTTAGGCTAGGCGTCAAATCGTAGGAAACGGCATTTCGGGGTTTTCATAAGCGGTCTGCATTATGCAGGCCGCTTTTCATGTTTTACGCATATTTGCTTCCGCCACTCTCATATATTGGACAAAAAGAACGGGAGCTTTAAAGTATGAAAAAGACGGGTAAAATCTTGTTTTTGTTAGTGCTTTCTATACTGATTTCTCTGATTTCGCTTCTGTCTGTGCATTATCAGGATAAGATCACGGAAAAGGAGCGTTTTGGCAGCCGTTATATTTCCGTGGTGATTTCCACCTCGGATTATTCCGGCATTTATCATGATAATGTGATTTTGTCTTCGGAAAAAAAGATCCGGATCCGGCGGGATAATGAAATCGAGATTGTCCCGAAAAAGGAAAACTGCGCCTTCAGCAGAAACGAATGTGTGCCGGGAAGCGTTTTACATATTGAAACAGAAGAGGACGCAAAGCTGCAAATTGATTCTCTGGCCCGTGCCCAGGGCTGTCCTTCCTATTTTGGCTCCATAGATCTGTATGGGACAGAAAACGGATATGTCATTGTCAACTGTCTGCCGCTGGAAACCTATCTGCGTTTTGTGGTGCCAAGTGAAATGCCTTCGGATTACGGGGACGAGGCTTTAAAGGCTCAGGCGGTCTGTGCCCGAACCTTTGCGATGCAGCATATTTTAAATCCGGCATATCCGGAGTATCATGCCAATTTGGATGACAGTATCCGATATCAGGTTTACAATAATCAGAACTGCAACGAGAACACAGACCGGGCGATAAAGGATACGGCAGATATGGTGCTGGAGTATCAGGATACCCTAATTTCCACTTACTATTATTCCACATCCTGGGGATATTCCACCGATCCTTCCATCTGGAATGGCGCAGCCTGCGACTACTATCAGTCGAAAGAAATTTCCGAAGCCCACGAATTTCTGGACCTGACGGATGAGGCAGTATTTGCCGCCCAATTGCAGGACAATACAGATACCTATGAACACGAAGAACCCTGGTATCGCTGGTCCTATACTTTAAGCGCGGATGAAATCATCGAAAACATCAATTCCTGTCTGGATTTTGACGTATCCTCCATACAGTCCCTGTCCGTGGAACAGCGCCGGGCGGGCGGCAGCGTCAGTGATCTGCAGGTGGTGTCCGGCAATCAGGTATATGATCTGACCAGAGAAGCAGACGTGCGGAATATATTCATCCCGAAACATGCGGATATCAGCAGGAATGACGGCTCCGTACTGCACGGATATGAAAAATGCCCAAGTTCGTATTACCGGCTGGAACCAACCTATGAAAACGGAATGCTGACGGCATGTAAAATCATCGGCGGCGGCTGCGGACACGGACTGGGCATGAGTCAGAATGCGGCAAAAGCCCTGGCGGCAGAAGGAAAAAATTATCAGGAAATTCTGACCTATTTTTATGCCGGAACAAACGTCGCCGCGTTTCCGTCGTAAAAAGCGCAGCGGGATTATTGCATTTCACGCAGGGCTTTGGTAAAATAGAAGGACAACACAGGAGAAGCGCAGGCTTTTTCTGCGGAAACAGAAAGAAGATGATTTTCACGAAGGCAAGGCCGGGTGATTTTTTAAAGCGTATCAGGACGGAAGGGATTCGTCCCGGACTGGACGGAATCGAAAAGCTGCTGGACGAGCTGGGCAATCCCCAGTCCTTTCTGAAGTGTATTCATGTGGCGGGCACTAACGGCAAAGGATCCCTCTGCATGTTCCTGACTTCGATTTTTGGGCAGGCCGGGATCCGCTGCGGCAGTTTCAATACGCCTGCGGTATATCGTATCAATGAAATGTTTACGGTGGACGGACAGCCAATGAACGATGATGATTTTGTACGGATCGAAGGTATCGTGCAGGAAGCCGCCGAAAGCGTAAAAAAGAAGTACGGGTTCCTGCCTACCGAATTTGAATGTGAAACTGCTATGGCTTTTGTGTGGTTTCATGCGCAGGATGTACAGATCGTGCTGCTGGAATGCGGCATGGGCGGACGGCTGGACGCCACGAATATTATTTCCTCCAATTTATGTGCTGCAATTACTTCGGTGAGTCTGGAGCATACCGCTTATCTTGGAAACAGTGTGGAAGAGATCGCGGAAATGAAAGCCGGCATTATCAAAGACGGCTCACCGGTTTTTGTACCGGATGCGCTGCCGGAAAGTGTGCTTGCGGTGATCCGAAAACATGCCTTTTTCCATAACGGCTATATGTTTTATGTGAAGGAATATCGGGAAATTCCCTTTGCAGTGCCCTGTCAGTACCGGAACGCCGGGCTGGCGGTGGATATCTGTTATTATCTGAACTCTCTGGGATACCGGATCACGGAAACCCAGATGCGGGAGGGACTGCAAGAAGCCGTAACGCCGGGCAGATTTGAACAGATCAGTGACAATCCCCCGGTTCTGTTGGACGGCGCCCACAATCCGGAGGCGGCGGAAGCGCTGGCCGAAGCTTTACAGCTGCGTTTCCCGAAGGAAAAAGTATATTTGATTTACGGTGCAATGAAGGATAAAGATGCCGGCGCTGTACTTTCGGTTCTGGCACCGCTGGCAAAGGAAGTGTTTCTGGTGGGGCTGCCGTCAGAAAGAGGCAGAAAACCTTCGGAGCTGGCTGAAATTGCCGGCAAGGCCGGTTTTTCGGCCACTGTGATTGAAGAACCGAAAACGGCGCTGCGGCAATGTCTGGCACGTAAAGATCAGACGCCGGTGATCTGCTGCGGTTCATTTTCATTTTTATATCAGATAAAGGAATGTTTTACCAATGATTGATCAGGATAAAATCAAAGAATCGGTACGGCTGTTTCTGGAAGCCATCGGCGAGGATCCGGGGAGACCTGGGCTTCTGGAAACGCCGGATCGGATAGCGAGAATGTCGGAAGAAATTTTTTCCGGCCTGGGAAAGGACTGTAAAGAGATTCTTTCCAAACGTTTCCCGGCGGATCATCCGGAAATGGTCCTGGAACGGGACATACAGTTTTACTCTGTCTGCGAACACCATTTGCTGCCATTTTTTGGAAAAGTGCATATCGCATATGTGCCCAACGGCGAGGTGGTAGGCATCAGCAAGCTGGCGCGTACTGTGGAGGTATATGCGAGACGGCCCCAGATTCAGGAACAGATGACCGCCCAGATTGCGGATGCGCTGATGGAGGAACTGTCGCCCCAAGGCGTTATGGTTATGGTAGAGGCGGAACATCTCTGTATGAGTATGCGGGGGATTAAAAAGCCCGGCAGCAAAACCGTCAGCTATGCGAAACGCGGTGTATTTCAGGAGAAGAGCAGAGTAGAGGAATTTTTTGAACTTCTGGAAAGCGAAGCATGTCATGATTATAGGAAACCGACAGTTTGACACAGACCACAATACCTATGTTATGGGTATTTTAAACGTTACGCCCGATTCTTTTTTCGACGGCGGGACCCACGATCATCTGACGTCGGCGCTGCAGCATACGGCGCGTATGATCGAAGAGGGCGCGGATATCATTGATGTCGGCGGCGAATCCACCAGGCCAGGTCATACGCCGGTTGATGCCGCAGAGGAAACCGCACGGATCTTACCGGTGATCAAAGCCATCCGGCGGGAATTTGACATTCCCCTTTCCGTGGATACTTCCAAGGCCGAAGTGGCAGAAGCAGCCTTTGATGCGGGCGCAGATCTGCTGAATGACATATGGGGACTGAAAAATGATCCGCGGCTGGCGCCCCTTGCGGCGTCCTATCAGGCCGCCTGCTGTCTGATGCATAACAGAAAGCAGGCCGTTTACGAAGACCTGATTGCGGATGTAAAAAAAGACCTGAAAGCATCTTTGGAGATTGCCCTTGGCGCGGGTATTTCCAAAGAGAAGATTCTGCTGGATCCCGGCATCGGTTTTGCAAAAAATCCGGTGCAGAATCTGCAGATGACAAAGGAGGTGGGAAAACTAAAATCACTGGGGTACCCTTTGCTTTATGCATCTTCCAACAAGTCGTTTATCGGCGCTGTACTGGAGACGGATGTAAATGACCGGCTGGCGGGAACCCTTGCGACAACCGTCTGGGCCGTTCTGTCCGGCTGCGCGTTTGTGCGGGTGCATCAGGTAAAGGAAAACAAACAGGTAATTCAAATGACAAAGGCTATCTTGGGAGGTAATACGAATGGATAAGATTATTATCAGAGACTTGGAAGTTTTTGCCAATCATGGGGTAAACGAGGAAGAAAATACCCTCGGACAGAAATTTATTATTTCGGCGGAATTTGATGTGGATCTGCAGCGTGCCGGCAAAGAGGACAATATCACCAAAACCATTAATTACGGCGAGCTGTGCAGAGATATCAAGCATTTTTCGGAAAATCATACCTACCGCCTCATTGAAGCGCTGGCGGAAAACCTGTCCTGTTTTCTGCTGAGAAAATACACGAGAATCAAGCAGCTGGAAATTGAGGTCAAAAAGCCCTGGGCGCCGATTCATATGTCGCTGGATTATGTTTCCGTGGTAGTTACCCGCGGGTGGCATCTGGCTTTCCTGGGACTGGGGTCCAATCTGGGAGATTCCAGAATGTTCCTGGAGGATGCTGTGGCCATGCTGGAAGCGGATAAAAACTGCGAAGTACTGAAAGTGTCCGACTGGATCTGGACCAGACCTTACGGGTATGTGGAACAGAATGATTTTCTGAACGGCTGTCTTTCCCTGCGGACGATTTACAACCCGCATGAGCTGCTGAAAATGCTGCATAAAATAGAAAATTCCATGAAGCGGGAACGGGAATTTAAATGGGGACCCAGAACGCTGGATATGGATATTTTGTTCTATGACGATATTATATTAAACAAAAAAGAACTGATTATTCCCCATCCGGATATGAAAAACAGGGATTTTGTTCTGAAGCCGATGAATCAGATCGCGCCTTACATCATGCATCCGGTGTACCAGAAAACCATAAAGGAAATGCTGCAGGAGTATCTTGCTGCGCATCCGGAAACGTCGGAAAACGAATAAATCAGGCACAAAAAAGACCTTTGCGCGTATTCTGTAAATAAGGATATCGAAAAGGTCTTTTTTGTTTTGAAAAAACAGTATTATTTCGATCATGCCGCTACAACGCCGGTGGACGATCGTGTTGTAGAAGCAATGCTGCCGTATTTTCATGCGGCGTTTGCCAATCCTTCCGGTTCTTATACATTTGCGGAAGATATCCAGGAGGCCGTGAATGATGCAAGAAAGCAGGCTGCACAATTCATTCATGCGTCAGAATCGGAAATTTATTTTACCTCAGGCGGTACGGAGAGCGACAACTGGGCGCTGCGGGGCGTGATGCTGGCCAACGGAAAGAAAGGGAAACATCTGGTCACCTCCGCCATCGAGCATCACGCGATTTTAAACACCTGTCATTTTCTGGAGGAACACGGATATCAGGTGACCTATCTGCCCGTCAGGCCAAACGGTTTCGTCAGCCCGACCGAATTGAAAAAAGCGATTCGGGACGATACCGTGCTGGTTTCGATTATGTTTGCCAATAATGAAATCGGAACCATTGAACCCATCCGGGAACTGGCCATGGCTGCCCACGCAAAAGGCGCTTTTTTTCATACGGACGCAGTCCAGGCGTTCGGACATCTGCCGATTCATGTCAATGAACTGGGCATTGATCTTTTAAGCGCCAGCGCACATAAGTTTTACGGGCCGAAAGGGGTGGGTATTCTTTACAAGCGGGACAGTGTCAGCATTGATCCGCTGATTTTCGGCGGATCCCAGGAAAAAAATCTGCGGGCGGGAACCTCCCACGTAACGGGGATCGTGGGACTCGGAGCGGCTGTGCGCTGTTGTGCGGCGGATCTTTCCCGGCGGATGCATCGGGAAATCGCGCTGCGCAATCATATGATCCGGCGGCTGACCCGGGAAATTCCCAATGTAAAAATCAACGGCGATCTTTACCGGCGGTTGCCGAATAATATCAGCGCGTCTTTTGGCGGGGTGGAAGCGGAATCTCTGCTGATCCTGCTGGATGCCTGCGGAATCAGCGTCTCTACGGGCAGCGCCTGCAGCGCCCATTCGGATGCGCCCTCTCATGTACTGAAAGCCATCGGTTTGTCCGACCGGGAGGCAAGGAGCACTATACGCTTTACCATCGGCGACGATACCACGCAGGAAGATACGGATTATGTCGTGGACCAGGTGAAGGAAAGTGTGAAAAAACTCCGGATGTATTCGCCATTTTACGAGAAAAAGGGTCAAAAATACTGATTTATGCCGCATTTTGGCGAACTGAGAAAAATGTATAAGAAAGAAAAGAAAAAATGCACAATATTTGTGAAAATAATGATTGATTATTTACTAAAAAATGGTTAAAATACCTGTAGGTTGATAAACTGTTAACAATATTATTAGGAGGAATTTTAACCATGGCAGTTAAAGTTGCAATTAACGGATTCGGCCGTATCGGTCGCCTGGCTTTCCGCCAGATGTTTCAGGCAGAAGGTTACGAAGTCGTAGCCATCAACGATCTTACAAGCCCCAAGATGCTGGCTCATCTTTTAAAGTATGATTCATCACAGGGCAGATATGCACTTTGCGACAAGGTAGAAGCAAAGGAAAACTCAATTGTTGTAGACGGCAAGGAAATCACGATTTACGCGGAGAAGGACGCTGCGGATCTTCCTTGGGGCAAGCTGGATATTGATGTAGTTCTGGAGTGTACCGGATTCTATACATCCAAGGAAAAAGCTTCCGCACATCTGAAAGCAGGCGCCAAGAAGGTTGTTATTTCCGCTCCTGCAGGAAACGATCTTCCCACCATCGTTTACAGTGTAAATGAAAACACACTGACACCGGAAGATACCGTTATTTCCGCTGCAAGCTGTACCACCAACTGTCTGGCCCCTATGGCTGATACATTGAACAAGCTGGCGAAGATCAAAAAAGGTTATATGACCACGATCCATGCTTACACCGGCGATCAGATGACACTGGACGGCCCGCAGAGAAAAGGCGATCTGAGAAGATCCCGCGCGGCTGCAGTCAATATCGTTCCCAACAGCACCGGCGCTGCAAAGGCCATCGGCTTGGTTATTCCGGAATTAAACGGTGTGCTGGACGGCTGCGCACAGCGTGTTCCGACCCCGACAGGTTCCCTGACCCAGCTGATTGCTGTTTGTGAAGGCAAAGTTACCGAGGCAGACATCAATGCGGCGATGAAGGCTGCTGCATCCGATTCCTTCGGATACACAGAGGATGAGATCGTTTCTTCTGATATCATCGGCATTACCTACGGTTCTCTGTTCGATGCAACACAGACCAAGGTTATGGATATGGGCGACGGCACGACCCTTGTCAAGGTTGTTTCCTGGTATGACAATGAAAACTCATACACCAGCCAGATGGTTCGTACCATCAAATATTTTGCAGAGCTTGCATAATTCTGTGAAACAAAATGCAGTATAATCAATGATCATACGGGTCCGGCCACTTTCGGCCCGGACCCGTTATTTTTTTCAGGAAAGGAAAATCACTCATGTTAAACAAAAAATCAGTGGATGATATTTGTGTAAAGGGAAAACGCGTCCTTTGCAGATGCGATTTCAACGTACCTTTGAAAGATGGCGTGATCACGGATGAAAACCGTCTGGTTGCAGCGCTTCCGACCATTAAAAAACTGATGAACGACGGCTGCAAGCTGATTCTCTGTTCCCACCTTGGCAAACCCAAAGGGGAGCCGGTTCCGTCTCTGTCTCTGGCGCCGGTGGCAAAGAGACTGTCTGAACTGCTGAACACCGAAGTGAAATTCGTGCCGGATGATCAGGTCATTTCCGACGCAGTCAAAGCAGAGCTGGCGAAAATGCAGGACGGCGACGTGGTACTGCTGGAAAACACACGTTACCGTAAAGAAGAAACAAAGAACGGCGAGGCTTTCTCCAAAGATCTGGCTTCCGTCTGCGATATTTTTGTGAATGACGCATTCGGAACCGCACACAGGGCACACTGCTCTAACGTGGGCGTTGCCGGCCTTGTGGATACGGCGGTTGTAGGATATCTGATGCAAAAAGAAATCGACTTCCTCGGCAATGCTGTGGAAAATCCGGTCAGACCTTTCGTTGCCATCTTAGGCGGCGCAAAAGTGGCAGACAAGCTGAATGTTATCAACAATCTGCTGGAAAAATGCGATACGCTGATTATCGGCGGCGGTATGGCCTATACCTTCCAGAAAGCCAAAGGCCTGGAAGTCGGCACCTCTCTGGTAGACGATGAAAAAGTGGAATACTGCAAAGAAATGATTGCCAAAGCAGAGAAGCTGGGCAAAAAACTGCTGCTTCCCATCGACGCCACCATTGCGAAAGCATTCCCGGATCCCATTGATGCGCCCATCGAAGTGGCACATGTAGATGCGGACAAGATTCCTGCAGACAGCATGGGACTGGATATCGGTTCGAAGACCGCGGCATTGTTTGCGGAAGAAGTCAAATCCGCAAAGACCGTGGTATGGAACGGCCCTATGGGCGTATTTGAAAACCCGATTCTTGCGGCAGGGACCAAAGCAGTGGCACAGAGTCTTGCGGATACAGATGCTACGACCATTATCGGCGGCGGCGATTCCGCAGCTGCAGTGAACCAGATGGGATTTGGCCCGAAGATGAGCCATATTTCCACAGGCGGCGGCGCTTCTCTGGAATTCCTGGAAGGCATCGAGCTTCCGGGCGTTGCTGCTGCAAATGATAAATAAGGAATCAGGAGGAACTTGTTATGGCAAGAAGAAAAATTATCGCCGGAAACTGGAAAATGAACATGACGCCTACCGAGGCAGTTGCGCTTGTCAATACTTTAAAGCCCTTGGTAGTCAATGACGACGTGGATGTTGTATTCTGCGTACCGGCAATTGATATTATTCCTGCGATGGAAGCTGCAAAAGGAAGCAACATAGCCATCGGTGCGGAAAATCTTTACTTTGAAGACAAAGGCGCATATACCGGAGAAATTTCACCGGCTATGCTGGTGGATGCCGGCGTGAAGTATGTTATCACCGGCCATTCCGAGCGGAGAGAATATTTCGCGGAAACCGATGAAACCGTCAACAAAAAAGTTCTGAAAGCCTTTGCTCACGGACTGACCCCTATCATCTGCTGCGGCGAGACACTGACACAGCGCGAACAGGGCATCACCATCGACTGGATTCGCCAGCAGATCAAGATTGCTTTCCTGAATGTAACTGAGGAACAGGCAAAGAAGGCAGTCATTGCCTATGAGCCTATCTGGGCCATCGGCACAGGCAAGGTTGCCACAACCGAGCAGGCGGAAGAAGTCTGTGCGGCCATCCGTGCCTGCATTGGGGAACTCTACGGCGCGGAAACCGCAGAAGAAATCCGGATTCAGTATGGCGGCAGCGTTTCTGCTTCCAGCGCACCGGAGCTGTTTGCACAGCCTGACATTGATGGCGGTCTGGTTGGCGGCGCTTCGCTGAAACCCGATTTCGGAAAGATTGTAAATTACAACAAATAAATCAGATACCGGCTGCCGTATCTTTCGGCAGCCGGTCAAAATATCATGCAGCAGATGCACTTTCAATGGAGGTCGGACAGATGAAAACAGGCTGGCTGCTGGTAAGCGGTTCACTGAAATCCGAACAGTTTGAAGCGCTGTACCGGACGCTGACGGAAGCGGCGCAGAAAAGGAATATCCGTCTGTACTTAAAATACAATACCGGATTTTCCGTTGACGTCAGAAACGGAAGTGTCGCCGGGATGCAGGAAATCCCGGATTTTGTTATTTTCTGGGACAAGGATGTTTCCCTTGCGGAAGCCTTTGAAAACATGCAGGTTCCGGTCTTTAACAGTGCCAGAGCCATTGCAGTTTGTGACGACAAATATGAGACCCTGAAAGCGCTGGCCGGGATGGATATTTTGATGCCGCAAAGTTTTCGTGTTCCATTCGTATATGAGGGTATGGATCTGCGGGATTTTTCTTTTCTGAATGCGATTGAGACGGCGATTCCCTATCCCTTTGTCATCAAATGTACCAGAGGTTCCTTTGGAGAACAGGTACATCTGGTAAAAAACCGGCAGGAGGCCATTCTGGTGATGCACCGGTATGCCGGGAAGCCCATGCTGATGCAGGAATATATTCCGTCGGAAAAGCCCGGCGGTAAAGATCTGCGGATGTACATGGTGGGAAAACGCTGCGTTGCGGCCATGACCCGGGAAAATCCCCGGGATTTTCGGGCGAATATTTATCTGGGCGGACATGGAGATATTTACCAGCCCAATCAGCTGCAGATTCAGCTGGCGCAGAAAATTATGCATTTGCTGGGACTTTCCTTTGCAGGGATTGATTTTCTGTTTGGAAAAAACGGGGAATTAATTCTCTGCGAGGTCAATTCCAATGCGCATTTTAAGGAGCTTTACGATGTGACGGGGGTTCATGCGGCCGCTGCCATCATTGAATATGTGGATGCGAACACATAAATACGGATAATCAGGCAGGAGACGGGATATGATGAAATATAAAAGCACAAGAAGCAGCATAGAGGTCAGCC
Organism: uncultured Lachnospiraceae bacterium; assembly: GCA_947630875.1. Classification (GTDB taxonomy): domain Bacteria; phylum Bacillota; class Clostridia; order Lachnospirales; family Lachnospiraceae; genus CANRIM01. The sequence continues at coordinate 11,082 of CANRJG010000039.1, forward strand.
CTTCCGAGGCAATTTTAAAGGGATTGGCAGATGACGGCGGCTTGTTTGTGCCGGTAAAAATTCCGAAAATTGATGTACCTTTTACACAGCTGGCACAGATGAAATACGGGGAAATTGCTTACGAAATTTTGAAGCTGTTTCTGGACGACTACAGCAGCGAGGATCTGAAATACTGTATTTCCCACGCATATGATCAGAAATTCGATACCGAAGAGATTGCGCCCCTGGTAAAAAAAGGCGACGCATACTATCTGGAGCTGTTTCACGGAAAAACCATTGCCTTTAAGGATATGGCCCTTTCCATTCTGCCGTATCTGATGACAACCGCGGCACGGATGAATCACCTGAAAGAGGAGATCGTGATTCTGACCGCAACCTCCGGGGATACCGGAAAAGCGGCTCTGGCAGGATTCGCAGGGGTGGACCGGACAAAAATTATCGTTTTCTATCCCAAGGACGGCGTCAGTGAAATTCAGAAAAAGCAGATGGTGACCCAGGCAGAAGATAATACCCTCGTGGTGGGTGTCAACGGAAATTTTGACGACTGTCAGACGGCGGTCAAAAATATTTTCCATGACCCGGTATTCCGGCAGGAACTGCAGGAAAAAGGCTACGTCTTTTCTTCGGCCAATTCCATCAATGTGGGCAGGCTGGTTCCTCAGATCGTTTACTATGTCTATGCGTATGTGACGCTGATAAAGCGCGGCGAGATTGAAAGCGGGCAGGAGATCAATTCTGTGGTTCCCACCGGTAATTTCGGCAACATTCTGGCAGCCTACTATGCAAAGGAAGCGGGCCTGCCGATTCACAAACTGATCTGTGCATCCAATGAAAACCGTGTGCTGTATGATTTCTTCTCTACCGGCGTTTATGACAAAAACAGAAAGTTTTTCCTGACGAATTCTCCTTCCATGGATATTCTGGTGTCCAGTAACCTGGAACGCCTGATTTATCATATTACTGGAAATGACGCGGAAGCAACGGCACAGCTGATGCAATCGCTGCAGACGGAAGGCCGTTATGAAATTACGCCGGAAATGCGGGAAAAGCTCCGTGCGTTCTATGGCGCATATGCGGGAGAACAGGAAACCCTCCACGCCATTTCTGCATTATTCCATGCCTGCCATTATGTACAGGATACCCATACCGCAGTGGCCAGCGCTGCCTATGAGAAATATCTCCGGAAAGTGGCGGACGAGCGGCCGACGGTGATTGTTTCTACGGCGAGTCCCTACAAATTTGCGCCGGCAGTCATGAAAGCCATTGCAGGCAGCATGGAAGGGGACGTATATCAGAAGATCGACGCGCTGCACCAGTTGTCCGGCGTTGCGGTGCCTAAGGCCGTTTCCGAGATTCAAAATGCTCCCGTTCGGCATACGAAAGTTTGTGAAGCCGGGGAAATGAAAGACTGTGTAAGAAAGTTTCTGAGGATGGATCAATGACTTTTACAATATCGATTATTTTCTATATCATTCTTGCCATTGTAGGACTGGTTTGCCTGTATCAGGCCTATGATATGAAAACAAACGGGAACCTGAAAATCGGCTGGTTTGTGGGACAGGCGATGAAAAAAGAAAAATGCCGGGATATTCCGGGTTTTATCAAGGCTACGGTGACACCCATCACCATTTTCGGGATTTCCGTGGTGGCGGCGGCTGCCGCGCTGATTTTGCTGGCAGGATTTAACGGCCCTAAGTATGTGCAGCTGATTATTCTTGTTTTTTTGATTATCGTCTATGTCTGGTTTACAAATGTTTTGAATAAGGCGACCGAAAAGTATTTAAAATAAGTATTGAAATCGTTTTTTACTTATGATATAATCGACTTCGCTTGGTCTAGGAGGTGTGATATGGCAACACTAAAGATTGTTTTAACAGTAGTATTTGTTCTTGTATGTATTTTACTGAGCGTTGTGATACTGATGCAGGAAGGCAATGATGCCGGTCTGGGCGCAATTGCAGGCGGCAGTGCCGGATCAACTTATATGGATAAAAACAAAGGCCGTACAAAGACAGGAAAGCTGATCAAATGGACAAAGATTTTTGCGGTTCTGTTCCTTGTGCTGGCACTGGTTTTGAATCTGAATGTATTCTGACCTGTATACAGTAGAAAACGTATGCACCAAAAGAACGACAAGAACACTCTTTAGTATTAAAGAGTGTTTTTTTGTTCTATCTGATCATTCGTGAACGAATGATGAAATGATACAATTTTGAAAACAGTTTACCGGGAGATTTTATGGCAGAACACAGAGTAAGTGGAATCTTTCATTCTACAAAAAACGGATACGGCTTTATTGTCAGCGAAGAGGAACCGGAGGATCTTTTTATACCGGAATCCGCCACAGGCGGCGCGTTTCACGGCGATACGGTGGAAGCGCTGGTGAATAAAGTGCGCTATGACGGGAAAAAAGAGGGCAGTATCGTAAAGGTCACAAAGCGTGGTACGAAATATTTGATCGGTACGTTTGACGCCTGTAAGAACTATGCGTTTGTCATTCCGGATAATCCAAGATATACCAGGGATATTTTTGTTACCAAAGAGAATTTCAACGGCGCACGGCACAACGACAAAGTGGAGGTGGAAATTACCAGCTACGGCAGCCGCAATTCCAATCCCGAAGGCCGGGTTCGGGAAGTCATCGGCAACATCAAACGTCCCGGCGCCGCCATTTACTGTGTGGCGAAAAGTTTTGGTGTTCCCATGGTATTTCCGGAGGAAGTACAGGAAGAAGCGGACAAAAAGTGTGCGGAAGGCATTCCGGCGCAGGAAATTGCCCGCAGGAAAGATCTGCGGGATCTATATACCATTACCATTGACGGTGAGGACGCAAAGGATCTGGACGATGCGATTTCCGTGGAACCGGTTAAAGACGGCTATCGGCTGGGGGTGCATATTGCGGATGTGTCCCATTATGTGTGGGAAAATTCCCCGTTGGATATCGAGGCGCTTCATCGCGGCACCAGCGTATATCTGCCTGATCGGATGATTCCGATGCTGCCTGCGGCACTGTCCAACGGGATCTGTTCCCTGAATGCAGGCGAAGACCGGCTGTGTTTAAGCTGTATCATGACCGTAGATCTGCAGGGCAATATGCAGACAAGTGAGATTGCGGAAACCGTGATCCGGGTGAGAGAACGATGCAGCTACACCCAGGTACAGCGTTTCTTTGACGAAGAAATCGAAGTGACGCCGGAAACTGCGGAACTGCTGCGAAACGCTTTGAGTTTATCAAAGATTTTACGGGAAAAGCGAATGAACCGCGGGCTGGTGGATTTTGATTTTCCGGAAGCCAAAATTGTGCTGGACAAACGGGGCCGGGCGGTACGGATCGATCCCTGTTTCCGGAATGATGCCAGTATGCTGATTGAGGATTTCATGCTGCTGGCCAACGAAACCGTGGCGGAAACCTATTACTGGATGGAAATCCCCTTTCTGTACCGGACGCATGAAACGCCGGATGACGACAAGATGAAACGATTGTCCATACTGCTGCGGAGCATGGGCTATTCCCTGAAAGGACAAAATGTGCATCCGAAGGAGCTGCAGAAGCTGCTGCTGGAAATCCACGGAAAACCGGAGGAAGCCTTCGTATCCCGCTTTGTTTTGCGTTCCATGAAACAGGCGCGTTATACCGTGGAAAGCATCGGCCATTTCGGTCTGGCGGTGAAATATTATACCCATTTTACTTCACCGATCCGGCGTTATCCGGATTTGCAGATTCACCGGATCATCAAAGAAGCGCTGCACGGGAAACTGGATGAAAATCGCAGCAGCCACTATTTGGATATTTTGCCGGAGGTTGCGTCTGCGTCCAGCCGAAAGGAGCGTACCGCAAAAGAAACGGAGCGGGAATGCGACAAACTGATGAAAGCACAGTACATGCAGCGGCACCTGGGAGAAACCTTCCCCGGGATTATTTCATCCATTACCGGCTGGGGCATGTATGTTGAACTTGAAAATACGGTGGAAGGCATGGTAAGATTATCTTCGTTGCGGGACGATTATTATGTCTTTAATGAAGACAGACTGGAACTGACGGGAGACCATTCTCTGCGGACGTTTCAGATCGGGCAGAAGGTCAATGTTCTCGTATGCGCTGCGGACATGAATACCAGAACTATTGATTTTGAACTGACGGACTGACAGGAGCATGTTATGGGCGATGAAAACTTCAAACTGATTGCGAATAACAAAAAAGCATATCATGATTATTTCATTGAACAGAAAATTGAAACCGGGATTGCGCTGGCAGGAACGGAGGTCAAGGCGCTGCGTATGGGAAAATGCAGTATCAAAGAGGCCTTTGTTAAAATCGTCAACGGAGAGCTTTTGATTTACGGGATGCATATATCGCCTTATGAGAAGGGCAATATATTTAACCGGGACCCGCTGCGGATCCGTAAGCTCCTGGCCCATCGCGCGGAAATTCGCCGCATTTCCTTTATGATTGACAGAGACGGCTATACCATCGTTCCTTTACGCGTCTATTTGAAAGGCAGTCTGATCAAAGTGGAAATCGGTGTGGCAAAGGGCAAAAAACTCTATGATAAGCGGCAGGATCTGGCAAAAAAGGAAGTGAAGACGGACGCGCTGCGTTCCTTTAAAAACAGTCAGCTGAAGATATAAGGACAGGATATGAAACGGAAGTATTTTTTGATTATTGTGCTTGTGGTGGCGGCCGCCGCGGTGGCCGTGATACTTTATTCGGCGGAAAAAGGGCGGAAAAACAACCTGTATGTGCAGGGCTGCGCATACATTGAAAGCGAAGACTATGAAAAGGCTGCGGATTGTTTTTCACAGCTGAAAGGATATATGGATGCGGAAGATCTGTACCGGGAGTCCCGGTACCGGTATGCTGTCGAATCCATGGAAGAGGATCCGAAAGGCGCCCTGGCAGTCTTTGAAGAAATCGGTGAATATCAGGACAGTGTAACATATCAGAATCAGCTTTTGTATTCGCTGATGAAAACGGCGATTGACACGCATGCGCTGGATGAAGCGGAGGATTATGCCAAACGGATTCCGGAATATCAGGACGTACCCTATCAGCGGCAGTACATTCTTTACCTGCGGTATCTGGATGCCCTGGACCAGAATGATACGGCGGGGGCGGACGAGATCAAAGCCGGGATGACGGAGGAGTCTCTGCGGACGAAAGCGGAGCGTATCTACGAATTCAGTACCCATGGCGCGCCCATTCTTGCGGAATTAAAGGGCAGATTTGAAATTGACGGCGCTGCCATCGATATCAAAGAGGTCAGATGTTATCAGTACGCGTACAATAATGATGTGCAGGTACCGGTGTATCTGGTTCTGACCGAATATACCGATCCTGCAGGGAATAAAGTTCCCAGATATGTCAGCTATATGGACATGACATATTACGGATTTTGTGATACAATCACAAGGACGGAGCTGAATATGCAGGATGAGCAGCAGCTCTACGCGTTTTTAAAAACCGGTCCCTACTGGGATCAGGAATCCACCTACCACCTGAGCACAGGGCTGATGAAAGCGCTGGCAGGGGTACAGTAACATGTATGAAAAGCAGCGTTTATATAGCGTTTGCTTTTTCATAATCCGGGCAGACCGGAATATATAAAGGGGCAGTAAAGGTTTCGACGGGGATTGTGCAGCCGGAGAAGCAGGTCGAATGAAATTGCGTTAAATTTCAAACCTAAATATAAATGCAAACAATAATCGTTTAGCATACGCTGCCTAAGGGCGGCTGTCCCGCCTTCGTCACCTGCAGCGGAGGGCCGGGGCATCATCGATGCGGGAAACGACGTATATGATGCTTTTAGTATACGGGCGTATCAAAAGCTACTGAATCCGCGCGCTTGTTGATTTTCGCACGGAGGAGGGAATGTTAAGAATCGACTAAACCTGTAGAAGGACGGGGAATCAGTTTTCGGACATGGGTTCGATTCCCATCTGCTCCATACTTAATCATGCGTCCGCTTCCGAACAGGGTTCGGAGGCGTTCGCTTCATATGCACAAAGGAGCCAGTTATGAATAACGAGGAGAATAAAAAATATGTCAAAGCCGGTATTACTGCAATCGCTGTGGTTCTGGTGAGTCTGCTTTGCTTTTTTCTGCTGTTTCGGCTGAAAGAAATCTCCGACGGCCTGGGCATGATCTTCAAAATTTTACAGCCTTTCCTTTACGGCGCAATATTTGCGTATATTTTAACGCCAGTCTGCAATCGTCTGGAGCAGCTGCTGGGAAAGATTTTTCCCAAAGCAAAGGACAAGGGCAAGCTGCTGGGCAGTATGCT
>CANRJG010000040.1 GCA_947630875.1 uncultured Lachnospiraceae bacterium
GTGCTTTTCATTCAACCTGTATAAAATTTTCAAAGTTCATTAATTTCTGCTTGACTTTTTATTTGCAGACTTATAATAAAAGCATAGACGCTTAAATACGCGCCTGCCCGTTGCTTATCCGATAAATTCTTCGATGCAGCGCTGATACGCCGCCACCGGGTCCGCGGCTGCCGTCACCGGCCGTCCCACCACAATATAATCCGAGCCGTTTGTCCTTGCCTGGGCCGGCGTGGTGATCCGTTTCTGATCTCCCGCTTCCGAATCCGCAAAACGGATGCCCGGCGTTACGGTGAGGAAGTTCTCGCCGCAGCGGGCATGGACCTTTCCGGCCTCCAGAGGAGAGCAGACCACGCCGTCCAAACCGGCTTTTTTCGCATTTTCCGCATAATGCATGACCACCTCATCCAGGGGTTTTTCAATCAGCAGATCCTGCTCCATGCTTTCCTGGTCGGTGGAGGTCAGCTGGGTCACCGCAATCAAAAGCGGCCTGGTTCCGTCTTCCCTGGTCAGGCCCCGCAGCGCCGCCTGCATCATACGGATGGTGCCGCCTGCGTGCAGATTGCAGATATCCACATCCAGTCCCGACAGGACCCGCATGGCTTTTTCCACCGTATTGGGGATATCGTGCAGTTTCAGATCCAGAAAAATTTTATGTCCCCTTCGTTTGATTTCCCGGACAATCTCCGGGCCTTCCGCATAAAAAAGCTCCATGCCGATCTTCACGAAAGGCTTTTTGTCCGTAAAACGGTCCAGAAAATCGAAGGTCTGCTGCGCGCCTGCGAAATCACAGGCAATGATAACGTCTTTTCCCATGTGTTTATTCTCCTGTTATTAAGGTAGCGGCACGCGCGCCCGAGGCGCACCTGCCAAATCGTCGGAAGGCATTTTGAGTATGCTTCGCATAGGCCTTCCTCCTATTGCAAATCTTTGATGTGATACCGGTCCATCACCGCCGGCAGATCCCGGACGATGTCCCGGCAGATATAGGGATTCACCAGATTGGCCGCGCCGATTTCCACTGCGCAGGCCCCGGCCAGCATCATTTCCAGCACGTCTTCCGGGCTGCTGACGCCGCCCATGCCCACCACCGGAATCTGCACCGCATGGGCCACCTGATACACCATCCGCAGCGCCACCGGGAAAACGGCGGGGCCGGAAAATCCGCCCATGACATTGGCAATCACCGGCCGTTTCGTTTTCAGGTCGATGCGCATGCCCAGCAGCGTATTGATCAGGCTGATGCCGTCCGCGCCCGCTTCCTCGCAGGCTTTGGCAATTTCCGTGATATCCGTTACATTGGGGGTGAGTTTGATCAGCACCGGTTTTTTCGTCACGGCTTTTACGGCCTTCACCACCGCTGCCGCCGCTTTCGGGTCAGTGCCGAAACTCATGCCGCCCCCGTGTACGTTGGGACAGCTGATGTTCACTTCCAGCCAGCCCACCTGGGGCTCTTTGTCCAGCCGCGCGCAGGTATAGGCATATTCCTCCACGGAAAAGCCGCTGACATTGGCCATCACCGGCTTATGAAAACATTGCTTTAATTTGGGCAGTTCCTCTTCGATGACTTTGGCCACCCCCGGATTCTGCAGGCCCACGGCATTGATCATGCCGCCGGTACATTCCGCGATGCGGGGGGTGGGATTGCCGAAGCGGGGCTCTTTTGTGGTGCCCTTAAAGGAAAAGGTGCCCAGACAGTTGATATCGTAAAGTTCGGCAAACTCATACCCGTATCCGAAGGTGCCGGAGGCGGGAATCACCGGATTGTCCAGGGGGATGCCGCACAGATCCACGCTCAATCTTCCCATAGAATTTCCTCCTTTGTCAGGACCGGCCCGTCCTTGCAGATCCGTTTGTAGCCGGTCAGCGTCTTGCAGGAGCAGCCCATGCAGGCGCCGAAGCCGCAGCCCATCCGTTCCTCAAAACTAAACTGCCCGCCGGTTTTCGCCTGTTTGTAAACCGCCTTTAACATAGGTTCCGGTCCGCAGGTATATACATAGCTGTACTGTGCCGGTAAAGCGTCGGTAACAAAGCCTTTCACCCCATAGGAGCCGTCCGCGGTAGTCACCGTCACATCTGCCCCCAGGCCGCGAAATGCAGTTTCATAAAATATTTCGTCCTTCGTATTAAATCCCAGAATCACCGATACCTGCTTTCCGGCAGCCATCAGTTCCTTTGCCAGCCAGTACAGCGGCGGTACGCCCACGCCGCCGCCGATCAGAAGCGGCGCGTCTCCGGAAAGCGTCAGGTCATAGCCGTTGCCCAGTCCGGTGAGCAGATCCAGCCGCTCTCTTTCTGTCATCCGCGCCATCTGCCCGGTGCCCTGTCCCACCACTTTGTAAATCAGCGTCAGGACGTCTCCGGTTTTGTCGCAGACGGAAATGGGCCGCCGGAGATATTTCCCCGCCAGTTTAATATTGACAAACTGTCCGGGGGCGGTGACTGCGGAAACATCCCCCTGCAGGCGCATCCGGTACACCGCGTTATTTAATGCTTTATTTTCTATGATTTCAAAAAATCCCTGTTTCATGGTCTGCTCCCGTATCAGGCGTCAATGGTGGAAATGGTCAGCGTGGTTTCTTCCAGTACGTCCAGCAGTACCCGCACCGTATCCGGCGAGGTAAACATGGTGACGCTGTTTTCCGTTGCCAGCTGTCGGATCCTGAGGCCGTCGCTTTCCTGGCTCTCGGCGTCCATATCCCGGGTATTGATGACGTAGGCGATATGGCCCTGCCGGATAGCGTCGGGAATCTCGTCGGGATCCTCGCTGATTTTCTTTAAGGCATGGGTCCGGATGCCGTTGGCTTTCAGGAATTTCGCCGTGCCTTCCGTCGCCTGAATATTAAATCCCAGATTATAGAAACGCCGGATCAAAGGCAGCGCTTCCTCCTTGTCCTGATCCGCCACCGTCACAAACACCGTGCCGTAATTCTGCAGATGGGTGCCCGAAGCCTGCAGCGCCTTGTACAGGGCGCGGTTCAGCTTATTGTCATAGCCGATGGCCTCGCCGGTAGACTTCATTTCCGGGGACAGATAGGCGTCCAGTCCCTTGATCTTGTTAAAGGAGAAGACCGGTACCTTCACATAGAAGCGTTTGCGCTCCGCCGGGTAAATATCGAAAATGCCCTGTTCTTTCAGGCTCTTGCCCAGAATCACCTCCGTGGCGATATCCGCCAGACTGTAGCCCGTAGCTTTGGACAGGAAAGGTACGGTTCTCGACGACCGGGGATTGACCTCGATGATATATACGTTTTCATCCTTGTCTACGATAAACTGAATGTTGTACAGGCCCACAATGCCGATGCCCAGTCCCAGTTTTTTCGCGTACTGGAGGATAATGCCCTTGACCTTGTTGGAAATGCTGAAAGTGGGGTATACGCTGATGGAGTCGCCGGAGTGAATGCCGGTGCGTTCCACCAGTTCCATAATGCCGGGCACAAACACGTCTCTGCCGTCGCAGATGGCGTCCACTTCCACTTCCTTGCCCTGAATGTATTTGTCCACCAGCACCGGTTTGTCGGCGTCAATTTCCACGGCGGTTTTCAGATACTGCCGCAGCTGTTCTTCATTGGCCACGATCTGCATAGCCCGGCCGCCAAGTACAAAGCTGGGGCGCACCAGTACCGGATAGCCGATCTCACTGGCGGCTTTGACCCCGTCTTCGATCCTCGTCACCGCCCGGCCCTGGGGCTGGGGAATCTGGAGATTTTCCAGAATCTTCTCAAAGCTGTCCCGGTTTTCCGCCCGCTCGATGGCCACGCAGTCCGTGCCGATGATCTGCACGCCCCGCTCCATCAGCGGCTGCGCCAGATTGATGGCCGTCTGCCCGCCCAGAGAAGCAATGACGCCCTCCGGCTGCTCAAAATCAATGATTTCCATGACGTCTTCCGGCGTCAGGGGCTCAAAATAGAGCTTGTCCGCCGTGGTGTAATCCGTGGAAACCGTCTCCGGATTATTGTTAATGATAATGGCCTCGTAGCCCGCCCGTTTGATGGTCTGCACCGCATGCACCGTGGAATAGTCAAATTCCACGCCCTGCCCGATACGGATGGGGCCTGCGCCCAGCACTACGATTTTCTTTTTCTGTCCCAGCCGGGAAGCGTTTTCCCCGGTATAGGAAGAATACAGGTATGCGATATATTTTCCGGTATGCAGCGTATCCACCATCCGGAAGATGGGAACAATGCTGTTTTCTTTGCGCATCCGGTAAATTTCTGTTTCCTCCACGTTCCAGAGCTTCGCGATATAGGCGTCGGAAAAGCCGGTGATTTTGGCTTCTTTCAGCACTTCCACATCCTGCGGATGCGCTGCGATTGTTTCTTCCATTTCCACGATCTTCCGGAAGGATTCCAGAAACAGCGGCGTAATCATGGTGGTTTTATGCAGGGTTTCAATGCTGACCCCCTTGCGCAGCGCCGCAAAAATGGCGTACACATTGTCGTCCTTAAATTCGGACACATAGGACAGCAGTTCTTCCTCGCTGTAAGCATCAAATTTGGGCAGATGGAAATGGCAGACCCCCGTCTCCAGAGAGCGGACGGATTTCAGCATACATTCCTCCAGCGAAGAACCGATGCCCATGACCTCTCCCGTGGCCTTCATCTGGGTGCCCAGGGTATTGGGCGCCGTGGCAAATTTATCAAAGGGAAAGCGGGGGAATTTGGCCACGATATAATCCAGCGAAGGCTCTATGGCCGCCGTGCCGCCGGCCACCGGGATTTCTTCCAGCGACATGCCCAAAGCAATCTTCGCCGTCACCCGGGCGATGGGGTAGCCGCTGGCCTTGGAGGCCAGGGCGGAGGACCGGGACACTCTGGGATTGACTTCAATCAGAAAATACTCGCTGGTATAAGGATTCAGCGCAAACTGCACGTTGCAGCCCCCGGCGATTTTCAGTTCCCGGATGATCTTAATGGCGCTGTCATTCAGCATTTTCAGATCCGCGTCATTCAAAGAAAGAATGGGCGCCACAACAATGGAATCTCCGGTATGTACCCCTACCGGATCCACGTTTTCCATGCCACAGATGGTAATGGCGTGATCGTTGCAGTCCCGCATGACTTCAAATTCGATTTCCTTGTAGCCCTTGACACTCTTTTCAATCAATACCTGATGCACCGGAGACAGCTTGAAGGCGTTCAGTCCGGTCTCTATCAGTTCCTGTTCATTTTCGCAGAAACCGCCGCCGGTGCCGCCTAAAGTAAAGGCGGGACGCAAAACCACCGGATAGCCGATAGCAAGGGCCGCGGCTTTGGCTTCTTCCATATTATAAGTAATCTGTGAAGGAATGACCGGTTCTCCGATGGATTCGCACATTTCCTTAAACAGTTCCCGGTCCTCGGCCCGTTCGATGCTGCGGCTGTCGGTGCCCAGCAGTTCCACGCCGCATTCCTTCAGAATGCCTTTCTTTTCCAGCTGAATGGCCAGATTCAGTCCCGTCTGTCCGCCAATGCCCGGAATGATGGCATCCGGCCGCTCGTAGCGCAGAATCTTGGCAATGTATTCCAGGGTCAGCGGTTCCATATAAACCTTATCCGCAATGGTGGTGTCCGTCATAATCGTGGCCGGATTCGAATTGCAGAGAATGACCTCATAGCCTTCTTCCTTCAGGGCCAGACAGGCCTGGGTCCCCGCATAGTCAAATTCCGCCGCCTGTCCGATCACAATCGGACCCGATCCGATAATCAGTACCTTTTTTATGTCTGTCCGTTTCGCCATCTCTTTTCCCTCCTGTATTCTATTTACAATATACAATCTTTCCATCCATGATCGTCAGCAGACATTCTCCAAACAGCTGCATCCCGGCAAAGGGCGTGTCCTTTCCTTTGGAAAGAAACGCTTCCGGCGTCACGGTCACCGGTGCTTCCAGATCCCAGACCGTAAATGCACCGGCAAAGGGAATCTGAAACCTTTTGCGGGGCTGCACAGCCAGCAGGTCGATGAGCCGCTCCAGCGAAATAATATTCTCCCGCACCAGTTTTGTGTATAATACCGGAAATGCCGTTTCCAGTCCCGGAATGCCGAAGGCGCTGCCCGCCAGACCCTTCGCCTTTTCCTCCGGACTGTGGGGCGCATGATCTGTGGCAATCATATTGATGGTACCGTCCAAAAGCCCCGCAATCAGCGCTTCTCTGTCCGCCTTCGTCCGCAGCGGCGGATTCATTTTAAATCTGCCCTCTTCTTTCAAATCATTTTCATCCAGCACCAGATAATGGGGCGCGGTCTCACAGCTGACATTCAGTCCTTTTGCCCTGGCCTGCCGGATCAGTTCCACGCTTTCTTTGCAGGAAATGTGACAGACATGATAGGCGCAGCCTGTCTCCTCTGCCAGCCGCAGATCCCGGGCGATCTGCCGCCATTCGCTTTCACTGCAGATGCCCTTGTGTCCGTGGGCTTTGGCGTAGGCCCCGTCATGGATATACCCGCCGTGCAGCAGGGTGTTGTCCTCGCAGTGGGCCACGATCATTTTTCCAAGCGCCGCCGCCTTCCGCATCGCCTTCCGCATCTGCGCCTCCCTCTGTACCCCCCGGCCGTCGTCGGAAAAGGCAATCACCTCCGGAGCCATGTCTTCCATATCCGAGAGCTCCGCCCCCTGCTCGCCCTTCGTAATGGCGCCGTAGGGGTAAACCGCAATCACCGCGTCTTTGCGAATGATGTCCAGTTCCTCCTGCAGATGCGCAGCGCTGTCGGGCACGGGATTTAAATTGGGCATGGTACAGACCGCGGTATATCCGCCCCGGGCCGCCGCCTGCGATCCGGTCCTGATGCTTTCCTTATAAAAAAATCCCGGTTCTCTGAAATGTACATGTACATCACAAAAACCGGGAAATATATGATATCTGGAACAATTATATACGCCGAGCGTATCGGCAATCAGCGCTGCCGTTTTTGCATCCGGCGCAAACTGCGGTAATGTTTTCAATTTGCATACAGCTGCCGCAAAATCCGTCATTTTCCATACTCCTTACCAGAATTGACTGTACTCATTCTAGCATGGGGCATCTTCGTTTGTCAACCAAAAGGCTTCCGTCAAAATGCGTCAAAAATCGGCTTTTTCCGCCGCTTTTTTTTCTTTTTCCATCACCTCATACAGACGCATTTCAAAATCCTGCCGGTTCTTCTGATACATGGTCTGCAGCAGCAATCCGCAAAACAACGACTGTATTGCCGCAATGACCGCAAAGCCGCAGACAATCAGCGTCGGGAAGTCCGGCACCAGCCCGGTTTTGAAATAGGTAATAAACACCGGAATGCCGAATCCGATAGCCAGACCCATCAGCACAACAAAAATGATACTGAAAAACCGCAGCGGACGGTATGTTCGAAACAGCCGCAGAATGGTCCGCAGCACCTTCAGCCCGTCCGAATAGGTATTCAGCTTGGACTCGCTGCCATCCGGCCGGTCACGGTATTCGACCACTACGTTATCTACATACATATTTTTATCAATGGCATGAATGCTCATCTCGGTCTCAATTTCAAATCCCTTGGACAACACCGGGAAGGTCTTCACAAAACGGTAGCTGAAGGCCCGATATCCGGTCATCATATCCTTGATGTGATTGTGGAACAGCATATTGATGCTGCCGCGCACCAGCATATTGCCAAAATTGTGAAAAGGACGCTTGTTTTCTTCAAAATACGTAGAAGAAAGCCGGTCTCCTACCACCATGTCCACCTGATTTTCCAGAACCTTCGCCACCATTTCCCCGGCCGCATCCACCGGATAGGTATCGTCTCCGTCCACCAGAACATAACAGCGGGCGTCGATTTCCGCGAACATGCGGCGCATCACATTTCCCTTGCCCTGCTGGTGCTCATAGCGCACCACCGCACCGGCCTTTCTGGCAATTTCATCTGTCCCGTCTGTGGAATTATTGTCGTATACGTAAATCACGGCGTCCGGCAGTTCTCTCTGAAAATCCCGCACGACCTTTTCAATTGTTTTGCTTTCATTATAACATGGAATTAAAACAGCAATCTTATCCATTCTCTTTCCTCTCGTATAAATATCTGCCGGATCCGCCTCAGTACCGCAGACGGTAGACCCGATAGTTATCCTGCTGAAATACCAGCGTATCCTCTATGCCATGGGATGCAAACAACGCATGCGCATCTTCCGGAATCAAAACATACCGGATATCCAGTTTTTTCAAATCATCCGGATTCAGATGCAGACAAATCAAGTCCACGTGCTTTAATTCCGGCCAGGTGGCTTCCTCCGCGAATACGATCTGCTGGTTGGTATAACGATTGTATACGTCGTCATACTGGCCGGAAGGATCCAATATCTTCCAGCGCTTTACATCCGGATAGAAATTCGTTGCGCCAAGCACTCTTGCGCCGTTTGCCATCAGGAAATTACTCGCCACAAAATCCGTCCCGACGGCTGTCCATCGGGCCTGGGGCTCTTCTTCCACCCGCTCGGCGACGAACGCGCTCAGCGGATGATTGGTTATGGGCGAAATGCCTCTGCACAAAGGGTTCACCGTCAGTCCTGCCACGCACATGATGCCAGACAGGATATAAGAAGTGATCCGTTCCCAGCCCAGCATCGCGCACAACAGCACCAGCACAAACAAAAAGATTTCTCCCAGCAGCAGCGTCATTGACAGATTCTCTCTCAGGCTCTGGTCGATCAGCGTACAATAAAAGGCGCCGTAAGCCAGGGGCCAGGCAATTTTTTCCCAGCGCCGGAACATGCCCCTGTATCGGAAAATCATATCCAGGCTCCAGACCGTAAAGATCGTCGCGGTCCAGCCGTAGGATATTTTCATCCGATTGACATAACTGAATAACGTCAGCCTGGAAAGGGTCTCTGAAAATCCGGCGCACATATATACCATTTCCACCAGCAAAGCGATGCACAGCGTCCGTCCCACGATACGGTCATTCTTGTTCTTCTGCCGGAGGCAGGCATTGATCCGCGGAAACAGCAGCAAAAACAGGGGCGCAAAATGAATATAGGTCGCCAGCTCCGATGAATTTCTGACATTGGGCTCCCGGTAAGGCAAATACAAAGACCGCAGCTCCGTAAACAGATCCGCCAGCCCATCGCTTCTGCCCGTACTGACCCGTTTGCCCGGATATGCCGTATTCATCAGCAGATGCAGATCCTCCCTGTACGTAACCAGGAAATACAGAATGACCGCGCCCGCCGTCCCTGCAGCCAGCACAATATGATACCAGTGTTTCTTCGTGAACGTGATTTTATCCCTGTCACGAACCAAGCAGGCTGCCAGCAGCGCGATGGCCACCAGCGCGGAAATCAGCTGACAGGACGGGAAAAAAGACAATGCAAATCCGATTGCCGCCATAGCGGCCAGTCCCGTCATCAGCCATCGAAACCAGCTGCGCTTTGCCGTCAGCAGATGATATCCGATATCAAACAGCAGCATGGCGTAAATAAATACAATAGGCATATGGGGAATGAACCACCACTGCATCACCGGGGACAATCCAATGAGCACGGCGCACACCACGGAAAGCCGGAGATGCTTTTTTGTCAGGATCATACCCATCTCAAAAGCGGACATAAACAGCAGTATAACCATACCGCACCAGTACCAGCTTAATCCAACCTCATTGCCGAACAGCAGATATCCCCAGGAAAAGGGTTTTCCCAGAATCGTAATATCCTTTACCGGCGAATAATAATCCAGTACCATATTCATGTCGGAGACGCTCATCTGGGTGCTCTTCATCCGGAAATCATTGTAATACTGCGAAAAACCGGTGGGAGTATGCACTGCCCATTCATCCGAACGAATCGGCCGTTCTTCTCCCAGTATGCAGTACGCTTCCGCTTCCTTCTGATTCGTCACCGTCGGAAAATAACGGTCAAACATGCCGATGGACGAACCGTGGAGCCGCAGCAGCACGCAAAGAACGAAGACCGCAAATGCCGCCAGCCATCGAAATCGCAGCAAAAACTGCCTGACCGGCGCCAGCCGCGCTTCAAAACAGCGGCACAAAACATAGACCGCCAGGCAAAGTCCCGCCGGTATAAAAATCAGTTTCTGGTGAACTCCCTTATAAAGAATGAGACTGACGCCAATGATACCGATGATTCCGATCAGAAACGACAGCCAACGCATTTCTTTGCTTTCTTTCATCCGCGCACCTTTCCATGCGTTCTCTTTTGAGAAATCATACGTTTATTATTACTATTATAATGAAATCATCCGAAAATACAAGGTTTCCGTTTTATTTTTTATAAGATTCTTTATAATTTTTCATCACTTTCCGCTTTCCGTTTTTTTCCGATTTCTATTGACTTTCCGGCGCAAACAAGTTAAACTGAATTAAATCCCGTGAGAGAGTAACAGGCGTATTCGTGCGTAGCAAGTCAACATACCGACGTTTTCTCAGTCTGGCTTGTTTTAAATTGTGAGACTCATGTATAACTGCGAAGCTATACATCGAGTCTTATTTTTATATCAGCCGGCGGCTTGCGGGATACAGACTTTTTGCTAAGTTTATGTACAAACGGAGGAAACCAACATGCCAACACTAGTCATCACACTGCTGCTGTTCGCCGTCGGCATCGTCTTTGTGGTCAAAGGCGGCGACTTCTTTGTAGACGCCGCGACATGGATCGCTGAAGTCAGCGGTATTCCGAAACTGATCATCGGCGCCACCGTCGTCAGTCTCGCCACCACACTGCCGGAAATGCTCGTTTCCATCATGGCGGCCACCCAGGGCAAGGTGGATATGTCCATCGGCAACGCCATCGGCAGCGTTACCGCAAACATCGGCCTCATCATGGCCATTTCCCTGATTTTTATGCCCAGCGTGATCAAACGCAGCGACTATCTGTTAAAATCCATTCTGATGCTGGCCGCCGCAGCCATCATCGTGCTCTGCGGTCTTACCGGAAAAGTCAGCGTTGCCTTCAGTATCGTGCTTCTGGTGATCTGCGCCATCTTCTTCTGGGAAAATATCCGGGCTGCCAGACATGCCATGACCTCTAACGATGAACCCAAAGACGAAAGCCTGACCGAGCGAAAGACGGTCATTACCAATATCATTAAATTTATCGTCGGTACCATCGGTATCGTCTGGGGCGCGGACCTGCTGGTCGATAACGGCAGCGAACTGGCCCGTATCATCGGTATTTCCGAGCGGATCATCGGCGTCACCCTGGTGGCGGTAGGTACTTCCCTGCCGGAGCTGATCACCACCATTACCGCCATTGCCAAGAAACAGTCTGCGCTTTCCGTGGGCAATATCCTGGGCGCCAATATCATCGACCTGACGCTGATCATGCCCTTAAGCTCCGTCATTTCCGGCAAAGCGCTTCCGGTGGCGGCTACTTCCGCCCGGATCGATCTGCCCGCCTGTCTGCTGGTGGGACTGATTGCGCTGGTACCCGCGCTGATTGCTTCCCGCTTCCGCCGCTGGCAGGGCGTCGTACTCCTTGCGGTCTACGTCGCATATCTGGTCGTAACCTGCGTGGTGGTAGCATAAAACATTTTTCCATCATTAACCATGAAAACATTTTACACCAAAATTGTCAGTCACAAAGTTTTCATACTGATCTGCTTTCTGGCGGCATTTTGCCTCAGTCTGCTTTTAAGGAATCTGGTATCCGTCAATTATGATCTCAATGATTATCTTCCGGCAGATACCCATTCCACCGTGTCTCTGCAGAAAATGCAGACGGAATTTGACGGCGTTTTGCCTAACGCCCGGGTCATGCTGCATGACGTCAGCATTCCGGAAGCGCTGGATTATAAAGAAAAGATCGCTGCCGTAGACGGTGTCGCCCAGGTACTCTGGCTGGACGACGCCGCCGATGTTTCCCTGCCCCTGTCTTCCATGGACAGTACCGCGCTGGAAAACTATTATAAAAACGGCAGCGCTTTACTTTCGGTGGCCATTCGAAACGATGCCCGGATTCCGGCGGTCGCCGCCATCCGCGAGATCATTGGCGAGGACAATGCCATGACCGGCGCGGCGGTTTCCACCGCCGTAGCCACAGAAAGCACCCTGGCGGAAATCCGGCTCATTGCGGTGATTTCCGTTTTGTTCGTCCTTCTGATACTGATTCTGACCACCCGGTCCTGGATGGAACCGCTGCTGATTCTGGCGGGCATCGGCGTGGCCGTGGTTATCAACAGCGGCAGCAACCTGCTCTTCGGAGAAATCTCCTTTGTCACCAACGCGGCAGGCAGTATTCTGCAGCTGGCGGTGTCGCTGGATTACTCCGTCTTTTTGATTCACCGATTTGAGGAATGCCGGAAAGACATCGCCGATCCGAAGGAAGCCATGGTGGACGCCCTCTGCAAATCCACCGGTTCCATTCTTTCCAGCGGCCTGACCACCGTCATCGGTTTTCTGGCGCTGGCACTGATGCGCTTTCGCCTCGGTCCCGATCTGGGCCTGGCGCTGGCCAAAGGCATCGTCATCAGCCTGATTACCGTATTTCTGTTTATGCCGGCTTTCATTCTCTGCGTCTGTCCCCTGATCGACAGGACCAGACACCGGGCGTTTCTTCCGCCCTTTCACCGGTTCGGCCGTTTTGTCCGCCGGATTTCGGTGCCGTTCATCTTCGTTTTTGTTCTGGTGATTGCCCCGGCTTTCTTAGCTTCCAATGCCAATGCCTTTACCTACGGCGCAGCAAAAATCTTCGGCACCGACACCCAGATCGGTGCGGATACTGCCGAAATCGACGACATTTTCGGGGAAAGCGACAGCTACGTGCTTTTAGTTCCCGCCGGTAATACCGCCACCCAGAAACAGCTTTCCGACGCGCTGCAGGCCCTGCCCCATGTGAAGAGTATTCTTTCCTTTGTGGACGCGGCAGGCCCTGAAGTCCCGCCATCCTATCTGGACGCGGATACCCTGGCCCAGCTGGAATCGGCAAATTACAGCCGCATGGTGCTTTCCGTGGATCTTCCCTATGAGGGGGAGGAAACTTTCTCTCTGATTCAGCAGATCCGCGACACCGCAAAGGAGTTTTATTCCGACGATTACTATCTGGCGGGACAGGGCGTCAGTACCTATGATCTGAAAAACACCGTCACCTCCGACATGCTGAAGGTCAATCTGCTGGCGGTGGCCGCCGTATTTCTGGTGCTGGTGCTGACTTTGCGTTCTCTGTTCCTTCCGGTGATCCTTGTACTGGGCATTGAAACGGCCATCTGGCTGAATCTGTCCATTCCCTATTTTATGAATCAGGAAATTTTTTATCTGGCGTATCTGATTATCAGTTCCATTCAGCTGGGTGCTACCGTAGATTACGCGATTCTGCTGACGAACCGGTACCGGGAAAACCGTCAGACTTTTGATAAACACCAGGCCGTGGTACATACCGTTTCGGACGTCACGGTTTCCATCCTGACTTCCGGTCTGGCGCTGACCGTGGTGGGCCTGCTGCTGGGATATTTCTCCAGCAACCAGCTGATTGCCCAGCTGGGCCTTTTTATCGGCCGGGGCGCCGTCTTCTCCATGGGAATTGTTTTGTTTGTCCTTCCGGGACTCTTGTCTGTCTTTGACCGCCTTGTGATCCGGAAGGAAAAAACACTGCCGCCGGCCGGTCACTGATTTTTCTACAGGAGGTTTACGTTCATGCATCTGAAAAAAATAACGGCAATGCTTTTAAGCGCGGCGCTTGTTCTCTCCGCCTGGCAGACGGTGCCTGCGGAAACTACGGAAAATACGCCGAAGGAAGAAGTGGTTTATGTAAACCTGCAAACAGACGGCAGCGTACAGGACATTCATGTGGTCAATATCTTCACCCTGGAGCAAAAGGCACGCATTACCGACTATGGCGACTATGAAAGCGTCCGGAACATGACCGGCACCGAGACGATCGAATGTGAAAAAGACGCCGTCACCATCGACGCCGAGGCAGGAACCCTCTATTATGAAGGAACCCTGTCCCGCCTGCAGATTCCCTGGGACATTTCCATCCGCTATTTTCTGAACGGAAAGGAAACCGCAGCTCAGGCACTGGCAGGAAAAGACGGCGCGCTGAAAATACAGCTGGATATTCAGCAAAACAAAGGCAGCGACGACAGCTTTTTCGCCCATGACGCGCTGCAAATTTCACTGGCTCTGGACAGAGACAAATGCAGCAATATCACCGCCGAAGGCGCCACCATTGCCAACGCCGGCGGCAGCAAACAGCTGACCTTTACGGTTCTGCCCGGCAGGGGCGCTTCCCTGACGGTGACGACGGATGTGAAGGATTTTGCCATGGACGGCATTTCCATCAACGCCCTGCCGCTGCAGCTGCAGTTGGACGTTGACGATAAAAACCTGACCGAACCGCTGACGCAGCTGTCCGGTGCGATACAGGCCTTAGACGACGGCGCGGATGCGCTGCATACGGGACTGTCAGAACTGCAGCGCCTGACACAGGCAGACCTGCAAAGCGGCACCGGCCGGCTCTTTCAGGGGGCCGGTGAACTCCACAGCGGCATTTCCGAATTAAAGAACGGCGGCACCGCCTTCCAAAACGGCACGCTGACCTTAAAAAATGCAGGAACCGCACTGGACGACGGCGTACAGGACTTAAATGCCGGCATTGTACAGATGCAGCAGTCTCTGGAACAGTTAAACGCCCAGTCTCCTGCCCTTCGAAACGGCTCTGCCGCAGTACAGACCGCACTGACTGCCCTGCAGGCCGCCCTGGGTTCTGTTTCCCTCACGGCGGATGATTTAACCGCACTGACGGATGCTTCCGCCGGAATTAAAACCGGCATCGATACCCTTGCCGGCGGTCTGGCTGCTTTGCAGGAAAATGCGGGATCTGCCGCATGGAAAGCCCGTATGGCGCAAAACGGGCTGGATATCGCCGCGTTGCAGCAAAACAATGCAGAAGCAATCGCCACCCTGCAGACGACGGTGGATACTTTGAGCGCACAGATGGCCGCCCTGCAGGCCGCAGGTATGGACACGTCGGCGCTGCAGGCCCAGATCGCACAGCAAAACGGGCTGATTACCCTGTTGAAAGCCAATACCGCCGCCATTGACGGCGCCGGCACGTATCTGGACGAACTGCAGAAAAATATGGCTCCGCTCCTGCAGGGTGTGAAAACGCTGCAGCAAAGCGACGCGGTATTCGATGAAAAAATCGGCACGCTGACCGCAGGTCTGTCCGAACTGCTGCATCAGACGGCGGCCCTTTCCTCCGCCGTAGCAGCCCTTGTCGATCAGTACAGTACCTTAAACGACGGCATTCTCGCCTATACGGACGCCGTGGCACAGCTGGTATCCGGCTGCGGGCAGATTGCAGACGGCGCCGCACAGCTTTCCTCCGGCAGCAGTCAATTAAAAACCGGCACTGAAACCCTCTCCCAGGAATCCGGTCAGCTGCTGTCCGGCATCACCCGGCTTTATACGGGAAGCGGTGATTTGACCAGCGGCAGCGGCACGCTGCAGCAAGGTGTAAGCCGTCTGACGGCGGGCGTCGACCAACTGGCCCGGGGCAGCGAAACCATGAAGACGGGCACAAAAAAACTGCGGGAAGAAACCGCAGGTATTGATCAGAAAGTCGAAGAACAGATTGGCAGGCTGTTGGATTCCATCACCGGCGGCGAATACCGGCCTGTATCTTTCGTTTCCGAAAAAAACACACAGGTCAAAAGCGTGCAGTTTGTCATCAAAACCGCTGCCATCCATCCGTCGGAAACGGCAGAATCCAAAACCGAACCGGCAAAGCATTTAAATTTCTGGCAGAAACTGCTGCAGCTCTTCGGCCTGTATAAATAAGATGTTCTTTCAAATACTATTTCAAAGGAGGACGATCCCATGTTATCTGTGATTGCCATTGTTGCCGCGCTGGTTCTGCCGGTCGCCGCACTGCTTCGAAACCGGAAAAAACCGCTGAAAAAACCCTTTACCTTTTCGGCCCTTAGTTTTTCCCTCTGTCTCGCATCGGTCTGCACAGAACTTTACACCATCAAATACCGGGTACAGATCAAGGACATCACCGGTATCTTAGACACCATCGACTCCGTACTGCTGCTGTGTCTGGTGGCGTCTGTGGCGGTCATTATCCTGAACACTGTGTACCTCAGCTTCCTTTCTTCGGGAAAGAGCACGGGCAAGGACGCCCCTGCAGAGGATATGCCTGCCGGAGAAACAAAACCGGAAGAAGTCCCTGCCGGTGACAGGCCGGAAGAAACGGCTTCCTCTGAATTTGAGGACGCCAGATAAGGAAGTAACTTTCTCGGTGGGGATGTCGATCATCCCCACCGACTTCTGTCCGGCGATTTGTAAAGCGTCACAAACTCTTCTTAATTCTTCCTCGCACCACAACATATTTTTGATTTTTGCTTGTTGGCTTGTCCGGAATTTCCATCGTCAATCTATTGGTATTCAGTAAATGTTCCATTTCCACTTTAATACTTTTAATTGATTTATAACCCAAAAGCCCAACAATTTCCTGTCTGCTTTTCGGTGCTCTGCAAATCGCAAGTATTCTTTTTTCTTTTTCGGTAAGAATATCATCTTGGGTATCATCTTGGGTATTATCTTGGGTATTTTCTAATCTTTCTTGGGTATGCAACGCATGAAAGATTACCATTATTTCACTGGGACTCACCCGATATTCTGCCATTTCATTTCCATTTTCTTTACAGCTTTCCCTGATTTTTTGTATTCCGCGCCCCATGATTCTATATATCCCGCACGAAAAAATGTATTAGCAATCAATGGATTATAAGGTCTTGAATTATGCTTCCCAAGTAAATTTTGAACTGTCCAATCTTCCGGAAATACACATTCGTTTCCGATATATATTTTATCCCCATATACACTGATCTGTATCGGAATTAGCGTAGCATAATTTTTGTGTACAATAGCATTGTAAATTGCCTCTCTAAGCGCTTCTTTAGGATAAGGATATGTTTCTACTCTGGTAACTCCTTCATAGGAAATATCCGCCGTGATCTGGTCAATTGGCACACTATCCCATGTAATTCCTGTTTTTTTCAACAAAAATTGATTAAGTGCCGCTCCGGTAAGTCTTTGCCTGGTACTGCCGGTTCTGTAATGATATTCTCCCTTATAAGATACCGGATAGGAATTCGGATATACTACGATTTCTATATAATCCTTTCCGTTCTCTGTGTGAAGATTAACATCCGCTATAATTCCCAAAAAGTTACTGATCTTATTGGGAATATCTTCCAGCAATTTCTTAGCATCAACAACACCGGTAACTAT
>CANRJG010000041.1 GCA_947630875.1 uncultured Lachnospiraceae bacterium
GCGCACCTGCCAAGTCGTCGGAAGGCATTTAAAGTTTGCTTCGCAAAGCCTTCCTCCTAAGGTAACGGCACGCGCGCCCTAAGGGCGCACCTGCCAAGTCGTCGGAAGGCATTTAAAGTTTGCTTCGCAAAGCCTTCCTCCTGCGGTAAACCGGGGGCACCACCTTTTATCGCTATATAAAATCAGTGAGTGCGAAGACAGGCATTGTCTGAAGGGAGAGATGGTATGAACACAGCACTGACAATCGCCGGAAGTGATTCCAGCGGAGGCGCCGGCATCCAGGCAGATATCAAGACGATGACCGCCCATGGCGTTTATGCCATGAGCGCGATTACCGCCCTGACTGCCCAGAATACGACCGGCGTTTATGGTATTTTTGAAGTCCCACCGGAGTTTCTGGCTGCACAGCTGGACTGCATTTTTACGGATATTGATCCTGACGCGGTGAAAATCGGGATGCTTTCTTCCGGTGCGATGATGGAGGTAACGGCGGAAAAGCTGAAACAGTACAAGGCAAAACACATTGTGCTGGATCCGGTGATGGTATCCACCAGCGGGTCTTCGCTGATGGAAGCATCGGCCAGAAAGACGCTGTGCGGGGCGCTGTTCCCGCTGGCGGAGCTGATTACGCCCAATATTCCGGAGGCGGAACTGCTTCTGGAACAGCCCATTGCAGACGCGGAAGCTATGGAGGAGGCCTGCAAAGCCCTGTATCAAAGGTTTGGCTGTGCGGTACTGCTGAAAGGGGGACACCGTATCAATGATGCAAACGATCTGCTTTGCATAGACGGGACCCTGCAGTGGATTTACGGAGAACGCATTGACAATCCCAATACCCATGGCACCGGCTGTACCTTATCCAGCGCCATTGCCGCCAATCTGGCTGCAGGGCGGGGACTTTCGGAAGCGGTGCGCAGAGCCAAGGCTTATATCAGCGGCGCGCTGGCGGCGCAGCTGGATCTGGGAAAAGGACCCGGCCCGTTAAATCACGCGTTTGCTTTGACGCCCGAATCAAATGATTAATATAACATCAACAAAGGATCAATGGAGGTAAAAGATGAATCAGTATACAACACAGATGGACGCTGCAAGAAAGGGAATCGTAACGCCGCAGATCAAAACCGTGGCGGAAAAGGAACATATGCCGGTGGAACAGCTGATGCAGCTGGTAGCGGAAGGCAAGGTGGCAATCTGCGCGAACAGGCGCCATACCTGCCTGAGCCCGGAGGGCGTCGGCAGCATGCTGCGCACCAAGGTCAATGTGAATCTCGGTGTGTCCAGAGACTGCAAAGACTATGACATCGAGATGCAGAAGGTCATGAGCGCCGTCAATCTGGGGGCGGAAGCCATCATGGACCTGTCCAGCCACGGCAATACCCAGCCTTTCCGGCAGAAGCTGACCCGGGAGTGCCCGGTGATGATCGGCACCGTACCGGTGTATGACAGCGTAATTCATTATCAGCGGGACTTGGCGGAGCTGACCGCAAAGGATTTTGTGGATGTGGTGCGGCTGCATGCGGAAGACGGCGTGGATTTTGTAACGCTGCACTGCGGCATTACCCGCAAGACCATCGACCAGATCCGCAAACACAAACGGAAAATGAATATTGTCAGCCGCGGCGGCAGTCTGGTATTCGCATGGATGAGTATGACCGGGGAGGAAAATCCCTTTTATGAATATTTTGATGAGATTCTGGATATCTGTGAGGAGTATGACGTGACCATTTCCCTGGGCGACGCCTGCCGTCCCGGCTGTCTGGCGGACGCCACGGATGTGTGCCAGATTGAAGAACTGGTACGTCTGGGCGAACTGACCAAACGGGCCTGGGCCCACAACGTACAGGTCATGGTGGAAGGCCCCGGACATGTGCCCCTCAATCAGGTGGCCGCCAACATGGAAGTGCAGAAGAGTATCTGTATGGGGGCGCCCTTCTATGTACTGGGCCCGCTGGTCACTGACATTGCCCCCGGCTATGATCATATCACATCTGCCATCGGCGGCGCGGTGGCGGCTATGAGCGGCGCGGCCTTTCTCTGTTATGTGACACCGGCGGAGCATCTGGCACTGCCTAACGTGGAGGATGTGAAGCAGGGCATTATCGCATCGAAAATCGCGGCCCACGCGGCGGATATTGCCAAGGGCATTCCTCATGCCAGAGACATTGACGATCAGATGGCGGACGCCAGAAGAAATCTGGACTGGGACGCGCAGTTTGCCTGCGCGCTGGATCCGGAAACCGCGAAAAGAATCAGAGACGACCGGCTGCCGGAGGACGATCACAGCGATACCTGCAGCATGTGCGGAAAATTCTGCGCAGTGCGCAGCATGAACAAAGCGCTGGCCGGAGAATATATCGATATTTTATAAGAGGACAGGCATGAAGGAAGGAAGCAATACGCCCCGGCACATCGAAGTGCGGGGCGGCCGGGTGCACAATCTGAAAAACATTGACGTGGATATTCCGCTGCATCAGGTGGTAGGCATCACCGGCGTATCCGGTTCCGGCAAATCTTCTCTGGCGCTGGGTATCCTGTATGCGGAAGGTTCCAGAAGATATCTGGAATCCCTGTCCGCCTATACCAGGCGGCGGATGACCCAGGCGGAAAAAGCCCAGGTGGATAAGATTCTCTATGTGCCGGCGGCACTGGCCCTGCGCCAGCGGCCCGGCGTCCCGGGGATCCGCTCTACCTTTGGCACCGGCACGGAACTGCTGAACAGCCTGCGTCTGATGTTTTCACGGCTGGCAAACCATCGCTGTCCCAACGGACATTACGCGGCGCCTTCCCTGAATGTAGCGGCGGGACTGGAACTTTGCTGCCCCGTCTGCGGCGTGAAATTTTTTGCGCCTTCCGCGGAAGAACTGGCTTTTAACAGCCAGGGCGCCTGCCGCAGCTGCGACGGCACAGGCATGGTGCGGACCGTAGACGAAAGCACGCTGGTGCCGGACGAGTCCCTTTCCATCGATGAGGGAGCGGTGGCGCCCTGGCAGACCCTGATGTGGTCACTGATGAAAGATATTGCCCGGGAAATGGGCATCCGAACTGACGTCCCTTTCCGGGAACTGAGTGAGAAAGAACGGGATCTGGTGTTCCACGGTCCCGCAGTAAAAAAACATATTTTATACCAGAACAAAAACAGCGGAACTTCCGGCGATCTGGATTTTACCTACTATAATGCGGTGTATACCGTGGAAAATGCTCTGGCGAAGGTCAAGGACGAAAAGGGCATGAAGCGGGTGGAAAAATTCTTAAAAACCGGCGTCTGCCCTGCCTGCGGCGGCAGCCGGCTTTCCGAAGCCGCCCGGGCGCCAAAACTGAGAGGCATCACACTGGCAGAAGCCTGTCAGATGTCCTTGTCGGAGCTGATGGACTGGGTGAAGGGCGTGCCGGATGCTCTGCCGGAGGAGATGCGGCCCATGGCCCAAAGCATTTGTGAATCCTTCTTCGGAGCGGCAAAACGATTGCTGGATTTGGGACTGGACTACCTGACGCTGGATCGGGCGGCATCCACGCTCTCCACGGGAGAACGGCAGCGGATGCAGCTGGCCCGGGCGGTCAGGAACCGTACCACCGGCGTGCTGTATGTGCTGGACGAACCCTCCATCGGACTCCATCCGGCCAATCTGGAAGGTTTAAGAGGCGTGATGCAGGATCTTCTGGCAGACGGCAACAGCATCGTGCTGGTGGACCATGAGATTCGCCTGCTGGCACAGGCGGACCATCTGATTGAACTGGGGCCCGGCGCCGGTGCGGAAGGCGGTCAGATACTGGCCCAGGGAAGCCCGGAAGAACTAAGCAGGCAGCCGGATTCCAAAATCGGCGCGTTTTTAAGCGGAAAGAAAAGCATTGACAGCAGACCGGCCCTGTCGCCGGAGGAAATGTTTGCCAATGGATGCATCCATTTGTCCACGGAGCAGATTCACACGGTGCAGCCCTTGGAAGCGGATTTTCCGAAAGGCCGGCTGATTGCGGTGACCGGCGTGTCCGGCTCCGGAAAGACAACCCTGATTCTGGAAAGCCTGATCCCGGCGCTGGAGGCAAGCATCAAAGGACGCCCGCTTCCGCCCCATGTGAAAGAAATTTCGGCGGAAGGCATCCGGCAGGTAAAGCTTATCGACGCTACGCCCATCGGTATCAATGTCCGTTCCACCGTGGCAACTTATGCGGACGTGCATGACGAGCTGCGCAAGGCTTTTGGCAGAACCCCTGCCGCAAAGGAGAAGGGGTATAAGGCAGGAGATTTTTCCTATAACACGGGAAAACTGCGCTGCCCGGTCTGTGACGGCACGGGAAGTATCAGTCTGGACGTGCAGTTTTTGCCGGATGTGGACATCCCCTGTCCGGAATGCGGCGGCAGCCGGTATGCAAAGGAAGCCAGCCGGATTCGTCGGGTGCCGAAAAAGGGCGGCAGCGCCAATACGCTGCCGGAGCTGATGGATATGAGTGTGACGGAAGCCCTTGCTGCCTGCAAAGATCTCCCGCTGGTAGCCAGACGGCTGCAGACTCTGAAAGAGCTGGGACTGGGCTATCTGACCCTGGGGGAGGAAACCCCCAGCCTGTCCGGCGGAGAGGCGCAGCGGCTGAAGCTGGCAGGGGAACTGGGCAAAGAACAGGCAGATGCTGTCTTTGTTTTTGACGAACCCACCATCGGACTGCATCCGCTGGATGTGGAACAGCTGCTGGAAGTATTTCGCCGTCTGATGGATCACGGTGCCACATTGATTGTTATCGAACATGATACGGATGTGATCCGAAACGCGGATTACGTGATCGATATGGGTCCCGGCGGCGGGATTTACGGCGGAAGGATCATCGCGAAGGGAACGCCGGAGGAAATCCGCCATACAAAAGAAAGCCTGACCGGAAAATATCTGGAAGGGTTTTGCGATAAATGATAAAATCAATCTTATGGAGGTAACAAACATGTATCAGTGGACGTTTGATAATCCGGTCAGAGTATTGTTCGGACCGGGCAGACTGCAGGATCTGCACAAGGAAACACTTCCCGGGAAAAAAGCGCTGATTGCCACTTCAAACGGGACGTCAACAAAGAAGTATGGCTATCTGGCCAGCGTGGAAAAAGAGCTGGATCAGGCAGGCGTGGCCCATGTGCTGTTTGATCAGATCCGTCCCAATCCGACGGATATCAACGTCATGGACGGTGCGAAAATGGTACGGGACAACGGCTGTGATTTTGTTCTTGCATTGGGCGGCGGCTCGGTCATGGACTGCGCCAAGTGCATTGCACTGATGGCAGCCAACGAAGGCAATATCTGGGATTACGCACGCAGCGCCGCCGGCGGAAAGAAGACGCCGGCACATCCGGCCATTCCCATTGTCTGCATCACCACCTCGGCAGGCACGGCCAGCGAAGTGGATATCGCTTCCGTTATCACCAATGACGTGACGCAGGAAAAGACCGGCATTTTCTTTGATTCCATGTTTCCCACGCTTTCCATTGTGGACAGCAATCTGATGCTTTCCGTGCCGCCGAAGTTTACGGCTTATCAGGGCATGGACGCCTTTTTCCATGCTTCGGAAACGGTGGTCAACATCAAGGTACATCCCATGGCGGAGATGTTTGCTCTGAAGACCATTGAACTGATTGCAAAATATCTGCCGCAGGCCGTGGCAGACGGCAATGACCGCCAAGCCCGGGAGATGATGGCTTACGCCAACACCTTTGCCGGTTATTATATGATGTGCGTTTCACCCCATACCATGGAGCACGTCATGGGCAGCTTTCACAAGGATCTGCCTCATGGCGCAGGCCTCATCGAAATCGCCCATGCATATTACGGCTTCTTTGCGGACCGTAAAGCGGCGGAGGAACCGATGATCAAGATGGCGAAGGCTATGGGCGTGGAACATCCCGCCTCCGGACAGGATTTCATCCGGGCACTGGATCAGCTGATTGAAGATATCGGCTGCGGGGATCTGAAGATGAGCCAGGAAGGCATTACCCTGGAGGAACTGGAACAGTATCCTGCAAAGGTACATGAAGTGATGGGCGGAGATATTACGGCAGATCCGCTGCCGCTTTCCGACGCGGATTATCTGACGATTTTCCGCAACGCTTACAAGTAAAACAAAAAGACGGGAAAGGGTATGGCCGGGGTCATGCCCTTTTCTTGGGCGCAGTATGGAAATAGAAAAGGAGCATGCATATGGAAGTGCTTCGCGCAGAAAGCGAATGGCAAAGAGCAGGTGCTTATTCCGTGCGGATTCAGGGAATGAACCGGCAGCATCATATTTCGTTGCGGGAGGAATTTGACGAACACGACGGAGAAGGCACAAAATATATTGTACTGCTGGACGACGGGTATCCGGTGGCAACCTGCCGGTTCTATGAAACGTCTCCGGAAACGGTAACGATAGGCCGCGTGGTGGTTTTGCCGGATTACCGCGGGAACGGCCTTGGCCGTCATGTGATCCGGGAAGCGGAAAAGTGGATCCGGGAGCTGAAATACCGGGAAATCGAGATCGAAAGCAGAACGGAAGCGATCAGGTTTTATGAAAAACTGGGATATCGGATCGTGGACGACACCATTGTGAAAAGCGGTGTGTTTGCCTGTGTCCGGATGAACAAAATGCTATGAGTTATATACAGTTTTATCCGTCGCCGCTGGGACAAATGGTCATGACCAGTGACGGCAGCCGGCTGACCGGCTTATATTTCGAAAATCAAAAATATTATCCTGCAGATGAGATATCTTCCGGCAGGACAGAACAGCTTCCGATTTTTGATACGGCGCGCCGCTGGCTGGATCTGTATTTTTCCGAAAAAATTCCGGATTTTCTGCCTGTCTGTGCGCCCCGAGGCACGCAGTTTCAGCGCGCTGTGTGGGAAAAGCTGTCCGGCATTGCTTACGGACAGACCTGCACCTACGGCGTCATTGCCGGGGCAATTGCCGCGGAGCGCGGACTGAAAAAAATGGCCGCCCAGGCGGTTGGCGCCGCGGTCGGCCATAATCCCATCAGTATTATCATTCCCTGTCATCGGGTCATCGGCAGCGACGGCGGTCTGACAGGCTATGCCGGCGGACTGCAGCGCAAAAGCGCGTTGCTGACGCTGGAATATCTCACGATGCATCAGGATTAAGCATGCCTTCATTTTTTTACCTGAAAACGGGCATACAGGCATTTGCAGATCCCTATCGCCAACAGGCCGACAGATACGAAGAACAGTACAAGAAAATCATTCGGCAGATGGGAATAGGTACATCCGGCAAAAGGGAGCGCCAGAATGAAATACAGGCCCATCAGCACCCGGCTTGCAAATACGGGGTAAGGGAATTTATCCACCAGGTAAAGCAGCGCGATGCAGGAAAAATAGATGAAAAAGAAGCATTTCGAAAACTTAAACTGAAGACAGTCTCCAATCAGGACATACAGAACCCATGCGATGATATAAATCAGGGTAGTGATAAACGTCACGATCGAGTCGGATCTTGAAAGTGTCAGATTTATGTAAAAAGAAAACACAAATAAAAGAAAAAGCGAGATATCCCATGCATAATTTTTTGAGGGGTTCATAACGGGCTCCTTTCTGTGGTGACATTTCACGCTAACAGTGATATTTTACACTTTCTGAAACAAACTATCAATCACCTTATGCGAAAAAAGGAGGAATACCGCCATGAACCAGCGGCTGGAACAACAGCTGTCCTTTATTCTGGAAATCGATCAGGAGAAAAATATTTTCCGCCAGACCCACTTATCGGGACACGGAAGAAATGAAAACGACGCGGAGCACGCCTGGCACATGGCGATTATGGCCTATCTTCTGCGGGAGTATGCAAATGAAGACGTGGATATCCTGAAGGTCATCATGATGTGCCTGATTCACGATGTGGTGGAAATCGACGCGGGAGATACCTATGCCTATGATCCGGAGCTGAAAAAGACACAGAAAGCAAGAGAGGACGCGGCCAAAGAACGGATTTACGCGCTGTTGCCGGAGGATCAGCGGCAGATGCTTTGCGGGCTGTTCGACGAGTTTGAGGAAAATCAAACGGCGGAAGCAAAATTTGCCCACGCCATGGACAATCTGCAGCCGCTTTTGCTCAACAACAGCAATGACGGCGGCGACTGGAAGGCGCATCAGGTGTCGGCGGCGCAGGTTTACGGGCGGCACCGGATGACGCGGGAGGGATCCGAAACCCTGTATCAGCTGACCGACCGGATCATTCAGGAAAACATCCGGAAAGGGAATCTGAAGGGGTGAGGGGGTATTCTGTACATAAGTTTGCAGAACACGGATCTTTGTGATAGGATAAAGCGAAATCGGAAAAGTTGAAAAGGTGATTCAGATGCATTTTTCTTATTGTCCCCACTGTGGGCAAAAGCTGATCAAAAAAGAAATCGGAGACGAGGGAAAAATTCCCTTTTGTACCCACTGCAATGTGCCTTTGTGGGATATGTTTACCACGAGCATCATTGCGGCGGTGGTCAATGAAGAAAGGGAAGTGGCGCTGCTGCAGCAGAATTATGTCTCGGCTACAAAGCATGTCTGCATCGCCGGCATTATGAAACCCGGCGAATCGGCGGAAGAAACCGTGGTACGGGAAGTGCGGGAAGAAATCGGGCAGCAGGTCGAAAGCCTGAAGTTTATCAAAAGTTATCCTTATGAGAAAAAAGAAATGCTTATGCTGGGCTTTCAGGCAAAGGTGAAGAAACAGCCGCTGGTACTGTCACGGGAAGTGGACGACGCCGTCTGGGTGAAATATGAGGATGCCCTGTCTCTTCTGCGGGAGGGCAGTATCGCCTGGCAGCTGGTGCGGCAGGTACTTGAAAACGAAAAAAGGGATGAAGCAATGAAATTGGAGGCATAAAAAATGGAAGTGATCATCAGGGCATATGCTCCGGAAGATCTTAAGGATATGATCCGTATCTGGAACGAAGTGGTGGAGGAAGGCGTTGCCTTTCCCCAGGAAGACGATCTGGATCCGGAAAGCGGCGCCGCTTTTTTTGCCACCCAGACCTATACCGGCGTTGCCGAGATCCATGGAGAAGTGAAGGGCCTGTATATTTTGCATCCCAATAATATCGGCAGATGCGGCCATATCTGCAATGCGAGCTATGCGGTGGCGTCAGAAGCCCGGGGGCTGCACATCGGCGAACAGCTGGTATCGGACAGCCTGAAGCAGGGAAAAGCGAACGGCTTTCGCGTTCTGCAGTTTAATGCGGTGGTAGAGAGCAATACGCATGCGCGGCATCTGTATGAGCGGCTGGGGTTTCAGCAGCTGGGAACCATTCCGGGCGGTTTTCGCATGAAAGACGGGCGGTATGAAAACATCTGCCCTTATTATCATACATTGTAGGATTGGTATTCTTCCAGCAAATCCCGGGCCAGATAGGTGTCGCTCATACAGTGTAAATCGGAAACACCGTCTCGAATCAATTCCCTTTCTACCGAGTGATAGAAGAAATCCATTGCATCCCGAATACTGATATGCGCAAGCTCGGCAAATCGCTGTATGACACGGCCATATTTCATATGCAGTAATGTGGGATTTGCGTTCATACTTCAAAACTCCTTTCGAAGGGACACCCCTTTTTCTGTCATCAGATCAACCAGATCATTGACAATATAATCTTTCCCCTGCGTGTGAAGGGCATCATAGCAGGGAATGATATAGCCATCCAGAATATCGCTTTGTTTCGTAAATGCATCATAGATAACAGATGCGTCGACGTGCAGGCGTACAGCGACATTTTCAATGCAAAATACAGCGAATTGCAGTTTTTCTCCGGAATAATCTTCTGATGCCGCAATCTCCATGTCCTGCAGATTCACTGCGCCCCGTTTTTTTTCATCATTCATATTGATACGGTTCCTCTCTGATCACTGAATCTATGGTATCATAAAAAATGAAGTATCTCAAGACGATTTCCTTTCAGTAGTGCAGATCGGAAACACTGTCCCTTAACTGTGCTTTCGCATGTATTCCACGGTTTTGTAAAGGATATCCGATTGATACAGCTGGGTCAGATGTCCTGCAAAATCCAGGTGATACCGTGCCTGTAAATCCTGCAGCAGCGCTGCCAGTTCGGCTTCCCGCTGCTTCTTCTTATCATTTAAAAAATCATCCAGGGTCAGCTGACGGCCTTCTTCGCCGGAGAGATTGTAGATGCCGACGCCGATCAGGCGCACCGGCCGTTTTTCCACATGATCCAGTAGTTTGACCGCCTCCCGTCGGATCATCACAGCGCAATTACAGTCTGCGGTCAGCCGGGAGCGGGTAATGCCTTTCATGTCATAATAGGTAAGTTTCAGCGTAACCCCGTTTCCGTATAAATGGTAACGCTTTGCTCTGTGTTCTACGCAGAGCGCCAGCAGCGTCAGCACGTCTTTCAAAAGGGTGTGGTTGTTCACGTCTTCCTGAAATGTGACTTCCCGGCTGATGGATTTTGCATCCTGCGGACGATAAGGCGTCACCTTTCGGTCGTCTATGCCGAAGGCAAGATCGCAAATCCATTTTCCCTGTTTTCCCAGCAG
Source organism: uncultured Lachnospiraceae bacterium (assembly GCA_947630875.1). Lineage (GTDB taxonomy): Bacteria > Bacillota > Clostridia > Lachnospirales > Lachnospiraceae > CANRIM01. The sequence continues at coordinate 10,502 of CANRJG010000041.1, forward strand.
CCGGATGACGGTGTCTTTCTTTTCCCGAAGATCCCGGACGGTGCGGATTCCGGAAGCGTACAGCTTTTCCGCCGTCATTTCCCCCACAGTATACAGGGAGCGCACATCCCGCTCCAGCATGAGATTTACAAAGTCCTGCGGCGTCGGAATTTCAAAATAGCCGTCGGGCTTTTTTTCTTCGCTGGCGGTCTTGGCCGCCGTTTTGGAATAAGCCACGCCGACGGAGCAGGTCAGGCCCAGTTCGGCTTTGATGCGCTGCTTGATGGTCAGGGCAATGCGCCGTGCGCCTTCCATGGATTTTGCCTGTTCGGTGACGTCCAGATAGGCTTCGTCCAGCGCAATGGCTTCGGCGGCGGAAGCATAGGTATTCCAGATCTCATGCAGCCGGGCGGAGACGGCTTTGTATTTGTCCATATTCGGATGCATGTAAATGCCGTTGGGGCAGCGCCGGTAGGCTTCTTTGATATTCATGGCGGAATGAACGCCGTACTTCCGCGCTTCATAACTGCAGGTGGCCACCACGCCCCGTTCCTGCGGCAGCGAGCCGATGATCAGCGGCTTTCCGCGTAAGGAGGGATTGTCCCGCGTTTCCACGGAAGCGAAAAACGCATCCATATCTACATGAATAATGATTTGTTCCATTGCCTGCGACCTCTTTGTGTGCTTCCTGCAGAATGACAGAATTCGAACCTGCGATCCTGATATCTTTCTATTGTTATAGCATAAATAAAAGTAGCTGAGAAGATGCATCTTCAGAAGCAAAAAGCCAAAATTGACAATGGAAAAGCCGGACAGTATAATAAAAGCAGGTATGCAGAAACAGATCAGGAGGTTATCACATGACAACAGCGGATAAGAATTTATTGGATTATATTGTTGTTTGTATCAGTGAATTCGCAAACCGGAATGAGATGCATATGCGTGACGCATATATTTATTTAAAAAAACATAAAGGAATCGAATTTTTAAAAGAATTTTATGATATAGAGCACACACTTTCATTTGATGAGACATTAGATGACCTGGCAGCAATTTGCAGGCAAAATGGAGGTGCGGCATAGTGAAATTGTATCATGGTTCCAATATGGAAATTGATAAAATAGATTTATCAAAATGTATGCCAAACAAAGATTTTGGGTGTGGATTTTATACTACACTATTAGAAGAACAGGCATGGAGAATGGCGAAGCGAAGAACAAGAATAGATGGAGGAATCCCAACGGTAACGATATATGAGGTGCCGGATGATCTTGTTGAGAAACCAGATTTAAATTGCCGGGTTTTTACTGACAGGCCATCTCTTGAATGGGCGATATTTATAAAAAACAATCGTGATCGAAAATTTACCGATTATAATGATCCGGAATGTAATTTGGATTGTAAATATGACGTGGTAGTTGGTCCTGTTGCAAATGATACGGTAGGACTTTTAATTCGGCAGTTTAGCCGGGGGACAATTAATGCAGAATATTTGAGGAAAGAATTTGATTTTGGAAAATTAACAAATCAATATACATTTCATACAGAAAAAGCATTGCGGTATTTGAAAAAGGCAGGTGTGATGCATGAGTGTGCAACAACAGGAAATGATTGAATACACAATACAGGAAGTCATCGGATATCTGATGGAGGATCATGCAATTACTATGGATCAGGCAATGGAGAAATTCTATCTGTCAGATACTTTTGAAAAGTTGAATGATGTGGAGACAGGACTTTATCTGGAGGGTTCAACTTATATTTACGAATTATATCAGAGGGAAAAATAAGAAACCAAAAAAGGAGGATCGGCACATGAAAAAGAAGATAGCGGCAGCTATTCTCGGCACGGTACTGGTGCTTACCGGATGTCTGCACCAGAATTTAGGTCTGAACAGTTCCGTCAAAGCATCGGATGCGGCGACGAATGCAGAAGCTGCGGCGCAGGCCGTACAGAACATGGAATCGATAGAAGACCTGCTGGACATGGATGCGCTGACCGGGTTTGCTGCCACAGACGGCAGCGGCAAACAGCAACTTCCGGGCGGTGTGACCGGCGGCAATAAAGGCGAGGTGGTTACAATCACAACGGACACGGAATTTGTTAAAGCCGTGAGCGATGATACACCCCGGATCGTCATTGTGTCAGGACGTGTACGTGCAATATCCTCCAGCGGAAGCGCCATTAACATCGGCAGTAATAAGACCATTGTGGGAATCGACAGAAACGCCACGTTAAAGGGCGGCCTCAATATCAGCGATGAAAGCAACATTATTATCAGCAACCTCACCATCGAAGGCGGTTATGGAGAAAAGAATACGCCGGATGACTGTGTCAACATACAGGGCAGTCATCATATCTGGCTCAATCATCTGAACACCCATGACGCTTCTGACGGAAATATTGATATTAAGCTGGGATCCAATTACATTACGGTGTCCTGGTGTAAGATCTGGTACAATAACTCGAAGAATGACCACCGCCTTTCCTGCCTGGTGGGATCCGGTGCAGGCGATCACGATGACACGGACTACGGACGCCTGAAAGTCACCTTCCACCATAACTGGTTCTCGGACTTCTGCAAAGAGCGGATGCCCCGCGTCATGTATGGCATGGGTCATATTTACAACAATTATTACAGCTGTAAGGGCAATGATTATTGTATCGGCGTAGGCTGTTACGGAACCGTGCTGGTTGAGAATAATTATTTTCAGGATGTAAAGAATCCGCACCAATTCTCTTATGCGGATCAGACCTATCCCTGCGCCATTACGGCCCGGGGAAACGTGTATGATAACACGTCCGGCAAAAAGGAAACGGGACAGCATCCGAAGGCATCGTCACCGGCGGCGTCCTTTGATCAGGCCCCCTATCCCTATCTGCTGGATGACGCGAAAGACATCCCGGATCTGGTGCAGAAATATGCGGGCCCTCAGAAGATAGATCCGGATGCCACGCCGGTTCCCACGGCAGAACCTCTGCCGTCTGTGGAACCTACGGCTGTACCGACGCCACAGCCCACGCTGAAGCCTGCGGCCACACCGAAGCCCCATGCCACGGATGCGGCGCCGAAAAAGGTGGACGACAGCGAGAAGGGAAAAGTGTGGGAGCTGCAGGGACAGAATTCTGACAAAACCAATGGCGAAGCAGTGGTGAAAAATCCGCTGGCGGGCATGGATTTGTCGGAAACCCCATCATTTTCCGGCAAATATCCGGTTTGGAAAAAGGGCGCAACCATTACTTATTGGGAGTATATTCCCTCCAAGGTCAGCGCGGAAGGCGTAGCGCTTTCCTTTACGGGAATCCATCGAGCTGTGAAAGATCACGACTGGCCGTTATATGTGGAGCAGGAGCCGGGGTATGAACATCGCTTTGAGGACAATGGCGGAACATACAGCCTGGTGCGGGAAGGCGATGTGCACAGCGGCCTGCAGATCAGTACCTTCGGCAGCATTGGTTTTTCCGAGGACGACTGCGTATCCGGCTGGAATGTCAACAATTATTCCAATGAATATGGGCAGCAGCTGGAGTTTCAGCAAAAGAATTACTATTATATATTTGCGAATCAAAGCGGTACCACAAACCCGCTGGTATCGAAAAAAGGCGCATGGCATTTTGTGGCGCTGGTGATCCAGAATGACGGCATAGATACCTATATCGACGGGACAAAGACGACAAACAGCCAGTATAATGTGTGGGGCAATGGCACCAGCATTGATAAATCGGGCATGTATGTGGGCGGCCAGGCCTTCAATCTCGGGTATGGCTGGAAGGAAAAATATCGGGCCGATCATACGTCGGACACCTTCAGCCATGGGATCCTGCTGCTGGATTTCCTGACCGATGAGAATACCAGACTGAGCATCGGCGGAAAGGCCGGTCTTTGGGAAACCCTTGCCATGAATGATTTTACAACGCCGAAAGGAATCCGGATCAGTGATGTCAGCGGATATGGGCAGATGTTGACAGCGCAGCAGATCAAAGATCTGATGCAGGGAACAGAACCGGATGTGCCTCCTGTACCTACAAAATCACCGGAACCTGCAGAAAGTGAAGCACCGGGAGAAAGCGAAGCACCGGCACCGTCCGAGACTGAGATACCGGCGGAAAGCGAAACACCGGCAGAAAGTGAGGTTCCTGTGGAAAGCGAAACACCGAAACCGGCAGAGAGTGAAGCACCTGTGGAAAACGAAACACCGGCACCGGTGTACCGCGTTGGAGATCCGGATATGGACGGTAAGATTACTGCAAAGGATGCATTGTTCGTCTTGCAGGCGGCAGCAAAACTGATTGAGCCATCCGATCAGCAGCGTTCACTTGCAGACGCAGATCGGGATGGGACATTAACAGCAAAAGACGCTCTGCAGATATTGAGATACGCGGCGAAATTGATTGATGCGCTGTAAAGAAAGAGCCGGATGGGGAGGTGCTATGTACTTTTTTTCTGAATAGTGTTATAATTACATTGATATAAGCTGTTTAGATGCTTTTTACAGTTCTATGAAAGATTATGTAAGGGAGGAGCTTTTATGGCAATGGTAAGCCTTGAAATGCCGGAAAAACTCGTAACATTTATCATGTCAGCTGAAAAAGAAGATCAGCTTGAAAGAAATGCTATGATATTGTATCCCTATATTCGGAAGGGCATTATATCGCACGGAAGGGCGGCCGAGATACTGGGTATTTTTAAAATGGATCTGATTACATTATATAGCAGGCTTGGACTTCCATATCTTGAGATGACAGATGAAGAGATTGATGAAGAATTAGAGATGGTTCGTCATCTAGAGGAAGTAATGCCATGATTGTGATATCTGATACAACGCCGGTTATTTCACTAATGAAGGCAAATCATCTTGATTTATTACAAAAATTATATGGTAATGTATTGATCCCCAATGCAGTTTATCGTGAACTTACGGAAAATCCAATATATTCAGAAGAAGCGGAAATTATTAGAATGTGTGATTTTCTGAGAAAAACTGATGTTGAAAATATCCAGTCCGTGCATATATTACGTTCAGTTACCGGCTTGGATGTTGGAGAAAGCGAAGCACTTGTTATGTATGATGCTTGCAAATGGGATAAGACTTGATGAGAAACTTTACAACCTCGTATTGGAACATATTGGAATGCTCCCATGAAAGATGATACGAAAATTGTTCTTGCGAATTATACAGTTTTTAAGGGTAGGATGGAGAAATCTGTTCTGCTTTTTTTATCGTAAAATCAGTTGAACTCATATACGTAGTCAAAGAGGAAACATGAACATTTGTTCTGTACATTTTTTCTGCATAATGTTATAATGACCCTGTTGTATGCTTATTCACCACTGCCCACAGGAGGCCTTTCATGGATCATTTCAAACTGCACAGCGAATACCAGCCCACCGGCGACCAGCCCCAGGCCATCGCGGAACTGGTCAGAGGCTTTCAGGAGGGCAACCAGTGCCAGACCCTGCTTGGGGTCACCGGCTCCGGCAAGACCTTCACCATGGCCAATGTGATACAGGCACTGAACCGTCCTACTTTGGTCATTGCCCACAACAAGACGCTGGCGGCCCAGCTCTACGGGGAGTTCAAAGCCTTTTTCCCCGAAAATGCCGTGGGGTACTTCATTTCTTATTACGACTATTACCAGCCGGAGGCCTATATTCCTTCGTCTGATACCTATATTGCGAAAGATTCTTCCATTAACGATGAGATCGACAAACTCCGGCTGTCCGCCACCGCCTTTCTGTCCGAACGCAGGGACGTGATCATTGTGGCCTCCGTGTCCTGTATTTACGGACTGGGCAGTCCTGAGTCTTATCAGAACCTGATGATTTCTCTGCGTCCCGGGATGCAGCGGGATCGGGACGAAGTCATTTTATCCCTGATTGAGATGCAGTATGATCGAAACGATCTGGACTTTAAGCGGGGCACCTTCCGGGTGCACGGCGATATTCTGGACATTTACCCGGCGGTCAATACGGACCGGGCGGTCCGGGTGGAGTTTTTCGGGGATGAGATCGACCGCATCGAGGAATTTGACGTGGTGACGGGAGAGATTTTAAGCATTCTTGAACACGCGGCGATTTTCCCTGCCTCCCACTATGTGGTGGACGAGGTGAATATGAAACGGGCCGTGGCGGCGATTGAGGAAGAAATGGAAGAGCGGGTCAAATATTTCAAACAGCATGACAAGCTGATTGAAGCCCAGCGTATCGCAGAGCGGACCCATTTCGACGTGGAAATGATGCGGGAAACCGGCGTCTGCAGCGGCATTGAAAATTATTCGCGGCATTTGTCCGGTCTTGCCCCCGGGGAACCGCCCTTTACGCTGCTGGACTATTTTCCCGATGATTTTATCATTATGATTGACGAATCCCATATGACGATTCCCCAGATCCGCGGCATGTACGCGGGGGACCGTTCCAGGAAGGAGACGCTGGTGGAGTACGGCTTCCGCCTGCCCTCTGCGCTGGACAACCGTCCTTTGTGTTTTGAGGAATTTGAACAGCATATTGATCAGGTGCTGTTTGTTTCGGCGACGCCGGGCCCCTATGAGGAGGAGCACGAGCTGAAACGGGTACAGCAGCTGATCCGGCCCACGGGACTGCTGGATCCGGAAATTACGGTT
>CANRJG010000042.1 GCA_947630875.1 uncultured Lachnospiraceae bacterium
CCGGAGATTACCGACCGGCTGGTGTCCTTTGACTTCACTGCGGAAAAGGATTTTCAGCGGATGATTGCCGCCGTACAGAAAACCGGCAGAAAAAAAGTCCTGTGGATTGGTTCCGCGGGGATCTGCAACGCTCTGCTGAATCATATTTCGGCGGAATATCCCGGTGTGGGCCTGATTACCAGTCTCAGCCAGACCACGGCGGCACAGGTGAAATTTGCGGAGGCAAACGGAGTCAAAGTCGTAAAGGTGCCGATCCATACGCTGCTGCAGAAAAAAGACGACGCCTATGCGGATACCGCCGTGGCTTATATCCGGAAAGGATTTGACACGCTGCTGATCTCCTCTGCCACCTATGACCGGAATGATCTGGCGCTTTCCGTGGCACAGGCCCAGGTATACGGATATGATCAGAGCAGACTGTCCGAGCTGACCCAGGAAATCATGAGTGAACTGATGGAAAAAGTGTTGGCCAGGACGCAGGTTTCCGGACTTTTCCTTTCCGGCGGGGATACTGCCATCGGATTTTTGAACCGAACGAAAGCGGAAGGCTCCGATATTTTGGGTGAAGTCAGCAACGGGATTCCCATCATGCGCATCAACGGCGGAACACTGGACGGACTGAAGGTCATTACGAAAGCCGGCGGGTTCGGAAATGAAGATGCCATTCTTTACGCACTGCGGAAATTAAAGGAAAAAACCCTGCCCATCCTGATGCGCTGAGACTTGACGAAAATCAAATATAGTGCTACTCTACATAGCGTCCGCGAAGACTTTGCGGACGCTTTAAAGTTTCAAAAGAAAAGAAGGCATGTATTCCTATGGAGACTCTACTGAGCATCTCGATTGCGCTGCTGGCCGGACTGTTTATGTCCCGACTGGCAAAAGTATTGAAATGTCCCGCGGTTACCGGTTATCTGGTTTCCGGTATCCTGATCGGACCTTTTTTGCTGGGACGCCTCGGTGTCCGGGGGCTGGGTTTTATATCTCTGGACGACGTGAAATCCTACAGTGTGATCTGTAATGCTGCTCTTGGTTTCATTGCATTTTCCATTGGCAACGAATTTCGTCTGAACGATCTGAAGCATACCGGAAAGAAAGCGGTGATCATCGGTATTTTCGAGGCCTTTACCGCTTCCATACTGGTCGATATCGTAATGGTTTTGATTTCCCTGTTCTTTTTCGACGGACTTTCCGTTGCCGCTGCCATTACCTTGGGCGCCATAGCTGCCGCCACCGCGCCTGCTGCTACGCTGATGGTTGTGCGCCAGTATAAAGCCAGGGGAAAAGTAACCGCGCTGCTTCTGCCCATTGTAGCGCTGGATGATGCCTTCGGACTGATTATATTTGCCGTTTCCTTTGGTATTGCAAGAGCGCTGAAAAGCGGACAGGTAGACGTCATTTCCATCATTGTCAATCCGCTGATCGAAATCGTGATTTCCCTTGCCTTCGGTGCGTTAATGGGCGTTCTTTTGACATATTTTGAGCGGTTTTTCCATTCAAGAAGCAAGCGTCTTTCCCTGTCCATCGGATTTGTGGCGCTGACCGTGGCCATTTCCCTCTGCAGTTTTCAGATCGGGCCTGTAACCATCGGCTTTTCTTCTCTGCTGGTCTGCATGATGCTGGGCACGCTGTTCTGCAATCTCTGTGATTTCAGCGAGGAACTTATGGCCAGGTGCGACCGCTGGACGGCGCCCCTGTTTATTTTATTCTTTGTTTTAAGCGGCGCGGAACTGGATTTTTCCGTGTTCAAAAACGTATATATTATTCTGATCGGCCTGATCTACATTGTTGTGCGGGCATCCGGAAAATATCTGGGCGCTTTCATCGGATCCGTGATTATGAAATGTGACGCCACCATTAAGAAATATCTGGGCGTCACCCTCTTTCCCCAGGCCGGCGTTGCGCTGGGTATGTCCTTAACCGCCACACAGCTGGGTGACGAGGGAATCATTATTCGGAATATTGTTCTCTTCGGCGTACTGATTTATGAACTTCTGGGCCCGACGCTGACACGCATTGCCCTGACCAAATCCGGCGATATCAAGCCGGAAGGAAAAACCTCTTCCCGTGGTGTGATCGTACATTAAAAAACGATTCTGCCAGTCCGTTTTGACCGGACGCAGTATGAAAACAGTGAGGAATACATATGGATGTGACAAACTCCGGCTCCAACCGACTTTTTGACAAAAAGAAATGCCTCTGGATGCTGCTGTTTCTTTTGATTGCCGCATTGACCATCTATGCCGTCATGTCGCACAGCAAGGATTTTACCATGGCGTCATTTCGGGCGTATCTGTCCAATGCCTCTCTGCCGCTGCTTTTGCTGGCAGCCCTCTGTGCCTTTGGATTTGTATTCTTCGAGGGCGCGGCGCTGGCTGTGATTTTACGTGCCTTCGGCTGCCGGGTCAGGACCAGACGATGGCTCTCTTATGCCGCGTCCAATATTTACTTTTCGGCCATTACGCCCTCTGCCACCGGAGGACAGCCGGCCTGTGCTTATTTTATGATCAAAGACGGACTGCCCGCCAGCGTAACCGCTATTTCCCTGCTGCTGAATCTGACGCTGTACACCTTTTCGATTCTGCTGATCGGTTTAGTTGTGATTATCGCCCATCCCACAGTATTTACCGCACTTGGAATCGTTTCCAAAATTCTGATACTGATCGGATCCCTGATTCAGGTGGTGCTGGCTGCTTTCTTTATGATGCTGCTGATCAACTGCAATCTGCTGCACCATATCTGCCGCACCCTGCTGCATTTCCTGTGCCGGATCCATCTGATGCGACATGAAGCAAAAAAACAGCAGAAACTGGACCGGTATATAGGCGAGTACAGGGAATATTCCGAAATGATCCTGCAGCGGAAAAAAGCGCTTTTTACCGCATTTTTACTTAATATCGCCCAGCGTACCTCGGTCATACTGGTTTCCGTGTTTGTATTTTTATCCGGCGGCGGACAATTTTCCATGGCATTTCAGGTCTTTTCGATACAGACCTGTACCATTGTGGGATCCAATCCCATTCCCATTCCCGGCGCCATGGGCGTATCCGATTACATTATGCTGGATGGGTTCGGCAAGATCATGCCCTACGCTTCGGCTGTGCATCTGGAACTGATCAGCCGTTCTCTTTCGTTTTATATCAGCGTTATCCTCTGCGGGGTAACGGTGCTGATCAAATATCTGCTGATGAAACACCATCAGAACCGGAAAATGCAGGCTGTGTAAAGTGCCTGCATTTTTTCTGCTCTCAAATCTGGTCATATAAAATTCTATTGTTCTGACTATTTCATTAAGGTCATGTTTCCATTATACTGTCGGAAAACGAATGAAAGGTGACATGACATGTCTCACAATCATCAGAAAAAAATCGCTGTCATCAATGATTTCTGCGGGTTCGGCCGATGTTCCATCGCCGCGTCGCTGCCAGTGATTTCCGCACTGAAAATCCAGTGCTGTCCCCTGCCCACCGCAATCTTTTCCAATCACACCGGATTTGACAGCTTCTACCGGACAGATTTTACCGAACATATGCGCGCCTACATGGACGAATGGGAAAAGCTCGACCTGCGTTTCCATGGTATTTTAAGCGGATTCTTGGGTTCTGCCGCGCAAATTCAGATGGTAAAAGCGTTTTTCGAACGGTTCCGTACAGAACAGACTACCATCGTGGTTGATCCGGTCATGGGGGATTACGGAAAGCTCTATCCCTCCTATGCATCGGCCCTGGCGGAGCAAATGAAGGAACTGGTGCCCTATGCCGATATCCTGACGCCCAATCTGACGGAAGCCTGTATTTTAAGTGAAACCCCCTATTGTCCCGACGCGGACGAAAAGCAGCTGGAAGAAATCTGTAAAAAACTCCATGCCATGGGTCCGCGGAAAATCGTCATTTCCGGACTTTCTCGGGGGCATGATCTGGAAAATTTTGTTTTCGAAGCAGGCAAACCGGCGGTATCGGTGATGGAACATAAAGTAGGACCCTGCCGCTCCGGTACCGGCGACGTCTTCTCTTCCATCATCGCCGCAGACACCGTCAACGGTCTGGATCTGATCACTTCGGTACGCCATGCTTCCGCGTTTATTGCAAGAGTGCTTCGCCGGGCACTGGAACTGGATCTTCCGAAAACCGACGGACTCTGTTTTGAAGAATGTCTCACAGAAATAGAAAGAGGGTTTGATCTGCATGAATAATCAAAAAATCAGACGCATGTGTCTGACCGGCGTATTTACAGCCTTAATCTTTGTTTTTACTGCCTATCTGCATATTCCCAGCCATACGGGTTATACCCATGTAGGAGACGGATTGATTTATCTGGCCGCCTGCCTGCTGCCTGTCCCCTATGCGGTATTTGCCGGCGCTGCAGGCGCGGTGCTGGCCGACTGTCTCACCGGATTTGCCATCTGGGCGCCTGCCTCTCTGGTGATCAAAGCCATTGCCGTTTTGTTCTTTCATGCCGGCAAAGAGAAAATCCTCTCTTTCCGGAACCTGATTGCGCTGCTTCCAGCCTCTGCCCTGTGCATCGGCGGATACTATCTCTACGAATCTCTGATTACCGGAAATTTTACGGCGCCCCTTGCCGGCATTCCCGGATATATCACCCAGTCCGTATTCAGCAGCATTTTGTTTATCCTCTGCGGTCTTGCTATGGACCGGCTGCATATCAGAAAATATTTATAAAACAGGAGAAATATCAAGATGATGACGATTACTTATAAAGTAAAGAATGGCATCTATATTAATATGACCAACCGCTGTCCCTGTTCCTGTACCTTCTGCCTTCGAAACAACGGCGACAGCATCTACGGTTCCGATCCCCTCTGGCTGGATCATGAGCCTACCGTCGAGGAAGTCTGTGCCAGCATCGACAGCTGGGATCTGGCGCAATATGACGAGCTGGTGTTCTGCGGTTACGGTGAACCCACCGAACGCCTGGATGATTTGCTGCAGGTGGCTGCCTATGTAAAAGGAAAAAGCAATATCCCAATCCGCATCAATACCAACGGCCTTTCGGATCTGATCTGGAAAAAACGGACCGCGCCTCTGCTGAAAGGAAAAATCGATACCGTATCGGTCAGCTTGAATGCCACCAATGCGGAGGAATACAATCAGCTGGTTCGTCCGAAATTCGGTATCGATTCGTTTCAGGCAATGCTTGATTTTACCAAAGACTGTGTGCAATATGTGCCCAATGTGGTAATGACCGTCGTTGACGTGGTGACCACTCCGGAAGAACAGGACATTTGCCGCAGCATCTGCGCCTCGGTGGGCGCAAGCCTGCGGGTTCGTCCCTATGAAAGTTAAATCAGACAGTCACTGCATCCAGTGCCTGGGCAAAATCAGCAATCAGATCTTCCTTATCTTCCAGACCACAGGAAATCCGAATCAGGCCGGCAGGAACGCCGGCTTCTTTCAGCTGTTCCTCCGTCATCTGACGGTGGGTGGAAGTTGCCGGGTTGAGACAGCAGGTTCTGGCGTCTGCCACATGGGTTTCGATTGCCGCCAGTTTCAGATGTTTCATAAAGGTTTCCGCGGCGGCTTTTCCGCCCTTTAATTCACAGGAAACCACGCCGCATCCGCCCTTCGGCAGATACTTCTGCGCCCGCGCATAGTAAGGATCCGACGGCAAACCGGAATAGCTGACGGATGTGACTTTCGGATGTGCTTCCAGAAACTCTGCGACGGCCTGTCCGTTTTCCACGTGCTTCGGCATCCGTACATGGAGTGATTCCAGTCCGAGATTCAGATAAAAGGCGTTTTGCGGAGACTGAATACAGCCCAGATCCCGCATCAGCTGTGAAGTGGCTTTGGTAATAAATGCACCTTCGATTCCGAATTTTTCCGCATAGGTAATGCCGTGATAGGACTCGTCCGGCGTACATAAGCCCGGATACTTGTCTGCATGGGCCATCCAGTCAAATTTTCCGGAATCCACAATAGCGCCGCCCACGGCTGCGCCGTGCCCGTCCATGTATTTTGTGGTGGAATGTGTCACAATGTCCGCACCCCATTCGATGGGCCGGCAGTTGACGGGCGTAGGAAAAGTGTTGTCTACAATCAGCGGAACGCCATGGGCATGGGCCGCTTTGGCAAACCGTTCAATATCTAATACCGTCAGTGCGGGATTGGCGATGGTTTCACCGAAAACCGCCCTGGTGTTCTCCTGAAATGCTGCTTCCAACTCCTCGTCCGAACAATCCGGAGACACAAATGTCACCTGAATGCCCATTTTCGCCATAGTCACCGAAATCAGGTTAAAAGTGCCTCCATAAATCGAGGACGAAGACACAATATGGCTTCCGGCCTCACAGATATTAAACAGGGCAAAGAAATTGGCCGCCTGGCCGGAAGAAGTCAGCATGGCCGCCGTACCGCCTTCCAGCGCCGCAATCTTGGCAGCTACCATATCATTGGTGGGATTCTGCAGGCGGGTATAAAAATATCCGGATGCCTCCAGATCAAACAATTTCCCCATATCTTCACTGGTTTCATAACGAAATGTGGTAGACTGTATGATCGGTATCTGCCGGGGCTCTCCGTTACCCGGCGTATACCCGGCCTGCACGCATTTCGTTCCGATTTGTTGCTTTGTCATAAATGGTTCCCCCTTTTTCACTTTGTCGCTTTCTCCCATGATACGCTTTCTGAAACTGTTTTGTCAATCATCCTTGCTTCTTAGATCAACCCATGCGTTTTTAGCGGATGATTCATAGATTGCGTTTATGATCTGTACAGATTTCAGACCTTCCTCGCCGGTGACGAGGGGAGATCTGTTTTCTTTTACGGCGGCAATCATGTCCTGATACTGCCGGATAAAAGAAGCCCGGTTGGATGTCTTCCTTCCGCTTTGGGCCAGTAAGGCTTCCAGTGCCGCATCCTCTCCATCCTTCAGGCAATAATGGGCCAGCGTATGGTTGCAGATGCCTGCACTTCCCTTTTGTCCGTAAATGCTGACTTCCGTATTTCGACCCGGATAAGCCAGGGTGGTTCCTTCGATGACGCCGAGAGCGCCGTTTTCAAACCAAAGCAGCGCAAGGCCGATATCCTCGGTTTCAATTTCCGAATGGTACAATGTATCGCATTTGCCGCAGACAGCCTGTACCGGTCCCATAAAATACTGCAGCAGATCAATGGAATGTACCGCCTGATTCATCAGCGCACCGCCGCCGTCTCCATTCCATGCGCCCCGCCAGATACTGGCACGATAATAGGCTTCATCACGAAACCATATGGTTTTTGCCGTGCCATAGTTTAGTTTTCCAAACCGGTTTTCATCCAGCAGGCGTTTGAGCGCAATGGAAGCAGGATCAAAACGGTGCTGAAAAATCACACACAACTTTAATCCTTTTTTCTGAAACGCCGCAATCATCTCTTCAGCGCGCATCGTATTGATTTCAACGGGTTTCTCAACGATACAATGCTTTCCTGCTGCCGCCGCATCCAGTGCCATGGGCAGGTGCAGTATAGCAGGCGTACAGATCGACACAATATCGATATCGCTGCGCAGCAGCAGCTTCCGATAATCCGTGTAAAAAGCGCATCCGTATTTCTCCCGGACCTTTTCTGCTTTTTCCGGGGTCCGGCTGGCGACTGCCACCAGCTTTGCATCTTCCAGGCCCGCAATCACCTGTGCATGCACATCGCCAATGGCGCCATATCCTATAATTCCGAAATTCATACGGCTTTGTTCCTTTCCATAGGAAGGCTTATGCGAAGCATAACTCAAAATGCCTTCCGACGATTTGGCAGGTGCGCTTTTCAAGCGCGCGTGCCGTTAGCTTCTGTGGTTTAAAGTATTGTGACCGTTTCATCCATCGGCAGTTTGCTGTCATGCAGTCTGGAGGGCCTGCTGTTTTCCGCAGAATATCCCAGATCCAGCAGACAAACCGGAACGATATGCTCCGGCAATGCAAAGGCGTCGATGATATCCTGCGCATGGTAGCCTCTGACCCAGAGAGAGCCGATGCCCAATTCCGTTGCTTCCATCATCATCATGGAAGTCACGATGGAGGCATCCATATCCCCCACGTCGTAATCGTCGCCATAAGGCACTGCCTTCCAGCTGACCGTTTTGTCATAGCAGATCAGCAGCACCACCGGCGCATCAAAAGCCATGCTCGTGGCCTTTCGAATCTTCTGAATGGCCTCCGGGCTTTTCAGAACATAAATACGCTGTGGCTGTGCATTTTTCCCCGTCGGCGCCAGCCTGCCCGCCTCCAGAATCTTTGCCAGTTTTTCCTCTTCAATGGGCCGGTCCGCATATCTGCGCACCGAATATCTTGCTTTTACGAGATCCAGAAATTCCATATTTGAGCCTTTCTATTATACCATTATACCATATTTGCATTGAAAAGGGGCTGCCGCAGCGGTCAGCCCCATATGAACCTATAAAGATTTAATTTAAAACAGCCGCGCATCACGAATTGTTCGCTACATCCAGCGCATTCACTTTCAGCTTTTCTTCTCCGTTGAACAGCTGTCTGCCAATCGTATACTCAATGTATGTAATGGCATTTTTGTTTTTATTGTACGTATCCTGCGCATTTTTGAAATTCTTTACGGTTTTCACGTGATCGTCATTCAATTTCACCCGCAGTTCGGATTCTCTGGATTTTACATATGCGTCCAGATCATATGTCTTTCCTTCATACTTGAATGAGGGTCCGGAAAATGTTTCGTCTACTTCAAACGCTGCTAATTTAGGTTTTTTACTAAAAAGTCCCATGTCGATAACCTCCTTTTTGTATAATATTACACCATTTCGATTGTAATTACAAGAATTTATGAGGTTTTATTTTCAGATAATACTCGATTATCAACCGGAGGATTGATTTATAATTTCAGCATTTTTATTTCTGAATAATCCCACTTAATTTTTTAAGAACAGGATGGTAAAATTTGCTCAAACTCAACATTAATATCTTTTACTTTTACTACTTTTGAATTGCTTACAATGTATGGTTTCGTTTTCGCTTCTGTGTCAAAAATAACAACATTGATTCCTCCTTTTTTTACAGAACTGCAAAACCTTATTCCATCATAACCCAATTCCCGTATATATTCGCAAAGATACTGCGTAGGTAAATATTCAAACTCATCTTTATAGTTTGGCCTGGAAAAAAAGAGGTGACAAATTTCCCAGGTCCATAGCCTTTGCATATTCTTCCTCTTTTATATTTTTCATATCAAAATAGAAATTGAATAGTTTTATTTTTCTTGTCAGTTTAATTTCTGCCAGATTTACTTCTTGTCCTAATTTTGGAAACACTTCCATAATGGCAGTCTCTTTTTCTTCCGAGGCATACAAAAATGAAATGTTTTTTGCATTGGCTCTCCCGGAATTACTCGAGTTTTTCGGCGCATCTGATCCATTTCTATTGTACCCATAAAAATTTGTATTTCTTTTTAACTCAGTTATCTTTTGATAAATATCCTTATTTTCTCCTAACTGACATAAAAAAGCCAGTCTCTCTATATTTTCCAAATCGTATTCAGATAAATTTTCATATGGAAATCTGATTTTTAAATCTTCCAATATACTCTCTAATTCTTCTTTTGCAAAGTCGTATGATGATTCAAATAACCTTGCTCTATACAAAATCGTACCTTTTTCAAGTTCATTTTCTACAAAAAGGGGTACTGTTTTAATCCGTTCCAGCAATACACTTTTAGGAAAAAATCGATTTTTCGTCTTTATCTCATTTGCAAACTGCGACCATTCCTTACCAATAGTTGAAGCACTTTGTAATGATAAATCTAAAATAATTGCCAACCATAAAGCTGCATCATTATCCTGTGTATTTTTCTGCATCAAATCATCTCCCGGTTATTGTTCAATAAATGTTTCATTTTATCAGGCGATGTCATTTTGTTAATTATTTTACAATTCCATAAACAAATCGACATTATCTAAAAAATTTTCAACCCTGTCTAAATATATATCGCGTTCTTCCTGTTTCTTCATCTTCTTAATCACACACTCCCACACAATCAGACATTTAATTTTTCTTTCATACAATTCCATTCTGACAATATGATCCCTCTTTACATTCGCCTCAAACTTCTTTTTCCAGAAATCCACCCTTGATTTCGGCATATACGCATACCGACAACCGGGATGTCTGTGCCAGAAGCATCCATGAATAAAAATTGCAGTATTATATTTTCGAAGAAACAGATCCGGATGTCCGGGTATTTTATCAGAATTAAGACTGTACCTGTATCCTCGTGAAAAAAGTAATTTTCTTAAATATATCTCCGGTCTGGTATTTTTTGAATGGATGGCTGACATATTTCGGCTTCGTTCTTCCGGGCTTTTTATATCCATCTTATTTACCCTCTATTGTTTTTAAATACTGAACAAACCGTGCTAATGTCCATATTCTGTCTCTTCGATCTTTGGGATAAGTTGTAATATAAGGTTTTGGTACAACCAGAATGACATTTTCCGCCTGCATTTCATCCATCTGAGCCCCAGATATTCCCTGTTGAAGCGTACAGAGATATTTGGGTTTATCTCTCAGCCGATCCGCTTCATTTAATACCTGCCTCCATCGGTCTTTGCAGGTCGTTTTTGCCGCAAGAGAAACAATCCGGTCTGTCGAATAATTATAATCATGGTATGCTTCCTGTGACGGAAACAGAAAATCCGGCTTCTTATTTCCCTCTGTAACAGCCTGCGATGAATACTCTATCCCATTTCCATCAAATATTGCTGACAAATGATGTTCAAGACTTTTCCCCGCTCTGCTTTTTCTGCGGTTCAATACTGCATTAGCAACTCTTACAAACTCATCTACTGACTGAAAACCCTTTGTAATAATATCGCCATATCTGGCATATTCCAATGCTCTGAAAAGAGAATATTCCATATTTGTCCAGCTGATAATTTTTTCGTCGGGATTGGTGAGAATATATTCTCTGTGGTCATAGACTTTTTCTTCTATTGTTCTGGCTGCTGCCGACATGATATCCGATGTCGGAAAATCAACATCAAGACTGCTGATAAACTCCTGTATTGCCAGTTTTTCCTGTGTTTCTACTGTTATTCTTCCTGTATCAATAAGACTGTTCGTCTCTGTTGGACTGATACCAAATGTATTTAGGAATTCTTCAATTTCTTCGTCTGTTTCCAGAAAAAAACCGGAATAATCCGTAACAGTCTGCTGTGTAAATACAAACAATGCACCGGTCTGTTCCGGGCGCAGAAATGGAAATCCTCTTCCAAACCGTGTTATCCTCAGTTCATTTTTACTTTCATAATATGTAAAACTGCTCTCCGTTTCGATAACATCCTGCCAGTTAATTCTAACTGTTCTTTTTGGAATACATTCCTGTTCAAGTTCTTTCCTGGTAAACATCATTTTAATTGCTGATTTTGATATCAAAATCCCCGACTGATGACCGCCTGTCGCACCTGTATCATTTGCAGAAAGAAATTTACAAAAACTATTTTCACTTTGAAGCACTGAACTAATGGCCTGTCCTGCGTATCCCATAGTCACTTAAATCACCATCCTCTGTAATTCTTTTCCCTCTGTCAAATCCAATTCTTCTATTTTCTTGACGATCAGCTTTGCAACATCTTCCATCAATGGCACTACAACAGAATTTCCAAACTGCTTATATGCCTGTGTATCAGATACCGGAATTTTAAAATCATCCGGAAACCCCTGTAATCTGGCACATTCACGGGGCGTAAGCCTTCTGGGGTTCTTCCCACTCTGCGCAATCAGTATTTCTGATCCGTCTTTATAATATCTTGCACTGATTGTCCTTGAAACACCATTCAAAGGAGCAATTCCATATCCGAATCCGTTTCCTGCTGCCTTATGTTTTGCTGCATAATTTTGAAGATACGTCCAGAGTTTATCCGACAATGTGTATTTATCATCGACATTTTCTTCCAGAATATCTTTCATAACCGGTTTGGGAAATTTGGGTGATAAATCAAAATCAAACTGAACATTATGACCATATTTTTCTCGATCAAATCCTACTAATAATATCCTTTCTCTGTGCTGAGGAACATAATTTTGTCCATCTAACACAGAATAAAAAACACAGTAGTTTAATTCTTCCAACGATTCAAGTATGACTTTAAAAGTCCTGCCCTTATCATGGCTGCACAGATTTTTTACATTTTCCAACATAAAAGCCTTTGGCCTTTTTTCTTTCAAAATCCGGCAAACATCAAAAAAAAGCGTTCCCTGCGTTTTATCTTCAAACCCGGTTGCTCTGCCGAGACTGTTTTTCTTGGAAACACCGGCAATAGAAAACGGCTGGCATGGAAAACCCGCTACAAGAACATCGTGATCAGGTATGGACGAAGCCGGCACCTGTGTAATATCCCCCTCCGGCTGTTCTCCAAAATTGGCAAAATAAGTCTGCTGGCTGTATTTATTCCATTCACTCGAATAAACGCAGCGACACCCGGCTCTTTCAAAGGCGATACGCATTCCGCCAATACCGGCAAATAAATCAATAAAAGTAACCTGATTCTTGTTCACGGTCTGCTGCTTTTTTCTCATATCAGTAATATAGTACGCAACAGCCTCTCTTACACAATCCTGCATTGACTGCTCTGTCATCATTGAGTAAGTATTCAATTCATTATACAACTCATCATCTACCCGTAAATGCACCTGTTTCATATCAATCACCTTAAACGGGAATAAATTTATACCCGATTTTTCCCATATTATACTATTTTATAAAAAAAAAAACAAGCGAAAATTCGAACAAATTTTCGCTTGTTTTTTTCTAGAAATAATATTGAAATATCAATATCATTATAACATCACTATGTTTTAACCTCTTTCTCTCAAATAATACTAGAGATCTTCTTTTAATGATTTGTCCGTTTCTTTTTCTATTAACTCATTTAGCATCTTTTTTAGTGCCTCTAAATTCATAATCAAATTCGTTATTGAATCAATATTCCTTGATTGACATGTGTTTGCCAATACAATACTCGAATCATCCATTAACAATTCTGCATATGTATCCAGCGAAAATTTTTCTGCATATTTTAAATCTTCATTTCCAAAATAACCGCTGTTTATTATATCTAAATAATTTTGACATTGTTGTAATCTGCTTTTATATTTTCCAAAATTATAAGCATTATCTATCTTTCCTATTATCTTAGTTTCCATATAATTTACTTCTTTCTTAAAATTATCAACCAAATTACTGATTAAGATTTCACATTCTTATACTTTGAATTGCAAAAAAGTAGCAAGTTAACTTTAAAAATATCACAAATCGATTCTCTTCCATAGTCAAAATCTCCTTTACATATTAGTTGTCAAAAAAACAATAGGCTGTTTATCTCTCATGTATCACTTTTCCAATACAAATTAGGATCTTATAATGCCCTTTGCCATGAGTCCTTACCCACAGCTACAGGCATTATAATATGTATTTTGTTCAGAGCCATAATGCAAAGCATTTCCGAATCCGGCTCTAAACATCAGTCACTATTCTTTTTATAATGAATTTATTAGCCATATTCTTTAAAATTTGTCCTCGCATTTGTTCTAATCAAAATTTTTAGAACCAAAAAAGAGCCATAACATCAATACTCCCAATCTAAATTTTCTATTAAATAGTCATCTTCCTTAACTAATGAAATATTGACCATTTTATCATAATGCTTTTCTATAATTGCCTCACTACATTTTTTATAGTTACACTTTTTACAATATACGATATACTGTTCAATAGCACTTATAATATATGAATCCAATTCATTCTTTGGAAGTTCTAATATTCTATCTTTAATATATTCAACATCCTCTCTGTCAATTTTTTTGTTAATTGCATCATAATATTTAATGCTCATATCAATTAAAGTATGTAAAGAATATTTATATCCTCTGCTATAAGCCGGATTATCAATAATACTTCTTATATCTTTTAATCCCTCATCCATATAGTATGGTGCAAAAGAATCATATCCATTTTTGATTTGTTCAATAGCTCTTTCCATCAAATTCTTTGCCATTGCGTGTCGTGCTTGATAAGAATTGGGTCTAATACGTACTCCTTCCCTAAAATAGTGATCCGCTAAATCGAAATCTTCGTCCTTTTGTGCTGCGATCCCTCTTTGAATCCAAAAAAAGCTATACTTTTTCCCATATTTCTCGACCTCATTTAATAATTTCCTAATAGTGGAAATAGACAATATTTTTTCCCGTAGAATTCGTTTAACAGTTAAGGCTCTCTGAAATATTTCATTCCATTCATTTATATCACCTTCATTAAATTGTCCCGCAGTCTGCCTAACTACTTCTGCAAGAATATCCTTAATATCTTCTTCATTTGTTCCGTGAAACACAGTATTTTTTATTAATCGTAAACATCGTACTTTTATTCTATTTTCCTCTACTACTAATATTTCTTCAAACGTATTAAAAAAAACACGATAGTCGAATTTAGTACGTTCATTTTTTAGTAACGTAGAAAAAATTCTAACCGGAATACTATTCAAACCTAAAGTTTCCAATATTGCTAATGCCTGCAAATAATGATAATTTACATCTTTTTCAAGTAATGAGAACATATCCGTGTAATGCGTTTCAAATCCATGTCCATGCGATATATTATACAAAAAATCTATTATATCATTTGTTTCGCACGCATACTTTTTTAATGAATATTCATCATCATTAATTTGGGGTCTATGAAGCCATTGGTTTTTCTTCAATTTTGCATAAATCTCCCCCGCGTATTTCCATGATATCTTTTCATCTAATGTAAATATTTCAACACAATTACTATCTTTTAATATATCTTTTTTAGCATAATAATTAGCATATGTATCTGATGTAAGAACTATAAAATGATCAATATTATCTGGACATTTACTAAGTAAGAAATTATATATTAATGGATAGTAAAATGATGCTTCCTCAAACAAAACCACCACACGTGTATTCTGTGGTAATTGTTCCATATAATCTATAAATCTTTGCATATACTCAGATGATCTCATACTAAACTGAAAGGCTAAATACCCCATTGCCCTTAAATCAACTAATATTCTCTTTGCCGCACAACTTTTCCCCACATAACTTTTTCCCACAATAGCCGCAACTAGATTCTTTTTTCTATCACTAATTTTATTTTCAAAATCTATCAATCCTGGATGAATAAAATCCCAATTATTAAAAAAGTCATTATATACTGATTCATATCCAGTATATAATCTGCTTTCAAAATCTTGCTTTTTTTCCTTATACAATTCATCTAAAATTATAAGTCCTCGTTCTTTCAAGTCATCCCTAATTTCTTTCTCTACTGTTATTTCATTATTAAGGAAGTCAAAAAATTCCTCTGTAGTCCATTTTATCCAATAATAATTATCAGTTGAGGAAATTTGTCTTTTTAAACGCACATCGCTAATATGGGGTGCAATAAAAAAATAATTATTACCACTTGAATCATAACCCTTTGAGCTATATTTACTTATAATAGCTTTTAAGTCCTCCTCCTGAAACTCTGTGCCTATAAATATCATATCTCCCTTAGAATAAGCATCACCGAAATCTCGCAAAAAGCAGTTATCCTCATTCCAAAAGTCAATATATTCTTGCTCATCAAATACATAACCATTAGCCTTATTATTTACACATCCATGCAATTTAATTATCAAAGTATCACTATTATTATTCCGTCGATCATCATTATCCTGATTCCATACTTTATAAGGAATTGACTTTTGTTTATATATATACTCTAATAAGCAATCAATATTTAGCGTAAATATTTTATTCCATTTATAATTAGTAATATTAAAAATTTTACTATCTTGTGCAATAGAAGCTCCCACAAATATTTGAGTCAAATATTCGTTTCTTTCTTCAACTCTATCTTCATCTCTAAGTAATCCACATAATCCTTTTAAATCATTGTTTTCTTTATATTTTTTAGCACCCTCTTGATCTTCATCCATAATCTCCTGACTTGGAGGGTCTTCAACAAACATTTTTGTATATAATAGCTCAACTAATTCTTCCCCTAATGGTAATTTATCACCTTTTTCATTCACTCCGCCAAATGAAAAACCTGCTCCTAATAACAAAGTTGGTGTTTTTTCTTCTAAAGATAACTTTAATTTTGATTTGCTTTCTTTCATAACATACTTCTCATTAATCATTTTACCATACCTTTATTTTATGCACTATTTTATTCAAGCCAAAGCCTAAATCAATATTGTGCCCCTATGCCTTTCTTTCCTTTTCTCTTGTTTCAATTTAAACTGCCGCTACTTCTCTGCTTCCCTTCATACCCGACTCATAGTCTTGCGTTCAGCTTTCAACTGCTCCTCCGGTAATTTCAAAGCTAATTGTGATTTTGTACCTATTCTCATGGACTCCATATTTGCTTCCGCACTTCACGATGCATCCGTTTAGGATTGTTCGTCATAGAATAGCCAGTTACCGGCTTTCTGTTTACTACTCAAACTCGGCGTGTCCTTTGCTGTTCTTAACTGTATTTGTTTAGGTTTTATGCAAATATACGCCGTTATTTATTTCAATTACATCATTTATTCTGGCTTGCTGATTTTCTGTTGCCAAAATGTTGCCATATTCTGGGACAACCTTTGATACAATCGAAACGGGAAAGAAAAAATCATCGAACATTCGTTCCGGGTGTGCATT
>CANRJG010000043.1 GCA_947630875.1 uncultured Lachnospiraceae bacterium
CCACGCTGACCAAGCGTATGGCGGAAAGCCTGACGGACTATCTGCGGGAGGCAGGAATCCGGGTTCGGTACCTGCATTCTGATATTACGGCCTTTGACCGAAGCAAAATTATACGGGATCTGCGGCTGGATGCCTTCGATGTGCTGGTGGGCATTAACCTGCTCCGGGAAGGACTGGATATCCCGGAGGTTTCACTGGTGGCGATTCTCGACGCGGACAAGGAAGGATTTTTGCGTTCGGCGACCGCGCTGATTCAGACGGTGGGCCGTGCCGCCCGAAACGCCCATGGCCGGGTCATTATGTTTGCTGATGAAATGACCGATTCTATGAAGACGGCTATCGATGAGACTAACCGGCGTCGCAAAATCCAGCAGGCATACAATACGGCCCATCATATTACGCCGAAAACTATTGAGAAATCGGTCCGGGATCTGATCCGTATCTCTACGGAAGTGGAGAAGCAGGAAACCAGCCTGAAGAAGGATCTGGAATCCATGAGCCGGAAGGAACTGCAAAAACTAAGCATGCAGACCGAGAAGAAAATGCGCAAAGCGGCGGCGGAGCTGGATTTCGAATCCGCTGCGCTGTACCGTGACGAGCTGATTAAGATAAAGGAACTGATATCGGAACATGAAGAAAATTGACTATATTAAGGTGCGCGGCGCACGGGAGCACAATTTAAAAGACATTGATGTGGACATTCCCAGAAACAAACTGGTGGTTTTGACGGGGCTGAGCGGTTCCGGAAAATCCTCCCTGGCCTTCGATACCATTTATGCGGAGGGACAGCGCCGGTACATGGAATCCCTTTCCAGTTACGCCAGACAGTTTTTAGGACAGATGGAAAAACCCCAGGTGGAGCGGATCGACGGATTGAGCCCTGCCATCTCCATTGATCAGAAGTCCACCAACCGCAACCCCAGATCCACCGTGGGCACCGTGACGGAAATCTATGATTATTTCCGGCTGCTGTACGCGCGGATCGGCATCGTGCACTGTCCCAACTGCGGCAAGGAGATCAAACGCCAGACCGTGGATCAGATGGTGGAGCGGCTGATGCAGTATCCGGAGCGGACCAAAATCCAGCTGCTGGCGCCGGTGGTGCGGGGCCGCAAGGGCGAGCATGCCAAGGTATTTGAACAGGCGCGCAAGAGCGGCTATGTCCGGGTGCGGGTGGACGGCAATCTTTACGATCTGTCCGAGGAAATCAAGCTGGAAAAAAACAACAAGCACAACATTGAGGTGATTGTGGACCGGCTGATGATCCGGGAGGGCATCGAGACCCGTCTGGCGGAATCCATCGAAAATGCCTTAAACCTTTCCGGAGGGCTGCTCTATGCCGATATTGCGGAGGAGGAACTGCTGACCTTCAGCGACAGCTTTTCCTGCCCGGACTGCGACATCAGTATCGAAGAAGTGGAACCCCGCAGCTTTTCTTTTAACAATCCCTTCGGCGCCTGCCCGGAATGCTTCGGGCTGGGCTTTAAAATGAAATTCGATCCGGATCTGATTATTCCGGAACCGTCGCTGGCACTGTCAGAGGGCGCCATCGCGGCGCCGGGCTGGCAGTCCTGTACCGATGCTTCCAGTTTTACCCATGCGGTACTTACCGCGCTGGCGAAAGAATACGATTTTTCCCTGGATACCCCCTTTGAAGCGCTGCCGGAGGAGATCCGGAAGATGCTGATTTACGGAACAGAAGGAAAAAAGGTCAAGGTTTACTATAAAGGGCAGCGGGGCCAGGGCATTTATGACGTGGCCTTCGAAGGCCTGATTGAAAATCTGAACCGCAGGTACCGGGAAACGGCTTCGGACATCGTCAAAGCGGAGTACGAAACCTTTATGCGGATCACGCCCTGTGAAAAATGTAAAGGAATGCGCTTGAAAAAATCCAGTCTTGCTGTTACAGTAGGAGGGAAGAATATTTTTGAAGTAACCAGTCTGTCTGTATCCGAATTGCAATCGTTTCTTTCCGGTCTGGAACTGACACCCCAGCAGCAGTTAATCGGAAAAACTATATTAAAGGAAATACACGCCCGGGTGGGATTTCTCATCGAAGTGGGGCTTGACTACCTCTCTCTGGGCCGTGCCGCCGGCACCCTGTCCGGGGGAGAGGCGCAGCGGATCCGGCTGGCGACCCAGATTGGCTCGGGGCTCACCGGCGTTGTCTATATTCTGGACGAGCCCAGCATCGGCCTGCATCAGCGGGACAATGAAAAACTGATCCATACCTTACAGAATCTGCGGGATCTGGGCAATACCGTTATTGTGGTGGAGCATGACGAAGATACCATGCGGACGGCGGACTATATTGTGGATATCGGTCCGGAAGCCGGCATCGGCGGCGGCCAGGTAGTTGCCTGCGGTACGGCGGAGGAAATCATGCAGTGCAGCAATTCGCTCACCGGGGACTATTTAAGCGGCAGAAAATGTATTCCCGTGCCGGAAACCAGACGTAGTCCCGCGGGCTGGATCAGCGTTAAACAGGCGGCGCAGAACAATCTGAAGCACATCGACGTGGATTTTCCCCTGGGGGTATTTACCTGTGTGACCGGCGTATCCGGTTCCGGAAAAAGTTCGCTGGTGAATGATATTCTGTATCAGGTGCTGGCGAAAAAATTAAATCACGCCAGAACCATTCCGGGAAAACACAAAACCGTGACGGGACTGGAACAGCTGGACAAGGTCATCAATATCGATCAGTCCCCCATCGGCAGGACGCCCCGGTCCAATCCCGCCACCTATACGGGGGCCTTTGATCTGATCCGGGATATTTTTGCCCAGACCAGAGACGCAAAACGAAAAGGCTATTCCAAAGGCAGGTTCAGCTTCAATGTCCGAGGCGGCAGATGCGAGGCCTGCAAAGGGGACGGCATCATTAAAATCGAAATGCACTTCCTGCCCGACGTGTTTGTCCCCTGCGAAGTATGCAAAGGCAAGCGGTATAATCACGAAACGCTGGAAGTGAAGTACAAGGATAAAAATATTTTCGAAGTGCTGGATATGACGGTGGAAGAGGCCCTGGGTTTTTTTGACGCGGTACCGAAAATCCGCACCAAACTCCAGTGTCTATATGATGTGGGACTTTCATATATTAAACTGGGACAGCCTTCAACCACCCTGTCCGGAGGAGAGGCGCAGCGGATCAAGCTGGCGACGGAACTGTCCAGGCGGGGCACCGGAAAGACGGTGTATATTCTGGATGAGCCTACCACCGGACTGCATTTTGACGACGTCAATAAGCTGATTCAGATTCTGCAGCGGCTGACCGACGCGGGGAATACCATCATCGTCATTGAACACAATCTGGATGTGATCAAGTCGGCGGATTATCTGATTGATATGGGGCCGGAAGGCGGCGACGGCGGCGGCACGGTGGTGACCTGCGGCACGCCGGAAGAAGTGGCGGCCTGCGAAAAGTCCTATACCGGAAAGTTTGTGAAGAAATTGCTGAAATAAAAAGAAATCCCGCCATGTTGCCATGGCGAGATTATCTGTACAAAGGAGAAAAAAGAGGGAGTACCAAGCCGGGTGCGACTCCCGGCTTGGCCGAGTTATGAAAGTTGTAATAGTTTTCACTACTACAATGCTAACTATAGAAACAAAATGTGAAAGAATTGTGTCAATTAATTGAAGACTTTGTGTAAAACAGCGGAGGATATGACCATCCGGAAGCGACTGTCCAACTGCTGCAGAAATTTGGAGGAAAGCAAATGAGTATGCGGGAAAAGTATCTGTCACTGCCTTTAACGGAATTAAGAGCTATCGCAAAGGTAAGAGGTCTGAAAAAGATTTCTTCACTTCGGAAAAATGATCTGATTGCACGGATGCTGGAGGAAGACGAGAAAGAAAACGCGGCGCAGCAGACGGGCAGCGAAGAAACGCCGCAGGCGGCACAGCAGACGATGCAGGAAGAAATGCCGCAGGCGGCACAGCAGGCGGGCAGTGAAGAACCTTCGCAGACCGTGCAGAAAACGGACAGTACGGAACAGGCAGCGGACGCGGCAAAAACAGAGCAGGGCGCTGGCGATGCAAAACCAGCCCAGAAAAGCAATGTCAGCAGTTTCGCAAACTCCAGTCTGGACAGCGGCGTCATGGCGGAAGGTATTCTGGAAGTGATGCCCGACGGTTTTGGTTTCATACGCTGTGAAAATTTTCTTCCCGGAGAGAACGATATTTATGTGGCGCCCTCCCAGATCCGCAGATTCAACCTGCGTACCGGAGATATCATTGAAGGCAATATCCGTGTCAAAACCCAGAATGAAAAATTCGGCGCCCTCCTTTATATCAAGTCAGTCAACGGTTATTCTTTACAGGAAACTTCCCACAGAAAACATTTTGAAGATATGATTCCGGTGTTTCCCGATGAACGGATGCGGATTTCGGAAGGCAGCAGCAACCGTGCTATCCGGATCATTGATCTGATTTCCCCCATCGGTAAAGGTCAGCGCGGGATGATTGTTTCGCCGCCGAAGGCAGGGAAGACCACTTTGCTGAAAGCCATTGCCAAAGCCATGGTGAAAAACAATCCGGAAGTGCATATCATTATCCTGCTGATCGATGAACGGCCGGAGGAAGTTACGGACATGAAAGAATCCATTCCCGGGGAAAATGTGGAAGTGATTTATTCCACCTTTGACGAGCTGCCGGAACGGCATAAACGGGTATCGGAAATGGTGCTGGAGCGGGCGAAACGGCTGGTGGAGCACAAGCAGGACGTGGTGATTCTGCTGGACAGCATTACCCGGCTGGCCCGGGCCTACAATCTGACGATTCCTTCCAGCGGAAGGACGCTGTCGGGCGGTCTGGATCCCGCCGCACTGCATATGCCGAAGCGCTTTTTCGGCGCGGCCCGGAATATCCGGGAAGGGGGCAGCCTGACCATACTGGCCACCGCGCTGGTGGATACAGGTTCCAAGCTGGACGATGTGGTCTTTGAAGAATTTAAAGGCACCGGCAACATGGAACTGGTACTGGACCGGAAACTGTCCGAACGACGGATTTTCCCTGCCATCGATATTGTCAAATCAGGCACCCGGCGGGAGGATCTGCTGCTGAGCCCCGACGAGCGGGAAGCCATGTACTACATGCGGCGGCATTTCAACACCGGAAAATCAGAAGAAGCGGTGGAGCGGGTACTGGATTTGTTTGCCGCTACCAATGACAATGCGGAGCTGGTGATCCGTCTGAAAAACCAGTTCGGAAAATACGCGCGAAACCGGCAGAACGGATAGTGCGTGTGATCATATGACAGGAAGATCGTACCTTGCAGATGACAATGCTTTGCCGGGAGTGTCGACACATTTTCTGATAATCAGATTTTCGATTCGATTTGTCCGCTGTCTTCCATATGTCTTTCGGCTTCCTGGGCCATCGGGCGAAACGCAGACGGCAGCGCATAACGGGCGTGCAGTTCTTCCGGGCTGACCCATAAAAGAGCATCGTCGGCGTCTTTTTGACGGGCGGTTACAAAAAAGCAGTTCATATGCCATTCCACATGGGTAAAGATATGCTTCTGCGGTGAAAGCGGCGTAATTGCTGACGGAACAATACCAAGCGCGGACAGTGCCTGCCTGGGATTGACAGAGGCACTGCAGTTGGGAAATTCCCAGAGGGATGCCAGAAGCCCCTTATCCCCTCGCTTACGGATGGCAATTTTGTTCCCACATAAAATAAAGAACACATGTAAATGTTCGATTTTTCGAGGCTTTTTCCCACTTTTGACCGGAAACATATGCTGCAGCTGCTGTTTGCAGGCAATGCAGCAGTCTGCTGCAGGGCAGAGATCGCACTTCGGCGTGCCGACGGGCAGGCAGACACAGGCTCCCAGTTCCATGAGCGCCTGATTCAGCACGGCGGCATTGGATCGGGTCAGAAGCGTGGTCTCCATATATTGTTTCCACGCTTTTTTTGTGGCATCCAGTGCAATATCCCGCATGTCGCCGGCAATCCGGCTCATGACGCGAAGCACGTTGCCGTCTACCGCGGCATAAGGCAGGTCAAAGGCAAAAGAAGCAATGGCCCCGGCCGTATAGGCGCCGATGCCCGGCAGCGCCAGAAGCGCGTCATAGTCCGCGGGAAGGACGCCGGAATAATGTGTCATGACATACTGCGCGGCTTTCTGCATGTTGCGGACGCGGCTGTAATAGCCAAGTCCTTCCCAAAGCTTCAGGATGGTTTCTTCGTCGGCGGCAGCCAGATCTGCAATGGTGGGAAGCGTGGCCAGAAAACGGGTATAGTAGGCTTTTACTGCTTCCACCCGGGTCTGCTGCAGCATGATTTCCGAAAGCCAGATCCGGTACGGATCTTTTGTTTCTCTCCAGGGCAGCGCTCTGCGATTTTTTTCATACCAGCCGGTCAGCGGCAGGACAAAAGAAGTATCCAAGACATATCCTCCTGACGAAAGGACGCATTTAACGTCAGACATCCTTACGTCCAAGCATAGCACAAAAATCAGAACGATTCCATAGAAAATCCTTGCCATTCCGCATGGAATATGCTAAAAAAAAGGAGAAAGAAAAACGCATTTATTCTGAAAATAACAGAGGAGGAAGGATCATGGAATTAAAGGGCAGTAAAACAGAAGCCAATCTGATGGCGGCATTTGCCGGAGAAT
Organism: uncultured Lachnospiraceae bacterium; assembly: GCA_947630875.1. Classification (GTDB taxonomy): domain Bacteria; phylum Bacillota; class Clostridia; order Lachnospirales; family Lachnospiraceae; genus CANRIM01. The sequence continues at coordinate 6,617 of CANRJG010000043.1, forward strand.
CTCAGGCAAGAAACAAGTATACTTACTTTGCCAGCGTTGCAAAAAAAGAAGGGTATGAGCAGATTTCCGCGCTGTTTCTGGAAACGGCAAACAACGAGAAGGAACATGCGAAGATCTGGTTCAAGGCACTGGGCGAGATGGGAGACACCGCGCAGAATCTTGCAGCGGCAGCTGCCGGAGAAAATTACGAATGGACCGATATGTATGCGCAGTTTGCAAAAGATGCGGAAGAAGAAGGCTTTACCGAGCTGGCAGCAAAATTCCGCATGGTGGCTGCCATTGAGAAGTCTCATGAAGAGCGCTACCGCGCACTGCTGAATAATATCGAAATGCAGCAGGTATTTGAAAAGAGCGAAGAAAAAATGTGGGAATGCCGTAACTGCGGACATCTGGTGATGGGCAAAAAAGCACCGGAAGTCTGCCCGGTATGTGCGCATCCCCAGAGCTTCTTTGAAGTACGCAAAGAAAATTATTAATGGAAGATGAAACTGCAAAAATAAATACACAGAGGCCGGTGCTTTTAACCCGGCCTCTTGTAAATTCCATCGACTGGTGCTATTCTGTTTGCAGACATGGAGGAAAAGAAAATGCAGAAAAAAAGCAAAGCAGGTCTGATTGCAAAGCTGATTATTGCACCTGTTGCATATTTTCTTATTACACAGGCGATCAGTCTTGTATATATTTTGATTGTGGCCTTTCGGACGATATCCGCTTCTATGGTGGGGTCCATGGATTATGCGGAGATTTACGATCTCCTTATGAATGCGGTCATGGATCAGACCCTTATGTTGACGCTGATCAGTGCGCTGGTATCAATTCCGCTGATTTATTTTGTCTTCTTTGACAGAAAAGAAAAGCCTGTGGGGAAAAAAATTACACTTCTCTACGCGGCTTTGTTCGGTATCGGTGTCAGTATTGTTGCAAATGCGCTGGTTTCGGTTTCCGGATTACCCAAATTGTCAAAAACCTATCAGGAATTGAGCAGCTATATGTATACCGGAAATGTATTGTTTGAAATTCTGGCCGCCGGGCTGATTATTCCCATTGTAGAGGAACTGATCTTCCGGGGCGTGGTTCTGAAAAACCTGTATCAGCTGGCCGGAAAGTGGCCGGCGCTGATTATTTCAAGTCTGATCTTCGGCATCATGCATATGAATCTGGTACAGTTCGTCTACGCGTCCATCCTCGGATTTGCCATGGGATTTGTCTATCTTTCCTACCGGAGTATTCTGGCGCCGATCCTGTTCCACATGGCGGCCAACACCTTTTCCATTATGGTGTCCGACTGGGACTGGATGCATCAGAAAATGGAAAATCCGATCGTAACCCTGTGCGTCATTGCAGTCTGTGTGATTTTGACGGCGGTCTGCCCGGTTCTGATCTTGAAAAATACCCGCGGACTTACTGTGGAAGATGTGGCGCCGACTGCAGATACGGAATGATTTCTTCGAAATGCATGCCGTGGGACGCTTTCAATAAAATGGTATCTTTGGCTCTGATTAACAGCGGAAGCGCTTTGATCAGAGCTTCTTTTGTCTGATAACTCTGAATTTGCAGGGGAGCACCTGTGGAAGCGCCCCGGGCAATTTCTTTTGCCAGGTCGCCGATGGTAATCAGCAGGTCGATCTGTTTTCCTGCAATGTACTGACCGACGGAATAATGCAGCGCCTTACTGTCGTCCCCCAGCTCAAACATATCCCCCAGAATACAGACTTTTCTGCCCGGATATACCGAAAGAATATCTACCGCGCCTTTCATGGAAACAGGGTTTGCGTTGTAGCAGCTGTCAATGATGGTCAGGCTGCCGGTGCGGATCAGACCGTTTCGTCCGTTTTCCGGACGAATGGCAGCGATACCTTCGGCAATCTGCGCATCAGACAGGCCGAACCGGCGGCCAACGGCCGCAGCGGCCAGCGCGTGATAAACCATATGCCGGCCGGGCGCATGCAGCGTTACCGGGATGGCATGATCTTCATGGTGCAGCACGCAGGCAGCGTCTTCCGTTCCCAGCGGCCGGTACTGGTCGGCGTACCAGTCCAGAGAAGATTTGAAGCCGAAAAATACCGGCGGCTTTCCGTTGACGGATGAAACTTCGCAAAGCGGCGGCTCGTCGCCGTTTAAAATGGCGGTTCCCTCCTGGGGCATCGTATCGAAAACCTCGGATTTGGCTTTCAGCACGCCCTGCAGATCGATCAGATTTTCCAGATGGCAGGGACCTACATTGGTCATGACCACCACATCCGGCCGGGCGATTTCCCCCAGCACCCGCATTTCTCCGAAATGATTGATGCCCATTTCCAGAACGGCGATTTCATGTTCCGGACGGATTTTCAAAATAGTCTGGGGCAGCCCGATGTCGTTATTATAATTCTTTTCGGTTTTATGTACAGTGTATTTTTGGGAAAGCACGGAGGCCACCATATCCTTGGTGCCTGTTTTGCCGACGCTTCCGGTAATGCCGATCACAGGAATCTGTAAGGTCTTCCGGTAATATGCGGCGATGTCCCGCAGCGCCTGGAAAGTGGAATCGACCATAATGACGGCGCCTGCGTCGGTTTGGACGGGACGTTCGCTCACACAGCAGTACGCGCCTGCCCCCAGGCAGGATTCGATAAAGTCGTGGCCGTCTGCCCGCGCGCCCTTCAGGGCGATGAACAAAGACCCCTTCGTCACCTGACGGCTGTCCGTGGTAACGTTTTCAATTTTTTTCCGCAGCAGCGACGGGTCGCCGTGATATTCGCCGTGACAGGCGCTGCATACCTGTTCCAGTGTCAGTTCCACGTTGATTTACCTCTTTTCTTCAGTGACAGACGGACGATTTCCTCGCAAAGATCCGGGAAGGAAATGCCCACAGCCGCCGCCTCCTGGGGCAGCAGACTCACGGCAGTCATACCCGGCAGAGTATTGGCTTCCAGACAGTAGATTTCCGCATCTTCCGTCAGCAGAAAATCGATTCTGGCGTAAATGTCCAACTGCAGTGCCTGATACAGCTGTTCCGTATAGTTTTGAATCATCCGGGCGCACTGCGCGGGGATTTCGGCAGGGCAGAGCTCCTCGGTCATGCCCGGCTGATATTTGTTTTTATAGTCGTAAAAACCCTGCAGCGGCCGGATTTCAATGACGGGAAGCGCCTGCCGGTTTAAAATGCCGCAGCTCAGCTCCCGGCCCTTGATATATTCTTCGATCAGAATTTCTTCTTCGTAGGAAAATGCGGTGGCAAGGGCCGCCTCATATTCCGCCTGATTGCGGGCGATGGAAACGCCGACGCTGGAACCACCGCAGCAGGGCTTGATGACACAGGGAAAGACGGGTGTTTCCGGCAGGGACGCCGGATCAGATTTGCGGGCGCAGATGCCTTTCGGCGTGGGAATTTTTGCTTCCCGCATCAGATGCTTGGTCATGCCTTTGTGCATTGCGATCTGGCTGCCGAAGCTGCCGCTGCCGGTATAGGGAATGCCCAGAAGATCAAAAACCGCCTGTATGCGTCCGTCTTCGCCGCAGGCGCCGTGCAGTGCAATAAACACAATATCTGCCGCTTTGCAGATCTGCAGTACGTTGGGTCCGAAAAAGCCGTCATTGCCCGGACGCGGGATGCGTGCAAGCGCCGCAAGGTCCGGTGCGATTTCGTGGATTTCTTCGGCGACGGAATCAAAGTCCGTCTGTGAAAAACAGGTGGCGGCGTCAAAGTCCGGCACACCCGTAAAAGCATCAAGAAAACAGATGTCGTGACCTTTATCTTTTAATGCGGAAGCCACCATTTTTCCGGTCTGAAACGATACGTTTCGCTCGGAGCTGGTGCCGCCGGCAAGTACAGCAATTTTCATGCGTTTTATTCCTCCGAAAAATGAAGATAGAATCCTTATGTATAATACTCACTTCGTGAATTTTTGTCAAATTGAAACGGTATTATTTGGAAGTATGCACAAAAAGATTGAAAGGCCAAGGGCTTTATGCTAAAATGACCAATATATACTTCGGAAAAATACAGGAGAAACCAATGAAAAAGACAGGGTCTCTTATTTTGCAGATGATACTGATCAGCTTCATATTTCTGCTGCTTTGCACAAGGCAGACCGTTTACGCCAACAGTACGGATCTCAATGCCTTTCCGGCCAGTTACCGCAGTTATATCAGCAGTCTGATCAGCAGCCATCCCGACTGGGAGTTCGTTCCGTACAAAACCAACATAGACTGGAATGCACTGGTGCGTTTTCAGGCGGAAAAAGACAGAAGCCTGATTGAAAAGAGTTCCAATCCGGAAAAATATTTCTCCAAAGCGGCCGGCAACTACAATCCGGCCACCGGAACTTACATCGGAAAAAGCGGAAGCAACTGGGTGGTTCCTACCGAAGAAGTGATTATGTATTATCTGGATCCGAGGAATTTTTTAAATACGAACGATGTGTTTATGTTTCTGAAGCTGGATTATGAACCCGCGGTGCATACGGAAGACCGTGTGAACGAGCTGCTGAAAGGATCCTGGATGTACAGCAGGGCGCTGGAAGACGACGCTTCCATGACTTATGCCCAGGCTTTTGTCAGAAGCGGCTCGGAAAACAATGTCAGTCCGTTTTTGCTTGCGGCCCGGGTGAGACAGGAGCAGGGCAACGGCACCAGCCCGCTGATTTCCGGCAAATACGGCGGGTATGAGGGGTATTATAATTACTTTAATATCAATGCTTCCGGCAGTACCTCGGCGGCAATTATTCAAAACGGCCTGAGCACGGCAAAGGCAAACGGTTGGGACACGCGCTATAAGTCGATAAACGGCGGTGCCAAAACCCTGGCCACCCAATACATCTCAAGAAAGCAGTATACCCTTTATTTTCAGAAATTTGATGTGGTCAACGGTATTTCCTATCATCAGTATATGCAGAATATTCAGGCGCCCTATACGGAAGGCCGCAGCATTTACAAGTCGTATTTGAATTCCGGTATTCTGGAGGCTGCCCATGTCTTCAGTATCCCGGTTTATGACAATATGCCGGCGTATGTATGTACCCTGCCCGGGGATACGCCGCCGCAGCTGAGCGGCAGTTTAAGCGCCGGCACGGTGAACCGTATGTCTGGTACCATGACGGTGAAAATCAGCAATGTCAGCGGCGGCAGCGGCGTAAGCGCAGTGACGGTCAAAGCATATTCCAGTGTGGATGGCGCGGATGATGCCCATACATATGCAGGAGTTCTGCAGAGCGACGGCAGCTATATCGCCACGGTGGATATCGATAATCACGGCGGCTACCGCGGTGAATATACCATGGAAGCCACCATTACGGACACGGCGGGACAGCAGGTATCTTTGGGATCTGTGCAGATGGTCATCACCGAAATCCTGCAGGCCAAAATGGATGTCAGGCAGATCGGAGACCGGCTGTATGTGACGATTCTGGATGCGGAAGGCGACAATGGCGTCGTCGATGTTCAGGTGCCCACCTGGTCTGATGTAAACGGGCAGGACGATCTGGTCTGGTATAAGGCGGATTATAACGCAGTGACCGGTTACTGGCAGCTGAATATCGATCTGAAGGATCATTCCATGGCGGAACCCCTCTATTTCCTGCACCTGTATATTACGGATGGAAACGGCAATCAGACCTTGCGGGATATGCAGACGCTGGAACTGGGCGACACCGATTTCTCTTACGGAGACGTGACCTTTGACAGTATCGTCAATTCGCAGGATGCATTGAAAATGCTCCAATTGTCAGCCGGGCTGGATCGGATGACCTATGCGCTGCAGATTATCGGCGACGCCCATATGGACGCAATTATCAATGCGGAAGATGCGCTGGCTGTATTAAAAAAAGCGGCGGGACTGATTGAACAGTTGCCGGAAGTACAATAAAAAATACGGGAGGGGATTTGGTACCCTCCCGTATTTTTATTTTGTACCGAAAATTCGGTCGCCTGCGTCTCCAAGTCCCGGAACGATATAACCATTCTGATTTAACTTTTCGTCCAGACAGCCGGTATAAATCGGAACGTCCGGATGCGCTTCACTCAGCCGCCGGATGCCTTCCGGCGCGGAAATGATACACATGAACTTGATATTTTTTCCACCGTGCTGCTTGACAAAATCGATGGCGGCCGTGGCGGAACCGCCGGTAGCCAGCATAGGATCCAGCACAATAATCAGACGTTCGTCAATGGGTTTCGGAAGCTTGCAGTAGTATTCGTGAGGTTCGAGGGTTTTTTCATCGCGGTAAAGTCCGATATGACCGACCTTTGCGGATGGAACCAGGGCAAGAATGCCGTTGACCATGCCGAGACCTGCCCGGAGAATCGGAACCAGAGCCAGCTTGCGCCCGGATAATACCTTTGCAGTACAGGTGGTGATAGGGGTTTCGATTTCGATATCTTCCAGCGGAAGGTCTCGCATCGCCTCGAAACCCATCAGCATTGCAATTTCTTCTACCAGTTCCCGAAATTCCTTGCTTCCTGTGCGTTTGTCCCTGAGAAGCGTGATTTTATGCTGAATCAGAGGGTGAGAAAGTATCGTTACATTGTCCATGGGTCATGTCCTCCTGCTTTTTATTCATGATTAAGCCTATTCTATCAGAAAATGACAGAATGGGCAATTATTTTTACGGATATCCCTGCAGTGTTTTTGAAAAATCCGCCATCGAATAAACATCATGCCGCCGGCATAGGATGAAAAAAAGAAAACTGCGGAGGCAGTATTTGGAAAGTTTCATTCAATTGCATACACAGGCAAGGGCGTCCCTGGTGGCGGGCGCAGAGAAGACAGCGGCGTTTTTGCAGCCGGCATTCGGGCCTGCAGGCAGAGATGCGCTGTTGGACAGAGATTTTCATGTACAGCTTCATACGAACGATGGTTGTTCCATTTTAAAGCAGATTACGCTTGCGGATCCCTTTGAACAACAGAGCGCCCGGATTTTGAAAGAAGTGGCGGACAGAACACGGCGGCTTGCCGGCGGCGGCGGAACACGGGCGGTACTGCTGGCGGCGGAACTGATGAAAACAGGGGAACGCTGTATCGAAGCAGGATACAATTCCGTGCTTCTGCAAAAAGGTATGCGGCGCGCCGCTGCGGAAGCGGAAGCTGTAATCCGGCGAAAAACCCTGCAGGAAAACAGCAGGGAAGCGATTATAAATCTTGCGGCTGCAGCCGCAGGCAGTAAGAAAACAGGGGAAATGATCTGGAAGGCAGTCGAACGCGCCGGAAAAAATACGGTGATTATGATAGAGGAAAACATCGGGAATCGGACGGAAATGGAAATTACCCGCGGGATTCGCTTTGACAGGGGATATATTTCCCCCTATCTGGCGAATAACAGGGAGCGGCTGTGCGCAGAGTTTCAGGATGCATATCTGTTGATTACGGATTTGACAATCTCGGATTTCGGAAAAATCCTTCCGCTTCTGGAAGCGGTAAAAAACAGCGGCAGGCCGCTGTTGATTATTGCGGAGGATGTGACGGCGGATGCTTTAAGCAATCTGATCGCAAACAGCATTCGCGGCGTTTTGAAAGTTTCCGCGGTACGCGCGCCGGGATATGGTCTTGAAACGTATGGATTGCTGGAAGACATTGCCGTATATACAGGAGGTACTTACATCAGTCGGGAACAGGACGGCCGCCTTTCGGATATTTCGATACAGTCCCTGGGAAGCGCCCGGCGGATTCGGGTGGAACCGGATCGAACAATGATCGAAAACGGCGCCGGAGCCAAAGAAGCCGTGGAAGAACGGCTGCGGCTTTTGTTTTCACAGTTGGAAAAGGAAAGTGACGGTTTTGCGAGAATCCGTCTGCAGAGACGCATCGCTGCTTTGTCGGAGGAAACGGTGCGTATTAAGGTCGGTGCAGTGCTGCAGACAGAGGCAAAAGAACAGAAAAAACGTTATGAAGATGCATTGTCTGCTGTTTCCGCGGCGAAAGAAGAGGGGGTTGTATACGGCGCGTCCAGCGCCTATGTACATGCGGCGAAGGAAGTGCGTGGGTCTCTGCTGCAGGAACCGCTGACTCCAGACGAATTACAGGGCGTGCGGATTATGACGGACGCATTGGAAAAGCCCTTACATACGATTGTGGAAAATGCGGGGCAAAATGCCGATCTGGCGGTTGCGGCAGTCCGGGATGCGGCCTGGAAATTTGGATATGATATTCGAAAAGAACAACTGGTCGATCTGGAACTGGCAGGCATGTATGAGCCGGTAAAGATTCTTTGTACCGCCCTTGTGGCGGCAGTCAGCGCGGCAGCAGCATTTCTGGGCTGTGAAGCCGTGCTGGTAAAGAAATATGCGCCTGCACCGGGGATACTTTCGCCGGACATAAAAAATCTCCTGCCGAAGCAGGAGATAAAAGAATAGCGGAAGAGGGATTTGAACCCCCGAAATAAGTGCAAAAAACCGCATAAATTCAAGGTTTTTTGAAAAATCGTTTGAGTTATTTTGAGTTATTATCGTTCAAAACAAAAAAGAAAAGGAGGGTTTTCTGATTTGCAGCGCAATTTGCTTTACATTTGAGTTTTTATGAGAGATGCAAAAGACATAAAGATTGACATGTGGAGCAAAATCCACAGCAGCCGGAAAGGATCGCATGAGCAGATATGTTCAGCGGTCTTTTTTTATGCTGTTTATTCATTAAAACAGGGTAGTGTCAAGTAATCTATGAAAAACTGAGCCGAAAAAAATAGGCTCAAATGAACCTTGAAAATTGCAGATATTGATGTCTAAAGACCTTGGGGCGTTGCCCCAACCCCCACAAGGGACTAGTCCCTTGACCCATTAGCGGGCTCTGCCCGCACCCGTCCTCGCCGGAAGGCAGGAAAAGGGCGCAGATGCCCCTTTTCTGCCGGGACAGGATCATCCGAGGACTTTATGTCAATAGACTTTCGCGGCATATCCTCACCGCCTGTCGGCGGTTCCGGTATTCCACGCTTCTATTGACAACAGCCCCGCTCCGTTGTAGCAGCAGACTGTTTCTGCATATTTAAGATGGTCTGCTGTCCGAGGAAGATGAGCAGCTGCCATTTTCCCGGCATGTTGTCTGCACCCTGCAGAAGTTCCACTTCATTGAGGACTTTGTATTTCCTGTGTTTATGTGGGCGCAGGAAGTTATAGTAAGCGACCCAGAGTGCCAGATCATAGTTGGCTCCGTCGATGTTGTCAAAGCCGTTCGTGTTGCGGTAGGAAGCCTTATAGGTGCGGTTGAGCCGTTCAATCATCTGCTTGAATGGACGGTACTCTTTGGAGACGGCATCGTCGTTAGTAAGCCCGATCACTTGAGTGATCCTAAAGGTAAAATCCTTTCCGAACTTTTTTGCGAATTCCATTGCAGCGAGGGGATAGGCACTGTAGCCGTCGGCGATGAACCTGAACTTTTCCGGCAGCTTTGTAAGCCCCCGAAAGGCCATGCGCATGGCGAGGATACAGGGGCCGACGCC
>CANRJG010000044.1 GCA_947630875.1 uncultured Lachnospiraceae bacterium
GCTCTTGACGAAATCAGCATCGGGTTTCACCTGATTGGTTCCATCCATCAGCTGACTGCTTACATCGGTTGCTACACCGGAAACATTATCGGCATAAGCACTTTCGCCGGGTTCAAAGGACGAAGCCGGTTCAAACATAGGTGTTTCTGTGTCTGATCCGATTGGAGCATAAGATCCATCGCCTGTCGGAGTGAATGCATCCACGGAATTGGTTGCCGCATCATACGGAACATAAGAACCGCCGACATCGATTGCGTCTGCCTGTTCTCTGTCAGAGGCGATAAAGCCACCGCTGCCATCGCTCTGTACGAAGTCTGCATCCGGTTTTACCTGATTCGTGCCGTCCATCAACTGACTGCTTACATCTGTAGGAACACCGGACATGTTATTGGCAAGCACCGGTGCATCAGAACTTACAGAACCGCCAGCACTCTGCATTGTCTGTCCTGTACTGATATCGTTCTTATTATCAGAAGGAACAACCGACATGCTCGGACGATTCAATGCGCCGGAAGTACCGTTTGCATTTCTCATGGTTTCAGGCGAACCACTAATCATTGTACTTCTGCCATCCGAACCCTGCAGTTCACTGGACTTCACGGACTGACCGCTGCCAGCCACACTGCCGGGAAGGGTCCGACCATTCGATCCTACCTTTTCAGAAGCCGGAATACTCTGACCATTCGCTGTTGTACGATTATAACCCTGTACAAGAGAACCGTCTGTGGATTTGACATAAGCGCCATGTGCATTCTTGCTGCCGTCTGCATTGTACCGTTGCTGTCCTGCAAGGCTGTTGTTTTTATCCAGAGATACCGGATGGTAAACACCATTGTCATCTTTAAACATATTGCCTTTATCGGAGGACATCATAAGTGCCGGTGATGCAAGATTACCCTTGTCTACGTGACTAAAGCGGCCCTCATCATTCTTACCAACGGAAAGCGGTGTTTTATTGTCTGCCGCAAGTACAAAGCCACCGTTAGGATCGGGTTTCCCGTTCTCATCCATTCTTGCTGCCGGATTTATCGAGCCATCAGACATAAGCGCTGCCGGATGAATCGAATGCATCTGACCATCATTACCCATAGCCGCATTACCGTTTTTATCCGGTGAGAACTGCGTACCAAAGGAAGTTCCGGCACGAGACGCTGCATTTCTCGCATCCTGTACGGATTGACGACCGGTACTTTCTGCCTGTGTTCCGGTTCTCGGAATACTTCCGCTTCCATAAGACGAACGTGCGTCGGGATTTGCAAAATCCTTATCAGTATAAAATGTAACACCGGGCATCCCAGCTATTGCACTACCAAAGTTTCCGGACTTCCGATTTACATCTGTAGTGCCTGTTCCTGTACCGGCTGCTTTCGAACCGCTTGCGCCAGTACCTGTACCAGAAGATGTTCTCATACCGTTTGCATCCAGGCCATTTGCTCCAGCTGATCTCCTGCCGCTTGCGTCGTTTGCGCCTGCACTATTGCCATTTGTGCCGTCTGCATCAACATTCGCATTCCTGCCGTTTGTACCGTTTCCGTTTGCGTCATTGGCATTTGCACCATTGGCATCTGTGCTGCCGTTTCTGCCCTGACCAGAAGTCTGACCACCGTCCGCAGCGTTCGTGTCCTGACCCGGAGCATCTTGCGATTGCCCGTTATCGTCGAGAACTTTCGATGCTGCAGGCTGACCGTTTGCATTTCCATTTCCGGAAGAACTGCCGTCATCACTGCCGCTGCTACTGCTGCCTGATCCGGAATCAGAACCAATCGACTGTAAAGCGGAGATGCCTTTTGAAGCCAGACCGGCGATACCGGAATGATGAACAGATTTAGATCCATCCGGATTGGTAACGCTTTTAACTGCACTTGATCCAAGTCCAAGAATAGAACTGGTTGCCTCTGCTGCCATGGAACTAAGGCTGCCGTAGTTACGAACACCGCTAAGCCCAAGTGCCTGTACATAACCTTCTACGTTCAGGATCAGATCGATCAGTACCAGTCCGATAAACAGACTGACAATACCGGAGATTACATCGGTTATAGTGTTAATCCCTTGCAGTGCTCTCGCTGATATAATGAATATCATCTGTACAAAGACCAGCGAGAATACTACCGATACAAGATTTCCGATAAACAGCCTTGCCCATGCAGACACTGTTTGTCGTGTGTTTTTGGAAACTGCCGTAGAACCTGCCAGTGGCAGGATATCCATCAATATGAAAATCAGGCTCATTCTCATAAGAATGGACAGGAAAACTGTCATAAACTTTGTTCCAATGAATTTCAGAACGTAGATAAACAGCAGAATGATAATAATGTTACCAAACGTAGCGATTACACCATCCAGCATTGCGCCTCCGGCTGCAAATACACCGTTCAGATCCTCAAACAATCCGTGCGCCTCAAACATTGCTCTGATTTTATCCTGTAGTGATAAAAAGCCACTGGAAACTGTTCCGGCACTAAGGGAAACCGTTCCGGATGAAATGGAATCCATTACTTTAATTATGCCGTCATTACATGCTCTGAAAAACGGGATTGCCACGCCTTTGACAACAGGTATACCGGCACTGACAATCACAAAAGCCGTTGCCATACCCATAATCAGACCACCCGGTGTGTCAATGTTGCTGTCGTCCACCGCTGCCATTGAACGCACGGCATGGAATACAAACAACAGGGCGATTAGCCCATATCCGATAATAACAAAGCCTTGTACCAGCGGATCGAAACTTGAAAAAGCATTCTCCACGCTGTCCAAAAGTGTATTATCAAATATCATCTGCATCAGTCGGAAGACAAACCCCAGACCAAGAGTTAGGATGTTTATGATAAATTCCAGCAGACTATTGATAATTGTAAACAGGACTTCAATGACTGTTTCTACCAATGCCCCAGCAGCAATTACGGAGTTTCCACTAAATAAATTTACCAAGCCTTTCCCTCCTTTCTTAAGAGTAAAAAATTAGAACCCGGTCTGTCACAAAGAACGAAACCGGGTTCTATGTTTGTGTGGCTTTCATATCATCCACCAATGGCATCTCTGATAAACTCATACAAACTCGGTGCAACTACAAGAATCAACCAGATGACAATAACCCGCTTGATATTCTTGATTGCCTGTCTGGTATCCTGTTCATCACCGATGAATGCCTTGAAGACATAAAAGATTAGGATGATTCCAGCTAAAGCTGTTGCAATTGCCTTCACCTGCGGAGCCACATCCTTCCAAATGCCATTGATCGAGGTAATAAGATCAGTCATGCCCATTTCCCCCCTTTCTGTTTTTGAGCATAAAAATAGCCCGGATAGCCAATGTATCCGGGCATCTTGATCTTGACTTACACATGTGATAATGTACAAGTCTGCCTGCATCGAAACAGTCCTGCCTGATGAACTGTTTCAACAGGTTTTTGAAGAATTTTTATTTTCTTCATGTTACCAGTATAATTTTTTACTTTTGCGTTGTCAAGCCCAACAGGTACTCAATTTTTGGTCATTTACTATCCCTTTTACTTCCTATGAATGCCTCTTGTCTTTCCCGTTTGCATTCCCGTGGATTTCCTTTTCATTGCTCAGAATTTTCTCACGAAGCAGCCTGCATTATTTTCTCTACAGTGGAATCCTTCAATCTGAACCACAGCAAATTCCCCAATTCTGTAATGGCTTTTTGCATCCAACGCTGATAGGTTTGTCTGGAAATATTAAGCCTTTCCATGATGGATTCGTAACTTTCCGGATCGTCTTTCAAATATCTGGATTCGATCAGATCATAGTAAATCTTACCTTTCTCCGGATACGTTTTCAGAAGTTCCATATTCGCATTGATATACCGGATGGCGAAATCAAGCCACTTTCTCTGTTCCTTCATGGTGTATTCGCCCTGAAAGGCTTCCATATCAAGCGATTCCGCTTCTGCAATCAGGTCATTTACAGAACAGCCGGATTCCTGCGCCTCTGTGAAATACTCATAATTCAGTTCTCCGGATCTTGTGATGTAAAGGTACTTCATAAGAGTGTAGTGTTCCAAAAGTTTCTTGGTGTTGTGATACATTGTATTGTTTTGCATAAAAAATCCCCCCTCACTTTATGCTCTGGGAGTATTATACAGAATTTTTTTGCGAATGTCACGTAAATAGAACATCTGTTCCGCTTTTTCAATAAAGAATTTACGAAATGTATTTATGCATTTACATATTTACAGAATTGCGTATAGATGGGTCTTTGATGGGAAAATCGAAATGAATATTTATGTATTTACTGAAAAGGGCATAAATCGCTCTATGATATAATAAATATACTTTAATACAGTAAATTATTTATATATACATCCCCGTTTAACGGATGTTTGAACGGTATATATTTATGCAAAATGAAATTTATAGCCAATACAGTAAATTATACCAAAAATATAAACGTAGATTATAATACTAAAGTTTATTATAAGCCTGTAAGTATATATTTATAAAAATATAAACGTATATTCTAAAGCTATAGTTTATTATAAGCCTGTATGTATATATTTTATTTTATAATAATTATATATAACTTAGAATATACAGGAGAACCTCCCGGCAACATAAGCCACCGGGAGAAACAGTTACAAGATCAATCATCAGGAGCATCTGACTTTCGATCCTCTTTTTTGATATGCATCTGCTTTACAATTTCTCGGATTGCCTGTTTCTTTGAATCATCCAGTGCCAGATAGATCAAAATGAAATCCCTGATAAATTCATCGTCTCCGAAATTAACTCGCAAGAGTTGATCTTCCAGCGAAATGAACGGTTCTCCGGTCCCTTCCATGAGCCATTCTATGCTGATCGACCGTTTCGGATACATTTCAAGTAGTTCTGTGTGACGATCTCTCCGAAGTGTTCTTTTGCCGGTTTCAATCAGGCTGATAACGGATGGATGCATATCCATAATTTCTCCCATTTCCGTCTGGCTCAGATTTAATTCTTTTCGCAGTATACGTAATCTTTGTCCGACTTCGCATCTTTTCTGTTGTTCAGGAAATTGATTGTCATCTGCTATATATTTTCTTCCAGCGCTTGTCATAAAATTATCTGCCATTTTGTCAAACCTCCCTTGCTTTATAAATTTATTGCTTTTCACCAATTCAAATCCACTGTATTGTGAAAAAGCACCTAAAAATCAATGTTTTTTCTTTGCATTTGTAAGATTTACGTTTGATTTTTTATGATTCTAATATTACACACATCTATAGATTTGTCAAGATTTTTTAATAATTTTGCAAAATTTATACTTGAAATCCTTCAAGACCTGTGATAAGAATAAAATATCAAGAAAGGGGGTTTTAGTATGCCAAATTATTCAGATGTAAACAAATCCATGAAACAGGAGATCCGGGAAATGATGGGTACATTCACGGAATTATCGCAGGCTGAAAGAGCGATTGTGCTTACCATCGCCAATTCATTTCTGACACTGCAGAAAATGGAACAGGCAGCAGCCGAAATCCAGACAACGTAGGAGGATACGGAATGAACACAAATGTGGTTATCCTGAAAGGCTGCAGTAAAAAGCCGATGCAGTCAAAACGTCATTATTTCCGACTTTCACTGCAATGTGGAGAAGAACAGATCAGCGTGAACATTCCGAGAAAGCTCTACCGGATGCTGCCAAAAGAAGAAAAGAAATTCCTGTCGAAGAAGGAAGATGCAAACATCCAGATCGAAGGATTTTTAGACGACGGCAGTGAAACTGCAGATGAGGGGGGATTTCGGATCAGGGTTATTGCAGACAGCCTGCAGAATATTCAGCGATCCGAAGAAGAAAATCTCATTGTGCTGTCCGGAGTTGTATGTCAGATTGATCCGGAGAAGAAAGACATAAGAATCGGTGTCCTTGAGGGAAGACGCTGGATTGTCATAACAGGCACAATGGGATGGGAAAATCAAGATTACAGTCTTACAGAGGGACAAAAGGTAATGCTTACAGGGAAAATAAGCAGCGGAAAAGTCACCTTCACAGACTGCAAACCACTAACCGAGGGGGTGTAGCATTGAACAGTAACTTACAGATATTTGCAAACATGGACAAATCATTTGAAGATCTGCAGCGGGTAAAACGCTATAGGATCTTTGCGGCTATCTACGCATCACTGTGTATCATAAGCGCAGCCGCAGCAAGTCTTTATTTCAACTGGCTTTTCGTATACTGCGTAATAGCAAGTGCATTGATTGCTGTGTTTTACATCGATCAGTCCAAAAAAACTGATAAGGCGGTACTTGATCTTGTAGACTGTAACATCACGGTAGACGATCAGCTGATATCAGTTTATCAGGCAGCAAAAACAGGAAAATATGAAACATTAAACCTGTACTATGACGAAATCGAAGAAATCACAATCCGTCGTACTGCTCCCGTCATTTATGTGCGGCTCAATGAAAATGCGGAACACAGCACCTACTTCATTGACGGAAACAACTTGGGTTTGTTTTCCGTAGCAGAGATTGACGGCAGCAACTATTTTCTTGATGATTTCAGACAAATCTATAAAACAATAATCAGAAACATTCATAACAGCGAATCAGATGTAACCGTCCCGTCAGAAGAACCGAAATGGAAGGAAAAACATGACACCTTACGCATGTTGATTCCGGCGTTGATACTCCTGATTCCTCCGATTGCCTTGGCTATTTTGGGGGTTTTGCTATGAAAAATATAAAGAGTAAATCGCTGAAAGAACTGTTGGCCGAGCTGAAAGAGAACAGAGGCAAAGCCCCGCAGATCATCCGGAAACGAATAGATCTCGTATTCATAAGTGTAGCGGCGCTGATATTTCTGGCGTTTGTAATCCTGCTGGTATCGTTCATTCCGGCAGCGCACTTCATCTGGAACATCGGATTGGTTTGCATCGTCATTGCCGCATATCTTTTGATGTCATTACCAAAATACATGAAATGCTGTACAGAATACACGGCGATCACAGGAAAGGTATATCGAATCAGGAAAAATCACTTTAAGAGTATCCTGTCAATGCAAAATTTCCAAAGCGTGATTCTTAGATCATGTATATGTGCTGGCAAGGAAGAAAGTGAAAGAGAGATACAGATACCGGACACGATGTTCATGCATGTGTCGGCTGGAAGGTACTACACCTTTTATTTTGATTCCGATGATTTCACAATCAATCATTACTTGGCGCATGAGCGTCCAATCGGGCAGATATTGAGGGAGGCTGATGAAAATGCGTGACGATGCAAAGGAATCGCAGAGAAACATTGTAAAGTTTATCGGAAACTTTATTGATGAGAACGGTTACAGTCCGTCAATCCGGGAAATCTGCAAGCAGACCGGGATCAATTCCACATCAACCGTATTCCGGCATATACAGAAATTAAAAGAGACGGGTGTTATCGTAGAGGGAAAGATCGGGACCGCAAGATCTATACGGCTGAATATTAAGATTCAGCATCATGTGTAAATAATTACCAATGTGCAAAGATACAGATAGGGGGGATGAAATATGCACATCGTAATTCCAATTTTACTGATAATTGCACTAATAGCAATTGTCATACAAAACATCAGGATTGTCCCACAGGCAACCGAATATGTCATTGAATTTCTTGGGAAGTACAAGACATGCTGGGGCGCAGGAATCCATGTAAAAGTACCTGTATTGGAGAAGGTTGCAAAGAAAATCACTTTGAAAGAACAGGTTCTCGATTCACCGCCGCAGCCGGTAATCACCAAAGACAATGTTACCATGCAGATTGACACGGTGGTATACTTCAAGATCTTTGATCCGAAGCTGTACACATACGGCGTAGTCAATCCGATCACGGCATTGGAAAACCTGACAGCAACAACGCTGCGTAATATTGTCGGTGAACTGGAACTGGATGGAACACTAACTTCCAGAGACGTGATTAACATGCGTATGACATCCATTCTGGATGAAGCCACCGACCAGTGGGGCATCAAAGTGACCAGAGTGGAACTGAAAAACATCATTCCACCGGCAGAGATTCAGAATGCCATGGAAAAACAGATGAAAGCAGAACGTGACCGTAGAGAAACGCTGCTGCAGGCAGAAGGTCACAGAGCAGCAGCTATTACCAGAGCCGAAGGTGACAAACAGGCAATGATCCTCGCCGCCGAAGGTGAAAGGGATGCCAGGATTGCAAGAGCCGAAGGTGAAGCCAAAGCGATCCTGCTTGCAAAACAGGCAGAAGCCGATGGAATCCGTGCAATCAAAGAGGCCGGCTGTGATGCTTCTGTACTGGAACTGAAACGGTATGAAACGCTGGGACGGCTGGCGGAAGGAAAGGCTGCGAAACTGATTATCCCGACCGATGTTGTAAATGCAGTCACCACCAATGCAATCTTCACGGAAACTACCGGACTGGGAAATGCAACAATGCCTGTTCCGGAAGCACCGGAAAAAAGAAAAGCCGATCCGTGCTGCGACCGGTTCGAAAAGAAAAAATGATATGTAAATTATCAGACCAAAGCACAAAGGGAATCACAAAAAAGTGGTTCCCTTCATCTATGCACAGATCCGTATGTGACCGCTTTGTAAGTATCGGAATGTGTCATGAAGTCATTTTCTGATCCATAATTGTCCCAGAAAGGAATTTCTTTCACTTCCGATTTGTAAACCTGCTTTTTCCCTGTTCTTGCCTTCTCTATTGTATCCATAAATTCATATGGATTTCCCCTTAATTTTTGTGCCATGATTTCTTCTCTCCTTCCCATTAATGAAAAAAGCAGACCAAAAGCCCGCCCTTTCCAAAGACAATATGAGGTATCAATTGCTTGTGGTGTGGAGCCAACACATGACGCTTACCTCGATAACGGCACAGCCACAAGACTTACTGTTGACGCCATAATAGTATCATATGTTGCATTTTTTGTCAATTCGGATCAAAACCGAATATAAAGTTTGTTGCTTTTTCAGGAATTCATCCTTGAAATATTTTTATGCTCATTGTACAGTAAAAGCAAAGAAAGAGGAAACTACTGATTGTCCAAAATAACACATTGCATCACAATTCTTTTTAAGAAATCAAGTGGGAATTCTTGGTTACTTGTATCCGAGATGAAAACGCCACTTTCTTTACTATGTGTATTTATAATTGCTCATGTTTTACTTGAAAATTTCGATATTTTTTGCTATACTATACGTATGAAAGATAAATACATTCACGCAAGAACTTGCGTATACAACATCAATTATCATATCGTATGGTGTGTGAAATATCGCAGAAAGGTTCTTTCCTCCAAAATCAGTGACAGACTATACCAGTTACTCTTTTCTATCGCAAAAGAAAAGGGATTTTCTGTTATCTCCTGCAAAGTTGGCGATAACGATCATGTCCATTGTTTTGTTTCTGCGCCGCCAAAGTTTTCTGTCACCCAGATTGTCAAATACCTTAAGGGCATTTCAGGCAATACGCTTCTCAAAGAATTTCCTTCTCTTAGAGATTATCTTTGGAAAGGGCAGCTTTGGAATGGTTCCTATTTCTGTGAAACTATTGGTTCCACATCAGAAGAAAACATTCGAAACTATATTGAAAGGCAAAGCAGGTGTCAGCTATGAATAAGGCATATAAATACCGAATTTACCCAACAACTGAACAACGGATTTTGTTTGCCAAAACCTTTGGTTGCTGTAGAAAAGTATGGAATCTCATGCTTGCCGATAAAATCAGGCAGTATGAAACGGATCGTACTTTCGGCAGCCATACTCCCGCTATGTACAAAACGGAATATCCTTTTCTGAAAGAAGTTGACAGCCTTGCCCTTGCAAACGTCCAGTTAAATCTTCAAAAGGCAATCAGTGCCTATATGAAGAATAAAAAACAGGTTGGATTTCCTGTATATAAATCTGCAAAGCATAGTCGAAAATCATATACTACCAATAATCAGAATGGGACTGTTTGCGTTTCAGAACATACGATCAAATTACCCAAAGCCGGACGGGTCAATGCCAGAATCCACCGGAATGTACCGGAAGACTGGAAGCTGAAATCAGCTACCGTATCGCAGGATCCGGACGGCAAATATTACTGCTCCGTTCTGTATGAATACGATCAGGTAACAGTACCAGTGAGCGTAGATCAGGATCATGTTATCGGTCTGGATTATAAGGCATCCAGTCTCTACGTTGACAGCAACGGGTATAGTGCCGACATGCCGAAATACTATAAGGCATCCATGGAGAAACTTGCCAAGAAACAGCGCAGGTTAAAACACATGATTGTCGGCTCTAATAACTACCATAAAGCACAGCAAAGAATCGCAAAACTGCATAAGCACACTGCAAATCAACGGAAAGACTTCCTGCATAAACTGTCTAACGAGATAGCCAATCGTTACGACATGGTATGCATTGAAGACATTTCCATTCAGGAGCAATTGCAGGAACGCAAATTCCGTGCCTTTCGTCGTTCCACACTGGACAATGGCTGGTATGGATTTACCGTAATGCTTTCGTACAAACTAGAAGATCGGGGCAAAAGCCTGATTAAAATCGATAAAGATTTCCCATCTTCACAGGTGTGCAGTCAATGCGGTGAGATCAACCCGGCAGTTTCCGATGACAGCATACGCAAGTGGACATGCCCGATTTGCGGCAAAGTACACGACAGGGATATCAATGCAGCCGTCAATATCAGAAACGAAGGATACCGCTTGTATCATCAGGCAGCGTAAAACAATCATTTCAGTAGGGCAGGAACTGTCCGAACTTAACGCCTGCAGACACTTGGTAAGACCCGTTATGGGCAGTAGTGGATGAAGCAGGAAGCCCGGTAATTTATTTCCGGGTAGTTCACAACTTTGCAAATATAACCTAAAAATATGTCATTTTTATGACAAAACTGCCATTTTTATTACAAATGTTAAAGTTTTACTTGAAATTTTATGACAACTGTGTTACGTTCCAATCAAGAAAAGAAGAAAGGATCAAGCATAATTCAAAAGTAATTCATTAAAGAGCAAATGGAAGGGGGTAAATGACAATGAAAAAGAATCTGTTTGTTACAGCATTACTTACACTGGCAATCATTTTATCAGGATTGCCCATCAATGGCATTTTTGCCGAAGAACAGAAAGAAAGCTATTACTATGGCGACGTAGATACCAGCAATTCAGTAGATGCATCTGATGCGCTGATCGTGTTAAAACATGCCGCAAAGCTGGAAATCATTGCAGAAGAACTTCCACTTGTTCTTGCGGATATAACGAAAGATACGGTTATCGATTCGTCCGATGCACTGGAAATCCTTAAAGTGGCGGCGAAGTTAAGTGATCCGGTACTGTATGTACCCGATGAAGGAGAAACAGAAGTACCCGACACAGAGAATCCGGATATAACCGATCCGACTACCACTGATCCTGCAGTGATCGATCCGGATGTAACTGATCCGGCTGCTACCGAACCTACGGTAACTGATCCGGCAGAAACAGATCCGACTGAAAGCGTAAAGCCGGATGAAACGGACGAGCCGGTTGTGAGTGATACTCCTACCGATGTGCCAGAGCCTACAGAGACGCCCAAAATCGACGAAACAGAGGCCCCAACCGCTACGCCGGACACGAGTACAACACCCACGCCAAAGCCGTCAGAATCACCCGAAATCACAGCCACACCGGACGCTACAGAGACAGTAGAACCCACGGCGACACCTACACTGGAGCCAACCGACACACCTGTGCCGAAACCTACGGACACGCCGACACCGGAGCCTACTGCTACTCCTACGCCGAAGCCGACTGATACGCCCACTCCGAAACCGACCGATACGCCTGCTCCGAAGCCCACGGACACACCGGAGCCTGCAGTAACGGACGAACCGGAAACAACAGAACCGCCGCAGCATGAGCATCAGTACACTTCCAAAGTGGAAAAAGAACCCAGCTGCACGATCAAAGGTACAACCAGATATACATGTACCACATGCGGTCACACCTACGTAGCAGACGACATCGAAGCACTGGGCCATAAATACTATGACATGGTAGAAACCGAAGCCACATGCATGTACGAAGGAAAACTCCGGCACATCTGCGAAAGATGCGGATATCAGTACACCGAAAAGATCCCGATGAAAGAGCATCAGTATGGGGCAGAGGAAGTCAGAAAGCCCGATTGTGTCAACACCGGATTACGGAGATACCGCTGTACAGAGTGCCAGTCCTTCCGCATGACGGAGGATGGATCGGAAGTATATCTGGAAACCTACGCACCGGCGCTGGGGCATGACTATCAGATCAGCAGCAAAACCGATCCGACGTGCGAGAAAGACGGAACGATTAAGTACAAATGTTCCAGATGCACTTCTACCAAGACCGAAACGGTGGAGAAACTCGGTCACACATGGACGCATCACGAAGAACAGGGTCACATGGCCACTACAGAATACTTAGCCGCTATGGATAATCCCATCATGGAAGACCACATAATTTGCAATGGGTGTGGCAGAGATTTTGGTAAAGATTACTATGCCATTGAGCAAGAATTGTTGAACCATTTCCATGAAACAAGTTGTGAAAGTTATCGTAATGAGGATGTACAAATCGGGACAATCCATTCTGCAGCAGTCAAAAAAACAATCTTTGTTGTAGATGAAGACGCTTATGATGAATGCACCCGATGTGGAACGAAAAAAACAACTGCTTCGGAATCTCATCCGGTACATTACATCTGCGGAACTTGTGGTAAAGATTTTGGCGAAGATAGTAGAGCTGCAGTTAAACATGCAGAAAATCTTTCGGAAGGTTGTGCTTATGAGGAGTACGATTAAGGTATTGGTTACAGGTGATATTTCAAAATAATCGTATTGATTTTAGAGAGGAAATCCCAGCGGTTTCTTCTCTTTTTTTGTTTAATTATGATTTGTTGACAGAGTATATATTGTATACTAAAATAATTTATGAATACTTCAAAAAGGAGGAACCGTGCTATATGGCAAAAAACAAAAACATATATATATTATTCGAAAAACTCATAAAACTATTCCATGTTATCATATTTCTTTTTATTTATGATATCATAGCAAGTTTAATAGTAGAATTTGTAAATAGAATCACACATATAAGCACATTGGTAACTTTAATTGACCATGTTCTTATTATTCCACTCGCTGTTGCAATAGTGTATTGTATAAAAAGCAAAAAGAAAAAAGACATATTTAGAATTTTCTTTAGAGTAATGGCCTTTATCAGTCCTATTGTATTCTCCATATTCTCTTGTATTAGATTATCACAAGCACCTAAAAATGATGATGTTGCCAGTTTGGGAATCCCATTGTTTTTGTTTACGTTAATTATTTCTCTTTGGTTCAGTGACTATTCAATACGCTTTCCATTTTGGAATAGTCAGGAACGTACTGTTGGGCAATTATCATCTTCTGTAATTAAAATCCTCAACTTAAATGAAGAATTCACAGAACGTCCAATTTATATTACAAAATCAAATATTACACACATGAAAAAGAAACATCCGGGTGATTACAACAAATATGTAGTGGATATAAAATACATAATTAAATATCCAACCTATGTCGGCATAGACAACGAAGATGATTCCATTGAATTTACTAAAGAATTTCATTATAAAAATCATACTGATTATGTAAAAGTCGCAGTACGCCCAACATCGAACAACAAGTTGTATGTGCGAACGCTTTATAGAGTAGACAAAGATCGTGTTGATTTCCTTGTTAAATCCGGAAAGCTGGTGGAAATCTAGTAAAAGATATTTCAAAGACAAAAAAGGCTGATGGATTTTCTCTCATCAGCCGATCAATGATTTCGAACGCTTGAATTGCACTTGTCGGAACGTGTCAGATGTGTTATTATAAAATATAGGAAGTAACCGTGTTACAAGGTGGTAGCCTCCCAAACTTGAAAAAGATGGGAGGTGGTGCGGATGGATACATACGAAATCTTAACGTTGTTAATCCTTTTCGGAACGTTTCTAGTTGCGCTGCTTGCCTATGTCGATAGGAATAACAAGCGAAAATAAATAAGCCTACCTTGTACTTAGCAGATCAGGTAGGCTTATAGCTTATCATGAGGCTAACCACTTTGTGGGCGGTTGCTTCTTTTGCATCTTTAATATATCACGCTCGTATTCGATGCGCAACATATTTTTTGGAAACCTTTTGGCATGTTCCTTTTGACGTTGCCTACATTTGTTTTCACGTTCTGTAAGTAATCCAACATAGCAAAAACCACCCTGAACTTGGCTAGCGACGGGTGACTTTTGCTACTTAACCTGGCCAACCACCTTGTGGACGGTTGCTTCTTTTTGCGTCTTTAATATACCACGCACGGAATCGATGCGCAAGAATTTTTTTTAAAAACTAAAGGCACTGCAAATATACATGCAATGCCTCAATCGAAATCTAATTCACAGGGCAGGTGTATAACCATCCTGTTGCTGATAGTATATTAAACTACTTTGATTTTGTCAAGTTGTTGCTAAAAACCAATCAGCAATATCAAAAATACTATATTTTCTGTTATCTTCTTTAGAAATCTCCTTACTCTTACCTCATCGAAACAGTTCCTTCTCTTATTTTTCCAAACCGTGTGATTACACCAGTGCGTAGAAGCGCTTTTTTCGCCTCTCGATACGCATTTTCTGGTGAAGTATGTTTCAGTTTTGCGATATATGCATCCATTTTATCAATATACTTTATTTCTCTGTCTGAAAGATTCATATAAGTTCTCATGTCGTTTTCCTCCACAAACAAAAAGAGGTCGGATCGCTCCGACACTCTCAAGTATGCATCCGCAAATGCATACCCTAATTATTATTATAATACATGAAATACGAACAAATTGCAATCGTTAATTAAAAGAGAGGGAGATTTTACTCTCCCCCTCCCATGTGTTATTCCGTTCAGTTCGTAGTTTTTTGATGTCTTAGTCTTCTAAAACATCATCCCGGCGTCTCCGGAAGATTCCGAAATATGCTGTAACTGCCATAATCGACAGACCAATGACAATCGGGAAGAAAGTCTTCGGTGTTGCGATTGCGCCGGTTACAGGCATATCCAGTTTCCAAGCGTTTGAGATCTCATAGACCAGATTGTTGACATAGTAGATATTATCTTCCGGATCATAAATGACCTTATCTCTATCTACATTCTGTTCTCTAATCTCCGCTTCGGTAAGCCTTGTAGGTACATCTACTACCAACGGTTCTGCCAGCAGCATATGACCTTTCACGCCCTGGGTTTCAGTGATCGTGTAGGTGTCCGGATACAGTTCTTCAAAGGTTACAATACCATCTTTGTCTGATACTGCATCTTCGACAACAACTTCACCCTTGCTGTTCTTCAACTGGAAGTGAGCGCCCTGTAACGGATTCCTGTCATCATCAAGTTTTTTAATTTTGATGCTGGCATCGTGTGTAGGCTCGTTCTTTCCGGTGAAAATATTACCACCTTGCAGATGAACATCATCACCAGTAGCGCTATCAACCTTTGTGAGATAAATTTCATCAGATGCAATAGTTTTGCTATCATCAGTAAAGAATCCACCTTCAATCTGGTAATCTGCTGCTGCTTTAGTCTCCTGAATCGTATAGGTTCCGAGCGGTAAAGTTGGATTTCCGGATGCATTGGAATACAATTCATCACCCTCAACAATGTAAGTCTTTGAAAGAATGGTTCTATAAATTGTATTTCCTCTGCCATCCTGCTCTTTCTTAACCTTCAATACCCACGTCCTTGTTGCACTTGTCGGCAAATCACTGATTGTATCATACAGTCCATCATAGTATTTGATGGTGAACTCTGTACCAGCCAGTGTAGGAATTGTCGGTGTGGTATCACCGGTTGTAATCTTTGTGATCTCAATACCAGCCGGGTCATTCTTCGGTTTGTTCT
>CANRJG010000045.1 GCA_947630875.1 uncultured Lachnospiraceae bacterium
AAATATGAGTCCTTGGGAGTACCGACAGAGTTTAGGATTGGTCGTATGATTAGTCCAACTTTATGTCCGCACCCCCGTCTATGAAAATTTTTCTGTAAATTAGCACCAACAGGGTCTTCTATGATAAAATAAATTCATAGGAGGCCTTTTATTATGGCAAAAGAAAAGAAACCCGTACACAAAGTACAAATGACAGAGGGAAAACGCAACATTATCCATCAGCTTCTTGAGGAGTATGATATTGAAACTGCTCAGGATATTCAAGATGCCCTCAAAGACTTGCTTGGCGGAACGATCAAAGAAATGATGGAGGCTGAGATGGATGATCACCTTGGCTATGAACGCTCTGAGCGCTCCGATAACGACGATTACCGGAATGGCTACAAATCCAAGCGACTCAATAGCAGCTATGGCAGCATGGAGATTCAGGTTCCGCAGGATCGTAAATCTACGTTCCAGCCACAGGTCGTTAAAAAACGCCAGAAAGATATCTCGGACATCGATCAGAAGATTATTTCCATGTATGCAAAAGGAATGACTACCCGCCAAATATCGGACACACTGGAAGATATCTATGGTTTTGAAGCTTCAGAGGGGTTTATCTCGGATGTAACGGACAAGCTGCTTCCTCAGATTGAAGACTGGCAAAACCGGCCTCTTTCCGAGGTATATCCGGTTCTCTTCATTGATGCAATCCATTATTCAGTGCGTGATAACGGGATTATCCGAAAACTTGCAGCCTATGTCATTCTGGGAATTAACGCAGATGGATACAAGGAAGTTTTAACGATCCAGGTAGGAGAAAACGAAAGTGCGAAATACTGGCTGTCAGTACTGAATGGGTTAAAGAACCGCGGAGTGAAGGATATCCTGCTGATTTGCGCAGATGGTCTGACAGGGATCAAGGAAGCAATCTCTGCTGCCTTTCCTAAAACCGAATACCAGCGCTGTATCGTACATCAGGTGAGGAATACTCTAAAATACGTATCAGATAAAGACAGGAAACCATTTGCAGCAGATCTGAAAACAATCTATCAGGCAGCAACAGAAGAAGCGGCTCTGGAGGCTCTGGAACATGTCACAGAGAAATGGTCGGAAAAATATCCGAATTCAATGAAACGCTGGGAGCAGAACTGGGATGCGATCAGCCCGATCTTCAAATTTTCCGCAAAAGTACGAAAAGTGATTTACACAACGAATGCGATTGAGAGCCTGAATGCGACCTATCGAAAGTTAAATCGTCAACGTAGCGTTTTTCCCAGCGACGCAGCTTTGTTGAAAGCATTGTATCTGTCCACTTTTGAGGCAACAAAAAAATGGACGATGCCGATCCGGGATTGGGGTCAGATTTATGGGGAATTAAGCCTTATGTATGAAGGACGTCTTCCTCAATAACCCATAAAACTGGTGCAAAAAACAGGCGGCAAAGGCGGCCTGTTCTTGACATACGATTTTTCATGGGTTATATATAAACCAAGGGCTGGAAGCCCTCATAACGGGTTTCCAGCCCAGCAATTATCATAGAAGATCAGTATTTACAGACTTTCTTTCACACGCCCTCTGGTAACTTATCAACAATTCTTATGTCAGTTTTTTGAGTTTACACAAACTTTGAAACGGTCTCAAGGAAATAACCACAAACCTTAAATTCATAATATTTTGGCACTTTTATACCTCCATATACTTTTTGTTATTCCTATAATAATCTAACACGATATCCATTTCTATATCATCCATGCTTGTCTCTAAAACTTCCCCGGATTCCGTAATATTTGCTGCTCTGTCCGGAAGATTTAAATTCAGTACGCTTACGCATTCTCCTTGTTTTGTAAAAGCATAACCATTCACTATAAAATTTGCTGCATTTGCCACTTTTTCAATATTACACATAACGTATCCTCACTTTCTTAATGGGCGCCAGAAACTCATCCGGATCAAAATATAAATTTTTTAAAATGGGGATCAAATCGATATATTCTTCTTCTTCCTCATGTCCTTCATACTTTGCCATAACAACAATATATCCGTGATCCCACTCTACGATTCTCGTATACCTTTCCAGTCGTGGAGATGTCCTGAAACGTATCATATGTTTTCCATAAGAAAAAGAAGTAAAATTTTTGTCACTGCTTAAGATTGCTTCATCATTCATTTTTTTACCCATTTTTTCTAAACAGAATAGAAAATGACTGCGCTAAGTCTCCCGTTTTTTTCTATTATACCTGAAACTTCTAAAAATACAACCGTTTCAAAACTTGCAACTTCCCGTTTATCATAGTATCACATTATATTTAATTAAGTTTACCGCCCAATTCAAAAAAGATTTTCTCCGCAGAGTTTTTTCGGATAAAATGTTTGTAACGCCCTGTCGGTCTTTTGACAGGGCGTTATTTTCTAAATTTTAATTAAACTCTTATATCTGTCCGGATGCCGGTACTTGTCGCCCATGACATCGCTGCTTCTATGTGCCCTGAGGCGATCCAGATCCAGCGCGGCAACATAAACGCCGGGCGCTGACGGAGCTTCAAACACACACATATCTCTCACTTTCCCGCCCTGCCACGGAACCCCATCGAAAAGCGTGGAATGTCCGTTGCAATCGGGATGCCCCTTCGGATAATTGCAGGTTGCCACCGCGACCATGTTTTCATATGCTCTTGTCCGCAACGCAGACAGCCTGTTGATTTCCATTGGGCAGGCATTGGGTGCCAAAATGAGTTCCGCTCCCTTAAGCATTAAGATTCTTGCACTTTCCGGAAATTCTCTGTCAAAGCAGATCATGGAACCCACTTTTACGGTTCCCCTTCCAAAGTCCAAATCTGCGGTATAGAAATCCTCTCCGCCATCCAATACAATTTCATCGTCAAAAGCGCAGGTATGCACCTTTGAATAATGGAGAATCTCCCTGCCTTTCCTGTCAAAAATAATCACGGAATTCAGTGGCTTGGGACAATGCGTTTCAAGAAACGTGATCCCGATTGCCATCTGAAGTTCTGCCGCCAGCGCACGAAAGCCGTTCAAAAATGCGCTTTCCTTTTCAATAGCCAGCTGCTTTAATTGCGCATCATCCTGAGGCAAAGCATATCCGTCGCTCCACATTTCCGGAAACAAAGCGATATCTGCCCCTTTTTCCTTTGCTTCGATACAGGCCTTCTTCCCGATGGAAAAATTTTCATCGAGGCTCTTTCCCGGCAGAATTTGTAAAAATGCTATATGGATATTCATAATTCTGATGTTTATTCCTCTATACCTTCATAATGAAAAAACTGAGCTACAGTCATGCACTTGGGATGTTCCATTTCCAAACTCAGAAAGTCCTTATCCCCTGTAAGGATGATATCTACATCATATACCATTGCCGAATTAAGAATCGGCTGATCCTTCGCATCACGTATCAACTTTTCCGCGTGATCTATCGCCGGAATCAATTCATAAGACATCTGTGCAAGCAAGACATCCGCATCAGAAAGAAATTGAGGTGCTTTGCGGCGTAAGATATTCCGAAATTCCATAATATTTTGGTCGCATAATACCATCTCATGATTATCGGCTACATAAAGCAAAGCCTTGGCCGGTCTTGAGTCGGGAAAAATCAATGCAGAAAAAAGAATGTTGGTATCAACTAAAATCCGCACGTTTACCGTCCTTTCCCATAGCGTACTTCATCTACAATAGCCTGCACGTCATCTTCACTTGAAATTCCCATCGTTTCAGCAGCACCTGCAAAAGCACCCTGTGCTTTACGGATAGCCTGTGCAGACGCATTGCTAACAACTACCTCTCCATCCTGCTTCTGAAAAAAAAGAATTTTGTCGCCGGATTTGAGTCCAAGCAAACGACGAATTTCAACTGGAACCGTGATCTGACCATTGGAAGAAATTTTTGCTAAATTCATATAATCGCCCTCTCATTCTTGAATTCTAAAGAAAACTTGAATCTATTATATTATATCTCCAAGTTAAGCAGAAGTAAACATACTTGTATTCTCTTTTTTTGCTTCATATTTTTTTCCAAAGACTTCCTAAATGAATCTCTCATAAATTCTTTCTGGTTTTTAATATTATTACTGCCCGCCATGAAAGATTCTCTTACCCCCGAACAATCCTTTTTTCTTATACTCTCCCGTCTCCACCGACAGCACCTTGTATCCTGTTGCGTCGATGGCTGCCCGAAGGGCGGCTTCGTCAATATCCCTCTCCGTCAGGATAATCGTCTCTCCTTTTGTATGCGAGGACGTGACCTTTTTGACCGGCAGTGCCCGCCGGACAGCGTCATTTATATGGGATTCACACATCCCACACATCATACCTTCAATTTTGACTGTGATCTGTTGCATGATTTCTTCATCTCCTTTATGATCTTACATCTGGCAATTCAATGCCTCGCTCAAACTTTCCGGAACGCTCCGCGGTCCTCTGACTGCATGAATCCCATATGCTTCACCCAGCACGTCAAAGGTAAACTGATCCGGCTGATAGCGTTTCAGCAAACGGATCCGCATCAGACTTTTCATATGCACTGCACCGTCATCATACTGCGTCGGAATACCTGTTTTCGTTACCTCACATTTATACAGAATGGCAGATACCGGAGCGGCAACATAAATGAAGACGGTATCTCCTGTTTTAATGCCCCTGCCCTGTTTCCAGTTGATTTCTTCTTTCCTGGAAAAAGCTGCTTCCACATCATAATATATTGGATTGGCCGGGATGAGCCACTCTTTTGCCGGTCTGAGCGTCTGCCTTGTCTTTGCGGAAGCCGTTGCAAGATAGCTTTCTTCCAGCCATTTGCAGATTTCATCAAAACCGACAGCGCCATACAACGAAACAGATATCCAATTCCCTTTACTGATATGATAGCCCCGAAAATAGCCTTCCTGCTGCATCAGCGCGTCCACAAGCAGCGGATCCGCAATTTTGACATTCACAATATCCACAATTTCTTCCGTGTCCAGTCCCAGCCGGCTGCCCGGCACATCCATGACAAGGGCAAACCACTTCTGGTTATCGCTGTGCCGAAAAACCGCATAGCCGGGGTAACGCCGCCATAAATATTCCGGCGCAGCGTGGTATTTTTCCATGATATAAGCAAATAGCTGATCTCTGTATGATTTCATCCAAGGTTCCTCATGTTTTGCATTCTCTTTTTCAAAATGCACATTACTGCCAATTTGGTTATCACGACAACCATAATGTAACACAAGACAATGCCCGTTTCAATCATCACCTGCTTTCTAACCTTCTATTTTCAAAGTTGATCTGCATCACTCTTTTACGAACAGTATCTTAAACACCGTGCGAATAAGCGGCTGGATAAAGAACAGCTGCGTAAAAAATGCAAATGGAAAATTGAAACATACAAGCCTGAGCCAATTCGCCAACAGGGTAACAATGCTGAATCCCGTATAATACGGGTAATACATCCAAGCTGCCAGAAAACTCATCGCCGGACACATAATCCCCACCGTTGCACAGATGATTGCCGTTTCAAACAAAACCGGATGTGTGCTGCGCGGGTCAAACACTTTCGAGGCAAGCCGGAAAGAAAGCGGGCTTCCCAGCACAATCTCCAATGTGAAGGCGCATGCAAATTCGATCAGAATAATTGCCCAGATCGGAAGCATTCTCCCGAACATGGAGACCCCGCCCTGCTTATGGATTGCAGCAAGGACGCTTCCTGCGTGATTCGCCTCCATTAAGGTATTCCCGTTTACGACATACAGACTGAAAAATACATAGGCATGGACGGTCACAACAACTGTAAAAAAAGCAAACACGATTCTCTGAAACTGATTTTTAGGCATATCTTATTCCCTCTCTTTCTGATTTTCACGATAAAAAATCAACACGGAATATTCTACATAAAAAAAGACACAGGCAGGCTCGCAGCCTCTGAAAGCGATAACATAAGTACCGTAATCAGATTTACATGCAAAGCACTACTTGTGTCGTTTATGTTTTACTGTTCCATATCCACTTTTTCCAACCGTCGTATCTTATCACAGACAAAAAACTTTTGTCAAAGGGGAATTTTATAAACAATATTCATGAAAAACATTTAAGTCTTATTTGGATTGATCTCATACCACTTTGCCTGCGTATCATACATTTTCCTGTAAAACCCGCCTTTTGCCAGCAATGCCTCGTGTGTCCCATCCTCTACAATTTCGCCGTCCTGAAATACCAGGATTCGATTGGCCATTTTCGCGGGTCCGATACGATGGGCAGCGAAAAACACCGCATTATTGTCATGTTTCTTTAAAAACAGATCAAAAACCATTGCTTCCGTATTGGGATCCAGATTTGCCGTCGGTTCATCCAGCGACATCAGTAGACTGTCCCGCAGGCAGGCACGCGCCAAACCTACTTTCTGCCATTGTCCGCCTGAAAGATCCACGCCATTCTCAAACAACTTGCCCAGTCTCTGCTTTTCTTTCATGGGCAATGTCTCCGCCAGTTCCTCTAATTCCGCTTTCTTTATCGCCTGCATGATTTTTTGATCATCTTCGTATAAAATATCATCCCCGAGACCAACATTTTCAAAAAGCGTATATTCGTATTTGATAAAATTCTGAAATTCCGCAGCAAACGCATCTCTTTTCTCTGCAAAATCCCTGCTGTAAGTGATACTTCCTTTCGTGGGATGATAAATGCCGAGCAAAAGTTTGATAAAGGTGGATTTTCCTGCGCCATTCTCGCCGACCACTGCCACAATATCATCTTTTTTCAGATCAACATTGATATTTTTAAGTACCTCTTTTCCGTCGGTTCCCGGATAGGCAAAGCAGACATTTCGCATGGAAACCAGGACACCCTCCGCCACACTCTCCATCTCTGTGTTTTCTTCCTCCGCATTTTCATGCGGCATCCGCTTCGTGATATAGAAATAATCCTGCAAATAGCTTTCCGTTGAAAAAAGGGACACGATATCTTCCATAGCCAGCGATACCGCTTCCAAAAAGCACACAAACCCCAACAATGTCGGAACGATTCTTTCCGGATTTGCCGCGAATCGATTTCTTGGAACCGCCAAAAATAATGTTATGCACAGAAACAGGAAAACGATCAGATATAACCACAGATATTTTTTCCGAACTCTTCTTCGTTCTTCATAAATCTCCTCTGTTGCCTCACTCCATTTCCCTTTCATGAAAGTTTTAAGCCGATATATCCGGATATTCCGATTCTCCGCCCGCTTCCAGAAAAATTTATAATAATAGGATGCTCTCCGCTTTTTATCCGCTAATCGAATTTCCTGATCCACTTCTTCTTTCTGCGACAGGAACAGCCAGATAAAATGACACAAAACTGTGAGACATAGCAAGAACAGAACAACTATGTTTTCGTGACTGATGTAGGCTGCTACAGAAATCGCTGAAATGATATTTACCGGCAGAAAGAAAATGGTTAAGATATAATTCCACAGCGTTTCTCCATTGGCCGCCTCAGAAGCACGCTTTATGCTGTTCTGAAATTCCGGATTTTCAAAATTTTCAGCCGGCATCTCCATGAGACAATTGATCAATGTCCCGGAAAAATGCATCTTCAGACGGATCTGCACATACATCGAAAGATAGACGCGCAATTCGCCCAGCAGCTGCTGACAAAGATCTGTGAACCCCCACAACAAAAGAATGCCGCATATAAACAGTCCCCATTTTTCTTCTGCAGAAAAAGCATAGGTTTGTATTTTCTCCACCAGAAACAATGAGAACCTGGGCATAAGGCCAAGTACAACGGAAAGCAGCATCAATACAGTTGTGATCCAGGGCGCCTGGCTGAATGAAGCAGCGACGGTGGTCATCATATCTTTTAAAACTCTGTTTTTCATCTGTCCTGCTCCTTTTGCTACTTCTGTTCCTTCTTGTACCATTTTGCCTGATTATGATACATGCGGGCGTATGCGCTGCATTGCTTCATAAGGGCATCATGGGTGCCTGTTCCTATGACCCGGCCCTGTTCCATCATAACAATCCGGTTTGCCACACTAACGATGCCCAGCCGATGACTTACGATAATGATGGTTTTGTTCTCTTTTAGTTTGACAATTTCATCATAGAAGGCAGCCTCCGCCATAGGATCAAGGCTTGCCGTTGGTTCATCGAAAATCAATATTCCGGCGTCGCTTAATAATGCTTTGGCAATGTTCAGTTTTTGCCACTGCCCTTCTGATAAATCCGTTGCATTTACAAAGGTTTTTCCCAAAACTGTGTCCAACCCATATGGAAGTGATGCTATCTTTTCATATAATCCCACTGCTTTTAAAACCTGAAGCAGTTTTTCTTCCGCTATGGCTCTGTCCGCGGAAAGAATCTCCCTGACAGACAAATTGTATTTAATACAATCCTGAAATACCGCTGCAATTTCAGGCTGCGGCGTATTTAATAAATCGCCGGCAGGTGCGCCCATTACATAAATGTTTCCAAGCTGCGGCGGATACAGTCCCAGAATCAATTTGATCAGCGTACTCTTTCCGCAGCCGTTTTCACCCACCAGAACGATGCATTCTCCCTTATGTACATCAAAGGAAACCTGATCCAAAACCATCGGCAGACCTTTGTCATAGGAAAAACAAACATTCCGGACACTCACCGCATATTCATTTTTGTCGGACAATCTCTGCGTGTTGCCGTTCAAAATGTCTTCATTTTTAAAACGGACCATTTCCTGAAGATTTTCGTAATGGAAAAGCGCTTTGGTGAAATTGGAATAATTCACATTAAAAATAGAGATGCTTTCCATCATGTTCAAAAGACTTACCATGATACCGGCAAACAGACTGGCCGAGATCTGCCTGTGAATCAATGCGTTCATATTGACAAAAAGGATGCCTGTCCCTGCCAGACCCAGACATACGGTCGATATGTTCTGCAAAACCATATTCTTCAGCGTTGTTTTTCGCTGAATCTGAAACAATGCATTCACTTTCCGCAGATATTTATCCCGCAGCGGAACATAAGAACGAAATAACTTCAATTCACTGATATTTTCATGTGCAACCAGCGTTTCAAATGTATAGTCGATTTCCCGCTCCAGTTCCGTCGTCCCGATTTTGCTTTTCCAGCTCAGATCCGCCGTCTTTCCGCACACAAAAATGCTGAGCAGCAAAATCACGCTGACCACGGCCGCCGCACCCGGCGCAATACGAATCAGATATATCTCAAGCGAAAAAATTTCTATAATCCGTTCAACAACCGTAAGTGTATGTTTAAAGGCCGCAAATGAAATATTGGCCCCATCGGAAGCACGGGAAATCTTGTTATAGGTTTCACTGTTCTCAAATCGAATATAGGGTATATCACAGGCAACATCCAGAAGCGCATTGCCGATCCGTCTGGAAAAACGGTACTTTATACTTTCTTCTAAATAACCTATGACTTTATAATGCAGATCCGAGTACAGAAGGCACAAAATAATCATCAAAAGCCATACGTAAAATCTGTTACTGTCCAAATTTCCAACGATATTGGTTACGGAAACCGTCTGTATCAAAGGAATAAACGATTTTACCAGCACAAGTAAAATATATATAACAGAAGCTGTGCCGCCGTTTTTTATAAAGCCCAGGATAATACCTGGTATGTATTTAAGTTTCCTGAACATACGCATTTGTCTTTCTTTTTTAACTCTAATTTCCGTTGTTCGCTTCCCATGTTCCTTTTGTATAGGTTTCATCCACCAAATCACTAATCCCTGTCAGCAGCATAATGAGACCTTGTACTTTGTGGGGCTGAATAACATAAACGCCTTTCTGGTGTTCATCCTCCACGACAATATCCGCGGCAAGTAATGGCTTCATATGATGATAAACTTTTCCTGTAGACCCGAAACCGCATTTCTCAACAAGGGTAGCTACCGTTTTAGGTCCGCGAAGTATTTCCAGCAACATCGCAAGACGGATTTTACCATATTCTGGGAAATACCGGGCTAAAAATCTAACTTTTATTATCCGATTCGAAATAATAAACCGCTCTGCCGATTTATTTACAAAGCGTTTCTTCTGCAGACGTATAAAAGATTATTATTTCAAATCTATAACAACAGAACTGGTACGGGGTTTAATAGATACTCCATTCCAAATATATGTACTCAGTCCAACATCGTCCGGCGTTACTGATAAATATTCACCATCTACCCCACAAATACGGATCTGACTGTCATCAATTTCCACATCAACATATAACGCATGTTTATAGAATAAAAAGCCCTTTAGATATCCATATTTTTGACGTAATTCCTCAGAATCCATGATCTGAAATCCGCACCAGACATAGCCTGCCGAATTTACTGTATAGTATGGGATGCCGTCCATCATTTTGAAATCATCTCCATGATCATGTCCGTTCATACATAAAAGTATCTCTTTATCTTCAAATAGCTTTCTGATTTCTTTTCTATTAAAAATTCCTCTGTCCCTAAAATCATTTATCAGGCTATGATGAGAAAAGATGACATACTTTTTTCCGTCACTCAATTCTTGTTCCAGCCACTCCAATTCTGCTTTTGGGACAATCGGATATACAGAATGCTCTTCTCTATAATTTCTGCCCAAGTAGGCGATGTCCTGACCCGCCCTCTGAAAGTAACAGGAATTAAGAACAATGAATTTAACGTCGTCAAATTCAAAAGAATAATATGCATTATTTAACGACAGAAATTTTAATGTACTTTCCAAACTGCAAGCATCTGTTTCATGGTTGCCAATCGTATGATATACAGGTATCCCCAAAGAATTAAGTTTGTCCAGAACTCGTTCCGTATTCGCATCTGTCACATCGCACAGATCTCCTAAAGAGACCATAAACTCTGGGTTTACAACTTTCACATGCTCAATTAACTCTTCTATCTGTTTATCCCCATTTGGTAATTCATCATAGTGAAGATCACCAAACACCGTGAATTTCATCTTCTTCTGCATCCCTTGTAACTACCACTATATATGTCATATTATTAAAAAAGTCAACATATTCAATCAAGCCAGGAAAAAACATCGACAGATTTTCCCTCCCCATTCCATTTCCATACAAACCAGAATTCACTCCACTGTATAGCCTGCCCCGGCAAGTACTTCCATGGCTTTACCAAACTTGTCCACTTTTACAAAAATGTAATCTGTATTAAAGCTGGACACTGCAAATATGGCAATTCCATTTTCTGCGAGAATGCCTGCGATTTTCGACAATACTCCAATCAGGGAAAAGTCAAGCGTACCCTGAATACGAAACCCGTTCCACCCGTCGTCACGGGCAATCGTATGTTGGGGCGTGTCCGCCGTTTTACAGACGAGGGACAATTCTTCGTCCGTCTTCGCAACAAACGAAAACTCTCGATCTAAATCGATATCCTCTGCATTCGCTACCTGACATATCGTGAAATCATACGGCACCCTTTTTAATTTCATTTCGTTATCCTTCACAATCTTGATTTCTTTTTTGGGTTAATCAATTTTATTTTCATAGTCCTGCAACTCATGAAAAATATTGTCCACAAATACGACCTGATCTACGATACGATACAACATAAAATATCTGTGATTCAAGAAGTTAATACGACGATATCCTAACTGGCGTAGTTTGGGATTCTCACACAATTTTAAACTTCCCGCCACATGCTTCAGGCTTTCAATCGTTGTATCGAAATCATTTAATACATTTTCTGCTGCCTGCATATTCTTTTTCTCAACAATCAGATATTTAATAAAATTATCCAGATTCTCTTCCGCATCCCTTGTAACTACCACTTTATATGTCATATTTTTGCCTCAGATCACGTGAAACTTCTGCCGCCTCTTTATACATTCCCTGTGCTGCATGCTCTCGGGATTTTTTTAACCTGTCTAATATTTCCTGTTCCGATAATGCTTCATAAGGATTCGCTCTTTTGATTTCAAATGGAAAGCCATTTGCAGCCAACGACTGAGTCAGAAATATGCGAATTGCTGTTGTGGTATCTGTCCCCAAATCTTTAAACAGAGCATCTGATCTCATTTTTAAATCATCATCTACCCTCACCTGAATCGTACTTGCCATTTCGCAACACCCTCCCGTATATGCTTATTTTCATTTTACCTTTTTAGAATAGCAAATAGATAATGCTGAGTCAATACATTTGCAATGACTTAGTATTGTCCGCAGCAGGTTTTGAAGAAAATCCTCCGTATAATTATTCGAATTCCATCCCATTTTATATTCATTTGACTTCTTCTAAACTTTGATTTAATAGCAAGTCAACATTAACATCCCATCCCCATCAAACAGGCTTGATCTTACGACCCATTTAACGCTTTTTCTTCACCATGCATATCGCAACGAGCGTCACCACAATATACCCTGACAGGGATACAATGGATGCTTCAATGCCAAATTCACCGCCGGTCAGCACAAATGATTTTGACTGGAGTACATATGTCATCACTGAATATTTATCCGGACTTTGGCTCACAGCCAAACCTCCGCCAATGATTATGACATTCCACATCGCATGAACAATTCCGCTGTTCCATACAGACCCGCTTTCAATTGCAATCATTGAAAACATGATTCCTACCATTGTTCCCGCAATCAGAACCATCAGACAGCTTACAATGGAAAAATCCATTCCGATAATGTGCAGGCATCCAAACAAAACGGATGGAACCAGAACTGCCGCCGTCATATTCCATCTTGCTTTTATCAAATGAAGAATGATACCGCGAAACACCATTTCTTCAACAAAACCTGCCGCGATCCCTGTAAAAACAATACCGGCGCTTAATGTTTCAAAGATCTGGCTGTTATTCATCCCGGAAGAAACATATTCTCCGGAAAAAAGGACCAGATAAATAGCCTTTACAACAGCAGGCAATAATATCGCTGCCGCGATCCATACGGCTTTCATGGAAAATCTGGGCATCCCCAGTTCCTCTGTTTTTATAGCCAGTAATTTTTCCGCAAGCAGTTTCAGTAAAATGTACGATAATCCGACATAGATCACCCCGGCTAAAATATTGCATATGCCTGCCGGAACATTTATCAAAACCAACAAACTTGCCGCGAATTGTGCGAATGCCTGAACGATCATCAATGTGACGATTGCGCCCAGGGAACCTCTAATCACCTTTTTTGTACTCATAAATGTATCATCCTCCAAACCTGACGTCCCTTTAAGTATATCAAAAAACAGCCCCTGCTTTCAATCGCACGTTCCTTTCATCCGGGTTTCAATATTTCGAATATCTTCCTGTAAATATTTCAGAAGCGCAACATTACCGCCACAATATTTCCGGACGAATGATACAAGGATTTCTTCCAGTGCGCTTCTTTCCCCGTGATCAGCCGTTTCCATCAGTATCGCCTGTATCTGTCTGCAATCCTCGTTTGTCCAATCAGATGCAGTGAAAGGCCGTTTCAGTAAGATATGCCGGATCACGTCAACCAAAACGATCTCGCACAGATTGTCCGTTTCATCTTTATACTTTGATAATATGCCGGTTACATATTCAACAGGAAAAAGGCCAAGAAATTCCTGCTCCAGACAGATACAACGTATATACGCATACATTTTGTCAATTCCGGTATATTTGGAAATATCCCTTAATACAGGGTAATCCAGTATCAGAATCGTATTTTGCGGTGCAAACCGTATATCATATCTCTGAAAAAAATGCGGTAATTCTAACACAAAAGAACGATATAAACACTGATTCTCATAATGTCTGAAATCCGGCAGGACGGCATTATATAAATTCAGTGCTTTCTTTACCTTACGTTCAACACATCCGAACCCTGTTTCGTAGGCCTGCTGTGCGGACATTCCATCTGTTGAAACCACAAAATTGTCGCCGTCTTGCTCCAGTTCGTGAATACAATATAAAACCGCTTCCATCAGCTGATCCGCTTTTTCGTATGTAACAGACGTACTCTCACAGGAGGTATATTTATCCGCCAGTTTTCCTACAATCGGCACCAGTTCTTCCATCGTATAATGCATCGCTTCTCACCCTCCCAAAAGCGCATTCAGCGCCTGACAAAATAATTCATAATCCCATCTTTTTTCTTCATCGAATTTGGCATATTCGCCGTATCCGTCCGTGCCTTTATATCCCTCATATCCAGCCCGGATTGCCTGCGCAAAATTCGCGAGGCATGTCCCTTCCAGATACTCCAAATCTCCAAAACAAAGCTTTTCAAATTGCTCTTTCATCAAATGCAGGAGTTCATCATCCGTGATTTCATCCTGCATTTCATTCTTGTATAAATAGAATATCTCCTGAAGTCGGACTATGGTATTCACATAGTTATTCTGGTCAATATAATCCGAATCACAGAATTCAAATATAATTTTAGGAACAATGCCCTGTCCAAACTCCACTCTTTTCTGTTCTTTCAGTACATTTTTCCGTTCTTCTAAAATCAGTTCCGCATCCTGCGCCGTCAGAGACAGACCAAACTGTGCTGTCTTCTGATTCGTTTCCAAAACTTTGGTCAGTTGGTTTTGCTGCTGCAGCGACATCATCCAGTCCTTATTCACAGAAATTCCTCCCCTTTTTATGCATTGGAAACAAAGCATAGCACTTCCGGGAAATAAGTACCAGTCTTGTATTTCAGCTGTTTTTGCAGTATAATAATAGTGCAAAAAAGGGAGCGGAAAATGATATGATCCCCCTTAGGTAGACAAGGTAAATACCAAAATCTACCTAAGGGGGATTCTTTATGTCAAAATCTAAA
>CANRJG010000046.1 GCA_947630875.1 uncultured Lachnospiraceae bacterium
CGGCATATCCTCCACAATGAGGAATGCGAAGGCACCCTTGTCAAAGTCCTCCATCAGCTCGTTCTGGCCGATGACGGTTTCCATATCCTCCGGCAGATAAGTCAGCATATCATAGTTAATACGTGTCCCGATCATCCCCAAAACCGATGGGATCAGGAGAATCAATGTTAAAATCAGAATTGGAATACGGTATTTTACGACCGCTTTTGAAAAACGCATGGCATTCACCTTTCTTTTCCGTTCATTTCAAATGCATCTGTTTCAATAACATCCGGAAATTGATTTTTAACAATTAAGACGGTGCTGATCACCGTATATAGATTCAAAGCGCCCTCCGAAAGAAGCGTGAGTCCAAGTAATACCGATAGCGCCCGCGCTCCGACGACTGAATCATAAATCAGGAACACGCCAATTACTCCGGTGATGATGGCAAGCGCTAAAATCAGCCACCAACTTTTAATTCCAAACTGCCTGGAATCCATGGCGATTCGAATTTTGAACAGTCCGTCAAGCAAAATGGAAATCCCCAGGACGACGCAAATAAATGCTATCAGGTTTCTGGGATTAAAAAGGACAATCCCGCCGAGGACAATCATCAGAATCCCAAATTCCAGATCAAACTGGAATGCCAAACGGAACAGGTCTTTTGAAAAATATCCAATCAGCTTGACAATGCCAAAGAGAAGCATGGCGACCCCGATACAAACGCCGATGATTGACACCGAAAGTTCCGGCGCGGCGATAAATAGAATGCCTGCTGCGCAAAACAGGACAGACATGACGATGTATCCGATTTTCGCGATCCGCATTGGCGTTACAGAGCGCATCTTCATAAAAGCAAACCTCCTTTGCTCGTTTGCCTATATTGTAGTTGTGTCGGTTTGATTTGCATACAGACATAAAAATTCCCGTGTCCGATCATCAGACACGGGACATAAAAATGACCGATTTTCAGGCAAATGGTGGCATTTGTCTGAATTTACTCATTAACACAGCACAGAATCATCTCTTCGATCATTCCTTTCTTGATTTCCATCAGGCGTGAGAGCATACTCCGAATATCATCGTTCATATCGTTTTTCAGCCATCTGGAAAAGATGCCGAAAGCAAGGCCGGACAGAAACTCTTTGACGATGACAAGATCGCTGTCCCGAACCTTTTTTCCGTGCAGGACAGACGAAACATAGGCGTTGATCGTATGGTCACAGACTTTCCATAAGTACATTTCATAGATTTCCCGGTTTGCCGAGTGATAAATATGCAGCACCGCGCGCTTTTTCGCCAGCGCAAGCGTAATCGCCGCCTCCAGACAGTCCTCGAATTTTTCTATCGTGGGATAGGACTGAATCATCCGTTCGGCGTCATCCTCGACAATGTTTTCAATGAGTTTCGGCATATCCTCGAAATAGTAGTAAAAGGTATTGCGATTGATGCCGCAGTCTGCCACAATATCCTTCACTGTAATTTGGGACAGAGGCCGTTCCATCAGTAATTTCAGAAAGGACTCCTGAATTGCTTTCTTCGTAAAATTGGCCATTTTAGTTTCTCCTGTTGGTTGATTTTTACCGTATTCGAACCGATTGTATCAGAGAATCCGCATTTTTTCAACGGGATTGGCCGGCTTCGTTTTGGACAGATCGTGCTCCGGGTTCCAAAATGTAACAAAGTTCGTCCCCGGAGGAAAGGTCCGACGCGCGTCTGAAAAAAGTCCTCACCGATACTGCAAATAATCCAAAAACCGTTTTACGGCGAGGGAAGCAAATTTTTTACTTCTAAGGGCAAGTCCGATGTTGCGGCAGGCAGGAACGTCCAGTTCTTTCGCAATGATTTTATAGGGCACTCGCTTCAAAATCAGCTGGGGAAGGAGGAAGAAAACCCGCGGCCATTTCTTACAAAACTGTAAGAAACAAAGGGAAAATGTAAGCCGAAGCCATGGCAATGCGCCGCCTGGCCCGCTATAATGGAGACAGATTTTGAAGAAGGACTTGGAGGAAAACAGGATGCAGATTCTGGAAGTAAGCGGGCTGAAAAAGACCTATGCCGGCCGGCTGGGGTGCCACCCGGTGACGGCGCTGAAAAATGTGAATTTCAGTGTGGAAGAAGGAGAATACATTGCCATTATGGGAGAAAGCGGCTCCGGAAAAACCACATTGCTCAATATCTTAGCGGCACTGGATCATCCCACGGGCGGCCGGGTGATTTTAGATGGAAAGGATCTTTCCGAAATCAAAGAATCCGCCATGGCCGCGTT
This sequence comes from uncultured Lachnospiraceae bacterium, assembly GCA_947630875.1. Lineage (GTDB taxonomy): Bacteria > Bacillota > Clostridia > Lachnospirales > Lachnospiraceae > CANRIM01. The sequence goes on from CANRJG010000046.1 coordinate 2,252, forward strand.
TCGCAGGGACAATCTGGGATTTGTGTTTCAGGAGTTCAACCTGCTGGATACATTTACCCTGGAGGACAATATTTATCTGCCGCTGGTGCTGGCGGGCCAGCTGTACCGGGACATGTATCAGCGGCTGATCCCCATTGCCGCGCGGCTGGGAATTACGGATATTCTGAAAAAATACCCTTACGAAGTGTCAGGCGGGCAAAAGCAGCGGGCAGCGGTGGCCAGAGCCATGATCACAAAACCGAAACTGATTCTGGCGGACGAACCCACCGGCGCGCTGGATTCGAAGGCTTCCGATGAGCTGCTGCGGCTGTTTGCGGAGGTCAACGAGTTGGGCCAGACCATCCTGATGGTGACCCATTCGGTGAAAGCGGCCAGTACCGCCAACCGGGTGCTGTTTATCCGGGACGGCGAGGTGTTTCATCAGATTTACCGCGGCGCGGATACGGTTGAAGCCTTCTATCAGAAAATATCCGATACCCTGATTTTACTGGCGACAGGAGGGAAGCAGGCATGAGAGCGGGATATTATCCGAAACTGGCCATAGAGGGCATCCGCAAAAACCGGCGGATGTACCTGCCTTATCTGTTCACCAGTATCGCCATGACGGCCATGTATTACATTATCGTTTTTCTGCAGGACGGCGGGCTGGTATCGGCGCTGCCTTTAGGCTCTGAGACCGTCCGGGAAATGATGCGGTTCGGCGGGAATATCATGGCGTTTTTTTCCTGTATCTTTCTGTTCTATACCAATTCATTCCTGATCCGGCGGCGGAAAAAGGAATTTGGTCTTTACAATATCTTAGGTATGGGCAAGAAAAATATTGCCCGGATCCTGTTCTGGGAAACGCTGTTTATTTTGCTGCTTTCCCTGGGCAGCGGCCTGCTTCTGGGCATCGTCCTGTCCAAGACGGCGGAGCTGGGACTGTTCAATCTCATGGGCTATCAGATCAGCTACCGGCTGTCGGTTTCTGTGCCGGGCGTGTGCATGACGGCGCTGGTGTTCGGTGTGATTTTTGTGCTGCTGTTTTTCAACGCCCTGCGGCAGGTTCGCTTTTCCAGCGCAATGGCGCTGCTGCAGAGTGAAAATGCCGGAGAAAAACCGCCGAAGGCCAACTGGCTGCTGGGCTTTCTGGGACTGGCGCTTTTGGGCGGCGCGTATTATATTTCGGCCACGATTGAAGACCCCATTACGGCGCTGGCGGCGTTTTTCGGCGCGGTGCTCATGGTGATTGCCGGCACTTATCTGACAATGATCTCGGGATCCGTCATGTTTTGCCGTATCCTGCAGCGCAGGCGGAAATATTATTATCGGCCGGAACATTTTGTGTCCGTTGCTTCCATGAAATACCGGATGAAGCGCAACGGCGCGGGGCTGGCCTCCATCTGTATTCTGGCTACCATGGTGCTGGTTATTTTATCGGCCACCACCTGCCTGTATTTCGGCGGCGAGGATGTGCTGCGCACCCGGTATCCCCGGGAAATCAATTTCAGTATGCGGACGAAGTATGCCAAAGCGCTGTCTGATGAAGTGCTGGAACCGGTCTGGGAAAGCATTGATACGACGGCCCGACAGCAGGGCGCTTCCATGGAACAGCAGTATCGCTGCCGGTCAGCTATCATTACCGGATTGCTGCAGGACGGTACGGTGGAATGTGACGTGACGAAGGTGCGGAACGCCGTGACTTTTTCCGATGTGATACAGTTTTATTTTGTGCCGCTGGCGGATTATAACGCCATTACCGGGGCAAAGGAAAGCCTGGCATCCGGGGAAGCGCTCATTTGCGGCAGCCGGACGGATGAAATCGGGGATATGCTGGAATTTCGAAACGGCAGCCGTTTTCAGGTCAAAGGCCGGGCGGAGGAGATCTTCCCGGAAGAACTGGTACCGGAGATGACCGTGGTGGTGGCGGATCTGGAAACCACCCTGGAGGGTTTAAACGCCCTGGCGGATTTCAACGGCGACGCCATGCTGTCTTTTCAGTGGATCGTCAATTTTGATACGGGACTGGAAAAAGAGGAACAGATGGCGCTTTCCGAGCGCTTAAGCGCATTGGAACTGCCGGAGGACTGCACGTCCGTCTGCAGAAGCAGAGAATGGGAGCAGCAGGACTTTTACAGTTTGTTCGGCGGCCTGTTTTATCTGGGCATATTGCTGAGCATCGTATTTGTATTCGCCGCGGTGCTGATCATTTACTATAAACAGATTTCGGAAGGCTACGAGGATCAGGCCCGGTTTGAAATCATGCAGAAGGTGGGGATGACGAAGCGGGAAATCCGCAAAAGCATCAATTCCCAGCTGCTGACGGTGTTTTTCCTGCCATTGGGGCTGGCGGCGCTGCACCTGTGCTTTGCTTTTCCCATCATCCGCAAACTCATGCTGCTGTTTCAGCTCAATAACGTGCGGCTGTATTTGCTGACAACGCTGCTCAGCGTCATCGCATTTGCGCTGTTTTATACGCTGGTTTACCGGGTGACATCCAATGCCTATTATCATATTGTCAGCGGAGCGAAAGAAAAAAGAGAAGTATAAGAATTGCAAATGAAACAGAATAAAAACGGTACGGGTCTTTTGCGAAAGGACGCCGTACCGTTTTTTATGTGTCGGGAAGGATGGGAATGACATACCGCAGACAGCGGGTATCGGTTCGGAAGGGCTGCTGAATGGCCGTATACATCAGGTCAAAGGCCCGTACAAAGCCGTCGGGCTGCAGCCGGTGTCTGCGCAGATAGGCAGCCAGCTGAAAGAGCAGGTCTTTTTCTGATTCGGCGGGTCCGTAATGCAGCATGGAAAGGGCCGCGCCGCCGGGAATCATAACGGCGTCCGACGGCGCTTTTTCCGGTACAACCGGAATACAGACCGTAAAGGCCGCGGGCCGCTCCTCCCAGCGGCCTTCCAGATAATCGCTGCGCCGGCAAATGGAAAAACCGGTGTGCATGTATTGATAAGGCCAGCCTTTTTCGGCCATTTTGTGAGAAAGTACGGCAGTTTTGTCGTATCGATCCTGGGCGTTGTATCCGCTGCCCTCCATGACACAGCAGAGCAGCGATGGCAGTGTGACCTGTTCAAAAACGGTTTGCTGTTTGCCCTGGACCCGCATCTGCAATTCTTCGGTGATCTGTTTGAGCAGACACAGTCTGGGTTCCAGGATGGAAAGCAGACCGGAAGGATCGTCGTCGCTGGCGTAATAATTCCGGATTTCCGGGGCGGACAGTCCGATGGCGTCAAATTGCCGGAGCTGTCGGATTTGAAAAAGATCATAGACGGTATAATACCGATATCCGTTATCCGGCTGCTGAAACGAAGGCATCAGAAGTTCTTTGTCTTCCAGCCGCATCAGGGTACTGCGGGACACGCCGCAGGCTTTTGCGGCCTGGCTGATGGTAAAAAGAGAGTCGTCATGCGCCAGGAGCATATCGTCACCGCCTTCTGCAAAAGGAGACTATTCCACAATGCATTTGTCCCGATTCAGGTCAATCCGGACGACAGTGCCCTGATTCAGGGCAGATTCCACGAAAATCGGATGCCCCAGCCGGTCACAGATTTGTTTACATAAGTACAGCCCCAGGCCACTGGCGGATTTATCTGTACGGCCATTATATCCGGTATAGCCCTTTTCGAAAATGCGCGGCAGATCTTCCGGCGCAATGCCGATACCGGTATCGCGAATGCACAGAATGCCGGGCGTTTCCATGGATATGCGGATCGTTCCGGCGGGGGTATATTTCAGCGCGTTGGAAAGGAGCTGTTCAAGAACAAAGGAAAACCATTTTTCGTCTGTCACAACAGAAAACTGCAGCGGTTCACAGGAAAGGGAAAGCCGGCGGCTGATAAACTGCAGCCGCAGTTTTTTGAGCGCCGCGCGGATCATCAGATCCAGATCACAGGCACGGATGACGTAATCCGTCGAATCGGAATCCAGCCGCAGAAAGGCCAGAACCATTTCCACGTACTGCTCGATGCGCTGCAGATCTTCCAGCAGCCTGCGGGACAGGCTGCTGTCCTCACCGCTCAAAGTCAGCCGCATGGAAGCGATGGGCGTTTTGATCTGATGCACCCACACCGTATAATAGTCCATCATGTCGGTATATCGGGCGTCCGTCTCCGCAGACAGCGCCTTCATCTGCGCTTCCAGCCGGGACAATACCGCCTGATAATCGGCTTCGAGGATGGTTTGCGCCGGGGGAAAGTCCATGGTTTCTGCCGGCATCTGCGCCTGCTGTGTCAGCAGCCGATGGATTTTTCGGGTCCGGTACAGATCGGAGGCGGCAAAGATCGTGCCGATGAGTCCACACAGCAGAAACGGATAGAGCACTGCCGTCAGGGGAAAATGGTACAGCGCAAACATACAGGTGAGAATCAGAAAGGAAATCAGAAAGAAATAGATGCATTTCCGCCGCTGTTTCAGCCATGAAAAAAGAAAACGCATGGAAAAACTCCTTATGGTTTATTCGATGATGTAACCGACGCCGAAACGGGTCCGGATAAAATCCGCCAGCCCTGCCGCTTCCAGTTTTTTCCGGAGCCGGTTGACGTTGACGGTCAGGGTATTTTCATCAATGAAAGCATCAGTTTCCCAGAGCTGCTCCATCAGTTTTTCGCGGCTGACGACCCGGCCCTTTGCTTCCATCAGGGTGGAAAGGATGCGGTATTCATTTTTGGACAGGGTAATTTTCACTTCGCCATAAGACAGCGTCTGGTCGCCGGTGTTTAACAGGGCGCCCCGGTGTTCCAGCACGGAAACGCCGGCGCCGTAATCGTAGGTTCTGCGCAGCAGCGCCTGAATTTTGGCGGTCAGCACACTCTGATCAAAGGGCTTGGCGAGGAAATCATCGCCGCCCATGTTCATGGCCATTACAATATTCATATTGTCCGACGCAGAGGAAAGAAAGATTACGGGAACCCTGGAAACGCTGCGAATCTGTTTACACCAGTAATAGCCGTTATAGAATGGAAGGGAAATGTCCAGCAGTACCAGGTGGGGATCGAAGCGGGCAAATTCTGTCATGATATGGCGGAAATCTGCAGCGCAGACCGCCGTCAGGCCCCAGGCCAGCAGCTGGGTCTGAATCCCTTCCGCGATGCCTTTGTCGTCTTCCACAATCAATATCCGGTACATGGCCCCTCCTTGTTAAAAACTGCACGGCATGCGAAGCAAAAAGCAGACGCACGCCGCGGGTTTATTTCAGATGTTTCAGTATGGTCGTGAGCTTGGGCGGATTTCCGTACATCAAAACGCCCAGCCGGTATATTTTTGCGGACAGGATACCGATGCCGATGACAGAAGCAATCAGAATGACGATGGAAGCTGCAATTTCATAAAAGGGAACCGTGCTCATGGCAATTCGCGTAAACATCGCCATGGGCGAAGTAAAAGGCAGGAATGAGCAGATTTTCATCAGCAGCGTATCTACGTTGCCGGAGGACATGGACATTACCACCACCAGAAAGGCAATGACAAACAGAGTTGTCACCGGCATTACAGCGGTATTGATATCTTCCAGCTTCGAGGCGGTGGAACCCACGGCCCCGAACAAAAAGGCGTAGATCAGAAAACCCAGCAGGAAGAAGATCAGCATGTACACAAACAAACTTACCGGCATACCGAAAAAGGAAGTCAGCAGGGAATTGTTGTCCCAGACATTCTGATTCAGCCGGAAACACAGCAGCGCGAAGCCGAACACGGCAAACAACTGGACGAATCCGGCAATACAGGAAGCCAAAATTTTGCCGAACATCATGCTGACCGGCTTGGCGCTGGTAATCAGAAGTTCCATGGCACGGGAGCTTTTTTCAGCGGCGACGTTGGTGGCCACCATCTGTCCGTAGAGCAGAATGACCATATAAAGGGCAAAAATCATGATATAAGTATAGAAGAAATTCTGCATCTGATCCTTGCCGAGGCTTTTGGTTTCATGCACAATGGGCTCAGAAAGCACCGACGCGGCTTCCTCCGGCGTCAGTCCTGCCGAAACCATGGCATTGGTACGGTAAAGCTCCTGCAGCACCGTGTCCGCAATTTCCGTATTCGTATCGTACATGGAAAGATTGTTTACATAATACGCATATGAGGTCAGGCTGTCCAGCAAAAACGCACATTCCGCGGTACCGGAAATGATTTGGTCCCGGATCGTATCGTCATCATCTGTGGTAATCGTGACGCGATACTCCGGAAAAGCGGATGCAAAACCGGCTTCCACCTGGGCGGCAGTCTCTGCGGAGGGTGCTTCAATCAGCATCAGCGGCAGCGACTCGTCGGATTCATGAGAATCCGGAACAATTGCCGAAAACCCCTCTTTCAGGCGGGGAAAGAAGGATACGCCCGCAATCAGAATCAGCAGAAAGACCGTGACGCCGACAAAAATTTTATTGGATAAATAGTTTTTCAGTTCAAAGCGAAGTATTTTCCGAAACTGGTTCATCAAATCGCCTCCTTTCCATCCCCGTCGGCAGATTGTTTCGTATATTCGACGAAAATATCATTCAGCGACGGTTCGTAAACAGAAATTGCATCAATATCAAAGCGCTGCGTCAGTTCCTGCATAACCTGCTGCTTTGCTTCCGGCGCCGGCAGCGTCAGAAGCAGCGCGCCGTTTTCATCCGGACTGCAGGGGTAGGGAAGAAGCGCTTTGATCTGCGCCGCGGCCTCGGAATGGATGACCAGACGGTTGCGCGGATAGCTGCGCTTGATTTCCCGCAGGTCGCCGGACAGTACAATGCGGCCGCCGTTTAAGACAGCGATCCGGTCGCAGAATTCTTCAATATAATTCATCTGGTGGCTGGAGAACAGCACGATTTTTCCCTTTTGAATTTCTTCTTTTACAATGTCTTTCAGCAGCATCGCATTGACCGGATCCAGACCGGAAAAGGGTTCGTCCAGAATAATGATCTGGGGATCATGGGCAAGGGCGGTGATCAGCTGAATTTTTTGTTGATTTCCTTTGGAAAGCGTATCCAGACGCTTGTCTCTGTATTCGGACATGCCGATGCGTTCCAGCCATGCGTCGGCGGCTTTCACCGCGTCTTTGCGGGACATTCCTTTCAGCTCACAGAAATAGACGAGCTGTTCCAGAATTTTCTTTTTCGGATAGAGGCCGCGCTCCTCCGGCAGATAGCCGAAACGAATCGTCGCGTAATCCACCGGTTTTCCGTCGTAGAGGACCTCGCCCGCATCCGCCGGAAATACATCCATGAGGATGCGTAAGGACGTGGTTTTGCCGGCGCCGTTGCGGCCCAGCAGACCACAGGCCGCGCCGCCTTCTGCGGTAAAGGATACACCTTTTAATACCTGATTGGCGCCGAAGCTTTTTTCAATATTTTTCAATTCCAGCCGCATGGGAATCATACCTTTCTTTCTATGAACGATTTTGGGCCTATTCTATCATAAAACATCCGTATATTCAATTGTAATGAAAGAAAACGAAAAGAAAAAACTTTTGTCGCATTCCCTGGAACCCTGCGAAAAATGACTGTTTTTTTCCGGGAAAGTATATTGACGCGTCTATGGTTTTGTGCTATAGTTTACTCCGCAAATATTGAGCCATCAATATTTTGCAAAAAAGGAAAGGGGTCAACTCATGGAGAAAGAAGAAGCCGCGGTCAGCGGTTTTGTCAGACTTTCCAATATCATTACCGCTGTACAGAAAAATCTGGAACGGGTAAAGTCGGACCGGGCACAGCCGCTGAATTTAAAAAACGGCGAAGTGTTCATGATGTTTGTACTTTATGAAAATCCGGAAGGCCTGTCGGCGGAAGCGCTTTCCCGTGCCTGCAATCTGGACCGTTCGCTGATTTCCCGGGGCGTGCAGTCTCTCAGTGAAAAGGGACTGGTGGTCTGGGACAAAAAGACGGACGGAAAGCGGCGCTACGGTGCGAAGCTGACATTGAGCGGGCAGGGGCAGAAGATCGGCGAGATCGTTCATCGCAATGCCCGTGAAATCCAGGACTTTCTTGATGAGGGAATACCCAGAGAGCATCTGGAGATCATGTATGCGACACTGCAGAAGCTGTGCAGCCGTTTTGAAGAGCTGAACCGCAGAGCGCGGCAGCGCAAAGCAAAGGGCGTATGCGGATCGAAGGGATCGGTTCCTGTATAAAAATGAATAAAAAATAAGGAGAAGAATCATGGTACTTGATGAAGTAAAAGAAATGTTGGCAGAGAAACTGGAAATTCCGGCAGAGGAAATCACAGAGGAGTCTTCTTTCAGCGATCTGGGACTGGATTCTCTGGATATGGCGGAAATGATGATGGATGTAGAAAACGTGTTCGGCGTTACGATGGAAGCAGATCCGTCCATCAGCACGGTTGGCGCACTGGTAGAGAAACTGGAGTCTCTGAAATAAGCGATGATTGTTTCACCTGTATGTGAGATGCTTGGCATCACCTACCCTGTTTTTCAGGGCGGTATGGCATGGATTTCCGACGGACGGCTGGCGGCCGCCGTTTCCGAAGCGGGCGGTTTAGGAATCATATCGGCGATGAATGCGGAAGCCGGATATCTGAAAGAGCAGATCCGGCTGGCGCGGTCGCTGACCAGCCGGCCCTTTGGCGTAAATATCATGCTGATGAGTCCGCATGCCGATTCTGTCGCTCAGGCAGTGATTGAGGAAGGAGTACCTGTCGTAACTACCGGCGCGGGTTCTCCTGCAAAATATATGGCTGCATGGAAAGAAGCCGGCATCCGGGTGATCCCGGTGGTGGCTTCCGTGGCTTCCGCAAAGATGGCGGAGCGTTCCGGCGCAGATGCTTTGATCGCAGAGGGACAGGAGTCCGGCGGACATATCGGAGAACTGACCACCATGGCCATCGTACCCCAGGTTTGTGACGCGGTGCAGATACCGGTGCTTGCGGCGGGCGGCATTGCAGACGGCCGCGGCATGGCGGCGGCGCTGATGCTGGGCGCCTGCGGCGTGCAGATGGGAACCCGTTTTCTGGTGGCAAAGGAATGCGGCGTGCATCAGAATTATAAAGATATGGTGCTGCGCGCGTCGGATATTTCCACAGTAACCACCGGACGCCGGTTCGGCGGCAATACCTGCCGCTGTATTAAGAACAAATTCAGCCGCAACTTCCTGCACGTGGAGTACGAACCCACGACGACGGCAGAAGACGTGGCGGATCTGGGCGTGGGTGCGCTGCGCCGCGCGGCAGTGGAAGGCGATACTGCCGGAGGCTGCTTCCTGGCCGGACAGATTTCCGGCATGGTAAAAGAAGAAATGACCGCTGCGGATATCATTCATGAAGTCTGTACGGATTGTGAGACGCTTCTGGGAAGGAGCAAATCATGGGTAAAATAGCATTTGTATTTCCCGGCCAGGGTGCGCAGCATCCCGGCATGGGAAAAGAATTATATGAAAGCTGCGGGCCGGTAAAGGCACTGTTTGACGCTGCCGAAGCAAAGCGGCCGGGAACACTGGCGCAGATGTTTACGGGAGATGAAGCCACCTTAAAGGCCACCGAAAACACCCAGCCCTGCCTGTATCTGGCAGATCTGGCAGCGGCGCTGTGCCTGGAGGGGCTGGGCGTACATCCGTCGGCAGCCGCCGGCTTTTCGCTGGGAGAACTGCCTGCCCTTGCCTGTGCCGGTGCCATCGATCCGCTGGACGGGTTTGTGCTGACGTCGGATCGCGGCAAACGGATGGGCGACGCCACAAAAGAAAGAGAAACTGCCATGGCCGCAGTAGTCAAACTGGACAATGCGGCAGTGGAGGCACTCTGCAAACACTTTCACGAGGTGTATCCGGTGAATTACAACTGCCCGGGACAGCTGGTGGTTGCCGCAGCCGCGGAGGAAATGCCGGCATTTTCCGCAAAAGTGAAGGAAGCCGGCGGCAGAGCCCTGCCCTTAAAAGTGGCAGGCGGTTTCCATTCGCCCTTTATGGACAAAGCGGCGGCCTCTTTTGCAGCGGTTTTGGGACAGATGGCCTTTGAGACGCCCCGCATTCCGGTGTATTCCAATTATACGGCCGCGCCCTATGCGGGTGCCGTTGCGGATACCCTGTCAAAACAGATGAATCACCCGGTGCTTTGGGAAAAGACCATTCGTCATATGACGGAACAGGGCATCGATACCTTTATTGAAACCGGTGTGGGCAGTGTGCTGACCAAACTGATTCAGAAGATTGCGCCGGACTGCCGCACGTTTACGGCGGAAACCGCGGAGGACTGTGAAAAAATCGCGAAGGAGGTGCTGGCAGATGCTTAAGGGAAAGGTGGCTGTGGTCACCGGCGGTTCCAGAGGCATCGGCCGGGCGGTCTGCATTGAGCTGGCAAAGCAGGGCGCGGACGTTGCGTTCCTCTATGCGGGCAATGAAGCGGCGGCAGAAGAGACCCTGGCGCTGCTTTCGGCATATGACGTGAAGTCGGCCGCATTTCGCTGTGACGTGTCCGATACGGTCCAGGTGCGGGAAACCTTCCGCAGCGTGACGGAGGCGTTTCAGACGGTGGACATTCTGGTGAATAATGCCGGAATTAACAAAGACAAGCTGGCCATGACCATGCGGGAAGAGGAATTTGAGCAGGTCATTGATATCAATCTGTCCGGTGCGTTTAAATGCGCGAAGCAGGTGATTCCGCTGATGGTGAAAAAAAGAAGCGGAAAGATCATCAACATTTCTTCGGTTGCCGGCCTGACCGGAAACGCAGGCCAGAGCAATTACGCCGCGGCCAAGGCGGGCCTCATCGGCCTGACCAAAACCCTGGCTAAGGAACTGGCAGCCAGAAACATTACCTGCAACGCAGTGGCGCCGGGATTTGTGGAGACGGACATGACAGCAGCGCTTCCGCTGAACCGGGAAGCAGTGGAAAAAAGTATTCCGCTGCACCGTTATGCAAAGGCGGAAGAGGTTGCAAAGCTGGTTGGTTTCCTTGCGTCCGACGGGGCGGATTATATCACCGGCGAGGTGATCCGCATCGACGGAGGCATTGCGATATAAGGCTTCCTTTCGCGCCGGTTGGGCGTAAAAGGAAAAGCAGGAAAGGATTTTTTGTTTATGAGTAAAAGAGTAGTCGTCACAGGAATGGGCGCCGTTACGCCGATTGGAAACGACGTGCCTTCTTTTTTTGAGGCACTGCGGACGGGGAAAAACGGCGTCGCCGCGGTTACACGCTTTGATACCGGGAACTATAAATGCAAAGTCGCCGCGGAAGTGAAGGATTTTGATGCGTCCAAATGTTTTGCACCGCTGGTGCGCCGCAAGACGGATCTGTATGTGCAGTATGCGGTGACTGCCGCCCAGGAAGCGGTGGATGACAGCGGTATTTTAGGACAGGTGGATGAAAATGACCTGGCCGTCTATGTGGGTTCCGGTGTAGGCGGCATCGGTACGATCTGTGAAGAAGAGGAAAAGCTGCTGGCCAGAGGAGAAGCCGGGGTGAATCCCCAGTTTGTACCCAAGATGATCATCAATATGGCAGCGGGCCAGATCGCCATTCGGTTCCATGCCCATGGTCCCGCCATGTCGGTTTCCACAGCCTGCGCCACCGGTTCCACAGCCATCGGAGAAGCTTACCGGGCCATCAAAGACGGATATGTGACAGCCGCCATCTGCGGCGGCAGCGAAGCGGCGGTGAATCCTCTGGCGATTGCGGGATTTGTTAACTGTATGGCATTGTCTCAGTCGGAGGATCCGGAAGCAGCGTCCCTGCCCTTCGATCGGAGAAGAGCCGGTTTTGTGCTGGGTGAAGGCGCAGCCGTACTGATTCTGGAAGAATATGAACACGCGAAAGCGCGGGGTGCGAAAATCTATGCGGAGGTCTGCGGCTATGGCGCAACCTGCGACGCGCATCACGTGACGGCGCCGGATCCGGAAGCCACACAGACCATCCGTGCGATTCGTCAGTCGCTGGAAGGGGTGGACTATGATCCTGCCACTACCTACGTCAATGCCCACGGCACAGGTACTTCGCTGAATGACAAAGTAGAGACGACGGCCTTCAAAGCCTGCTTTGGTGAAGACGCGTACCGCCTGCACATCAGCTCTACCA
>CANRJG010000047.1 GCA_947630875.1 uncultured Lachnospiraceae bacterium
TAATAAAACCTCCAAACTGAGTAATTTTATCTTACATCAGTTTGGAGGTTTACACAATCTTTGGGATAGACCCGAAAGAAAATCATTTTCTTCTTTAAATTGCAGGAAGCCGTTGTAATTCTGCATTTTACAAGGCTTCTTTTGTATTTTCCCATCAACCGAAAAGGCAATCTCACAGTTTTCCCGATGAAACAGGAATTTTAAATTCATTTCACTGAAAAGATGGTAGTTTTTATATGGATAAGCAACCAGCCTGCTTTTTACCAGATAGATGTTTTCGTGGGGAATCCTTTTCGCCATGCAGTCAACGATATCTTCAATGGATGTATTTTCTATGGCTGTGATCTGACTTCCGGCCGGTATATCTTCATAATCCTGTAAAAGCAGCAGCCTGTCGTCCTGCCAATCACATGGAATATGCAGACACTTGTCCTGCGGCGTGTATGGCAGCGCAATATTTGTATGTCCATCGTGGAAAAACATAGTCAGCCGCGTCATAGCATCGATCAGTTCTGCCGGTGCTTCTGTTTTATTCTGCCCGGCAGGAACAACAGTATAGAAGCGGGCCAATTCCTGATCATACAATTCGTCAAACTGTGTCCGCTTTTTCTGATCCAGAAGCAGCAATGGATGCTTTGATAATTTTGCATATAAAAACGTCAGATCTTCTGCACTTTTTGTCCGCACCTCGATCAACCTCCCATTGTTTAGCAGCTTCGTATCCGTTTCATAATGAATCTTACATTTTCTTCAATCGGCTTTGTTCCATCTACCCGTATTACAGGACAGCTTAACGATTGTACCCATTTTTTAACCGTATTCTCTGCTCTGGATTTCACAAAGCGGAAGAAAGCTTCTTCCTGCTCGTATAAGTCCCCACCGGGCAGCATTCTGCTGCCAAATTTATGGAAAGAGCGTTCTTTCACCCGCTGCAGCCGAATATCTTTCGGGGCATCAATGAACACGGCATATTGGAAAAACAAGCAGATATTCTCTCCATAATTCCCTTTTACAGAAGCAAATACAAAATCTCTATGTGCATTCATCTCACGGAAAAGAAGTTGTTCCACTTCCTTGCGGGTGCGTGGAGAAGCATACGTATAATGAGGGTCTGTCTTTGGGAAATACAATTCCTCAATATCAATAAAATAGAAATTCAGCTCTTTTGCCAAGACTTTTCCTATGGTGCTTTTCCCTGCGCCATTTAAACCGCATATAATAATTCCTGTTCCCACAACTTCTCCATTCAGAACTTTCGATTTTTTTGAGTATATCAAAAATACCCCCGGCCTTCAACCGCACGAATGCTGTCTATCCTTCCAAATTGTCCGCCAGACGTTCCTTTTTGCATAGGAAATGAATTTGAAATCTAAAAAACGGGAATAAACGTGAAATTATATGTTGACAATTATTAACGATTGTCCTATAATAGCATTAACGAATAATACCGGTATCCAATTCGTCAGAAAGAATTCTAAGGAGATGTAAAAATATGTTTATTGAAGAACGACATCGTGCCATATTGGATTGGCTGCAGGAAAAAGGAAGTATCACCACCGGTGATATTCAGGCACAGTTCGGCGTCAGTTACGATTCTGCAAAGCGGGATTTGCGTCTGCTGGAAGAAAAAGGACTGTTGAAGCGCACACACGGCGGGGCGCTGCCGATGCATCAGGTGGCGCTGGGGCGGCCTGCAAAAAACACCATAAGGGATATTTCTTCTGTGAAAGAAAACTATTTTGCCATTGCAATGAAAGCGGTATCCATGATCAATCAGAATGACGTGATTTTTCTGGCCTCAGCAACCGTAGGCTATTTGATTGCACAGAATATTCCGGATCATATCAAGGTACGGGTAGTTACCAATTCGATTGTGATTGCCGAGGAACTGCGGGCAAAGGAAAATGTAAAAGTGATTCTCATAGGCGGCGAGATGAACGATAAGGGGAATTGCTACGATGCATTTGCCATTGAGATGGTCAGAAGACTCCGGTTTGACAAATGTTTTATTACGTCAGCGTTTGTTTCCGCAGAATTTGGCCTTTCCGTGCAGGTATCCTCTCACGTGGGATTCATGAATGCGGTGATGGACAGCGCAAAACAGACCATCGGCCTGTTTCCCACGGAAAAAATCGGGTTTGATTCTATTATCAGTATCTGCCCCGTGGAGCGTATGAATATAATGATTACAGACTGGGACGCTGCCGAGGAAGATCTGAAGCAGTTTGATGAAAAGGGCGTAGAGATCGTGATTGCAGAAAAACAGGCTGCAGGATCAGAGTTGTAAAAGAGCAGAAAGTTTACGTTATAAGAACGAAACACAGAAATGAAGCAAGGATAAGAAGACTCTGCGGAGATTTTGTTTCCGCAGAGTTTTTTACTTTCTTGTGCCAGCTTCAAATCTTTTTTGAATTGGGTGATAAACTTGATGTCCATATAATGTGATACTATGATAAACGGGAAGTTGCAAGTTTTGAAACGGTTGTATTTTTAGAAGTTTCGTGTTAGATTATTATAGGAATAACAAAAAGTATATGGAGGTATAAAAGTGCCAAAGTATTATGAATTTAAGGTTTGTTTTTTCTATTAGACTATGGTTGTATCGGGCAGAAATGCCTGATTTTTTGTGCAGAAATTGTATTGATTCAACAAAAAGAAGGATGAAGGAAAATAGAAATCAGAGAAGAAATTATACAATGGAGACGGCCATATGAAAGAGACTAAAATCTACAGCAAAAACGCTGCTTTTCAAAAATTTCAGGTGTTAAAAACGAATCGGAATAAACGGTACAAATATCATGAATTTTTGGTAGAAAGCGTCCGCAGTCTTAATGAAGCTGTCAATAATCACTGGAAAATCAAGTCTTTTCTGTATAACAAGGACAGCCTTTCCGACTGGGCAAGAAAAATGATCCGTCAAGTGGATACGGATATGAATTATTGTCTGACACCGGAACTTATGGCGGAGCTGAGTGGAAAAGAGGATACTTCGGAATTGATGGCGGTCATTGAAATGCGGGAAGACAGTCTGGAAGCTGTTCCTTTGTCGGAAACGCCCTTTCTTGTCCTGTTTGACCGTCCGTCAAACAAAGGAAATCTCGGGACAATGATACGCTCGTGTGATGCATTGGGAGCGGATCTGCTGATTATGACCGGTCATGGAGTGGACTTGTATGATCCCGATGTAGTGGTTTCTGCAATGGGCTCATTTTTTAAACTGCCAGTGGTCAGAGTCACAGACAACACAGCGCTGTATGCCTATATTGCGAAGCTGAAAAGCAAATATCCGGATTTTACGACCATTGGAACTACGGCGCACCATGAATATCCCATTTACGATACAGATCTGACCGTGCCATTGCTGCTGATGACGGGAAATGAGACGATGGGCTTAAATAAAGCATTTAAGGAATTTTGCGACAGGCTTTGCACCATCCCAATGGCGGAAAATTCCTACGCATCTTCCTTTAACGTAAGCTGCGCTGCTTCTATACTGATGTATGAGGTCACCCGGCAAAGAGCAAAAAAGTGTGCCAATCCGGAACTGACAGGTACCCAATAATTAAAATTCACTTTTTGATATACGCAACGATAAAGAAAAAAACCATAAACAGAAATTCGTTAGAATAGAATGTGTAAAGGAAATCAAATGGAATACAGAATTGCAGTCTGCGATGATGTGGAGACAGATGCACAATATATAGCGGATCAGGTAAAAAAATGGGCAGCAATGAGGCAGGCACAGGCAGCGGTTGAGATCTTTTCTTCCGGGGAAAGTTTTCTGTTTCGATATGCGGAGCAGAAGGATTATGATATCCTGCTGCTGGACATCGAGATGGCTTCCATGAACGGTGTAGCGCTGGCAAAAGAGATTCGCCGGGATAACGAAAGCGTGCAGATCATTTTTATTACCGGGTATTCGGATTACATAGCGGAAGGGTATGAGGTGGCAGCCCTCCACTATCTGATGAAGCCGGTAAAAGAGGAGAAGCTCTTTCAGATCCTGGACCGGGCTGTTATGAAGCTGCAGAAAAATGAGCGGGTACTGATTCTTTCCTGCGGCGGAGAGACAGTGCGTGTGCCTGTACATGAGATCAGGTATCTGGAAGTGCAGCATAATTATGTGACGGTCCATGCCAAAGAAGCGTATACCGTAAAAAAGACACTGGGGGAATTTCAGCGGGAACTGGACGAGCGGTTTTACCGCATGGGGCGTTCCTATATTGTAAATCTCTCCTGTATCGAACGGATCACAAAGTCAGATGTCTTTCTTACCGGAGGAGAGATGCTGCCGCTTCCCAGAGGACAGTATGATTCTTTAAACAGGGCATTTATCGCATATGAATGAAAAAGGAGCTTCAGTATGAATCATTTGATTTCCAGAAAGATCGATCAGAGGCTTGCGGCGTATCAGCGGGAGCTCATTGAGACCCATTATGCGGAAGTGGAAAATATGTATAAACAGATCCGGGGCTGGCGGCACGATTACCGCAATCACATCCAGACCATGAAAGCCTATGCGGCAAACGGCGACATGGAAGCGATCAAGGTTTATCTGGATGAGCTGGACACGGATCTGAATACGGTCGATACAGTGATCAAAACCGGAAATCCCATGGCGGACGCGATTTTGAACAGTAAGATTTCCCTTGCCAGATCGAAGAAGATCCCTGTAAAGGCAGACGTGTATATTCCGGTGGCATTAAAGACCTCCGAACTGGATCTGTGCGTGATCATCGGCAATCTCTTTGATAATGCCATCGAGGCATGTCTGGCGCTGCCGGAGGACAAGCGTCTCATCCGTATCTATATGGATATGAAACAGACCCAGCTCTACATTTCCTTTACCAATTTTACTGCCACAAAAAAGCAGAAGAAGGTCAACGGGAGGTTTCGTTCCACCAAAGGCGAGGGTCACGGATTTGGACTTGTAAGAATGGATACGATCATTGAACGGCTGGACGGGTATATCAGCCGCAACAGTGAGGACGGCGCTTTTACCACGGAAATCCTCATTCCTCAGGTGTGATAAAGTGGCGGATCGGAAAAACGAAGGGTCACCAAACCTTCAACTCATAGAAGCCAATCCGCCACATCCAGGATCCTGATTCCCTCATACTGGGACTCGTCGTGACGTGTGCGAGAAAGGATCATTTTGGGGTACGCGTCTTTGATCTGCAGCAAAGGAGCTGCTTCCCGCTCAAAGGTAGTTTTATCGCTGATCTGATCAGATACCTGAATATATATTTTCTCGCTGCGGCGGATTGCCACAAAATCAATTTCTTTCTTATAGAGAACCCCTGCATATACTTCATATCCTCTGCGCAGCAGTTCCATTGCCACGATGTTTTCCAACACTCGGCCGTAATCAAGATTCTTTGTACCGAGCTTGGCATAACGGAAGGTATGATCGCTTAGATAATACTTATCATTGCTGGAAAGGTACTTTTTCCCCTTAATGTCATATCTGCGAATTCTGTAAAAAGCAAACGCATTGCAGAGATACTGCATATAAGAGCTGACTGTCACGTGATTGACGTTCTCTTTCATGCTGCTCAGTGTATTGGTAATGCTTCTTGCGGAAGAAAGATTGGATACATTATCCATCAAAAAATCCACGATCTGATTCATCAACTGAATATTCCGGATTTTGTATTTCTGCCGGATATCCCGTATGATGAGCGTATTGAACACATCCGCAATATAGTCGTATTTTGCTTCCTGATCTTTGTAAAGATAGGAGCCGGCCATTCCGCCTTCCAGCATATATCGTTCAAACGCTCCATACCGATCTGTATCCTCAAAATACTGCAGGTACTCTCGGAAAGAAAACGGATACACCTTGATTTCAAAGGTTCTGCCGGTAAACAGGGTAGCCAGATCCGAACTGAGCAGAAACGCATTGGAGCCGGTAATATAGATGTCGTACTTCTCTTTAGAGTGGAGGCCGTTGATTGCCTTTTCAAAATTGGCACACATCTGTACTTCGTCAATTAAGACAAAGTTCTGTTTGCCGTCTTCATATTTCTTATTGACATAGTCATACAAAGGACGGTATTTGAGCAGATAGTCAAATTCCGGCAGATTAAAGTTAATATGAATGATGTTGGAGTCCGGGAATTCCTTCTCAATATAGGATTTGAAAGCCTCCAGCAACTTGGACTTTCCACAGCGACGGACTCCGGTAATTACCTTGATATCCGGCGTCCCCATAACACTGATGATTTTATCCAAATACATTCTTCGCTCGATCAGCTTCATTTTGACTCACCTCCGTCTCTATTATGCCCAATTTATTTTCCAAAATCAAGATTATTATGAAAATGGTAAATAAAATTTTAATGTATTTTTCTCATATGCTTTCCAAAATTAAAATTGCCGTCAAACCTGCATTTCGTCCCCTGAAAACAACCGTTTGTCCCTAAAATGTTCTGTAAAAGGCGATGTGTGGTATGATATTGGCAGTTAGAAAGGAGGTATCTGCCTTGAAAAAGAAAAAATCCGAAAAGCCCCGCTATTCGATGTGGCGTTGCTGTGCCTGGATGACGGGACTGGCATGGCGCAAAAAAGAAAAAAAGGTGCTGGTGCTGTGCCTGCTGCAGGCAGCGCTGGCAGTGGCCTCCAATCTGGTGAATCTGTATCTGGCGCCTTCTATTTTGTCTGCTGTAGAGCGCAGAGTATCCTTCGGGCAATTATTGACTGTGATTATCAGTTTTGTGGGAATGCTGCTGGTTTGCTCTGCGGCATCTGCCTATGTGGACACAAACACACTATATGGCAGATGTACCCTTAGAATCGCAATATTGGGAGATATTAATCAAAAATGCAATACCACGTCCTATTCCAATCTGATGGAATCAAAGTTCCTGAAATTGCGGGGAATTGCCAGGAAATGCACACAAAACGGCCAGGAAGCGACGGAGGCAGTATGGGAAACCCTGTCGGGTTTTCTGCGGGATCTGGCAGGTTTTGTTATTTATGTGTGCCTGCTGGCAACATTAAACGTCTGGTTCATGACGGTCATCGTGATCACGGCGCTGACAGGCTATTTTGTTAATCGGAGGCTGTCCGCCTATGAATACCGTTATCGGGAGGAAAGAGGAGATCTGGAAAACCGTATCTGGTATGAAGTGCGGGGCGGGAAAAAACTGAAGTCTGCTAAGGAAATCCGGATTTTTGGATTAAAACCGTGGTTTGATGAGGTTACGGAAAAAGCGATGGATGCCTATACGGCCTACAGTCGGCGGATGGGAAATGTTGCCATATGGGGCAAGATTCTGGATTTAACGCTGACATTTTTACGGAATGGCCTGGCGTATTGGATCCTCGTGCGGCTTGTGCTGGCCGGACAGCTGAGTGCAGCGGAATTTCTGCTCTATTTTTCTGCAGCAGGAAATTTTTCCGGCTGGGTCAACGGGATTTTAAAACGCATGAGCAGGCTTTACAGTCAATGTCTGGTGCTGTCTTCCGTGCGGGAATTTCTGGAATACCCGGAACCCTTCCGGTTCGAAGACGGAGCGCATTTGGAGCCTTCTTCTGATGTGGGGCATGCATTGCAGCTGGATCATGTTTCTTACCGGTATCCGGGAGCGCAGGAGGACACGCTGTCGGATATCTGTCTGACGATCCGCCCGGGAGAAAAAATCGCCGTGGTGGGCAAAAACGGCGCGGGTAAGACAACACTGGTGAAGCTGCTCTGCGGACTGTTCGATCCCACAAAGGGACGGGTGCTTTTAGACGGCGTTGATATCAGAACGTATAACCGGGCGGAGTATTATGCGATGATTACCGCTGTATTTCAGGATTTTTCCCTGCTTCCGGCCACCATCGCTACCAATGTGGCGCAGACAGAGGAGGGGCAGGAGCGTTCCCGTGTAGTTGAATGCGTGAAAAAAGCAGGACTGGATGAAAAGGTCGATTCTTTGAAAGATGGCTACGAGACATATTTAAACCGGCAGGTATATGAGGACGGAACCGAACTGTCCGGCGGAGAAACCCAGAAACTGATGCTTGCAAGGGCGCTTTACAAAAATGCATCCATTTTCATTCTGGACGAACCGACAGCGGCCTTAGATCCCATTGCAGAGGCGGATATGTACAATAAGTACGATCAGCTGTCCGGCGGACGCACTTGTATTTACATTTCCCACCGGCTGGCTTCCACCCGTTTCTGTGACCGTGTGATTCTTCTTAGCGGCCACCGGATTGCTGAGGAAGGCACTCATGAGGAACTGGTGGAGCTGGGCGGCGAGTATGCGGAATTGTTTGCGCTGCAAAGCAGGTATTATCGGGAAACGCCGGATGGCCAGGGAAAAATATATAGTATAGGGGGTGCAAACGCATGAAAACAGATCAACCGCTTTTATCCAAGAAGGAGGCCATGCGCCTCAACCGGCGGGCCTTTTTGCTGATCTGTCAAAAAGATCAAAAGGCAGTCATTTCCAGAATGGTAAGTGTGGTATGGAGTGCCCTGACGCCCTATGTGGGAATTTATCTGTCAGCACAGCTTCTGTCTGCTTTGACAGAAGGCGCGGCTGCGGATACGGTTACGAGACTGGTATTGCTGAACCTGGTTTTGGCGGCAGTTCTGTCCCTTGCGGGTGCTTTACTGAACAAGTGGAAACAATCGGAAAGCGCCTGCCAGTATTATAAAGTCATGCAGTTTTTGTCCGATAAAGTGATGACCATGGACTACGCGGATGCAGACTGCAGCAGTACCTGGGCGCTGTACGATAACATCGAGCAGAATCGCTGGTGCCTGGGCATGGGAATGGGCAATACCTGCAGTCATGTGGAAAAACTGCTTTCTGCAGTCCTGACTTTTTCCGGCGGCTCTGCTCTGACGATATCCTTATTTACCAGTCCTGTGCCGGATAGTGCCGGAAGGTATACGTTGTTAAACAGTCCGCTGTTTTTACTTGTCATGGCTGTCGTGGTGATTGCCGTCACCTGCCTGTCGCCTGTGCTTTCCAATAAAGCAGGGAGCTATGCTGCACGGAAAGCAAATGTAAGAAAAGAGGCCAATCGTCTGGTTTCATTTTTCGGAGTCCTTGGATTTGAAAATGCCATGGCAGCAGATATCCGGATTTATCGGCAGGACCGGATGTGTTACCGGGTCATGAATGATAAGACGTTTCTCTATAGTTCCAAAGGCTTGTTCGCCAGACTTTCCAGAGGATCGTTGGGACTTTATCAGGCTGCGTCCGCAGCTCTGTCGGTGGTGTTTACCGGCGTGGTATATTTGTTTGTATGCCTGAAAGCACTGGGCGGCGCCTTTGGCATTGGCGCCGTGACCCAGTACGTGGCTTCCATTACCAGACTGTCCGGCAGCATCGGCGGACTGATTCGAATCGTGGGAAATATGCGCAACAACGCATCTTTTCTGAAGCCGACCTTTGAATTTCTGGACATTCCCAACCAGATGTATCAGGGCAGCCTGACGGTGGAAAAGCGGATCGACCGTGATTACGAGATCGAGTTTCGCAATGTTTCTTTCCGTTATCCCGGGAGCGATACCTATGCCCTGAAAAATGTTTCCATGAAATTTAAGATCGGCCAGCGGCTGGCGGTCGTGGGCATGAACGGAAGCGGCAAGACTACGTTTATCAAACTGCTTTGCCGTCTGTACGATCCCACGGAAGGGGAGATCCTTTTAAACGGCATTGATATTAAAAAATACGATTATCAGGAATATATGTCTGTTTTTAGTGTGGTATTTCAGGATTACAGCCTCTTTGCCTATCCGCTGGGGCAGAATGTAGCTGGAAGCGTGACCTATGACAGGTCGCAGGCGAAGCAGTGTCTGGAAGACGCAGGCTTCGGACAGCGTCTTGCGGAATTGCCGGAGGGTCTGGACACTTATCTGTACAAGGATATCAGCGACGACGGCGTGGATATTTCCGGCGGAGAAAGCCAGAAGATTGCCCTTGCCCGTACCCTGTACCGAAATGCTCCCTTTATCGTCTTAGACGAGCCTACGGCAGCGCTGGATCCGGCGGCGGAATTTGAAGTATATACCCGGTTTGACGATATTGTGGAGGATAAGACGGCAGTTTATATCAGCCACCGGCTGGCTTCCTGCCGGTTCTGCGATGTGATTGCGGTGTTTGACCATGGGCAGATCGTCCAGCAGGGCACCCATGAGAAGCTGCTGGAAGATCCGCAGGGAAAATACCATGCGCTGTGGTATGCACAGGCGCAGTATTACGACAGGTGAGGGGTGAAGCAGACAGAAATCGGAGAGGTATGGAGCAATGTCATTAACAGATCATAATTGAATGATCGGAGGATATAAGAATATGGAAGTCAAATTTAAAAAAATGGCTCTCTGTCTGGACATGTTCGGATGTCCCAACCGCTGCAGACATTGCTGGGTAGGACATCCCCCAAACGGACATATGACAGTCACTGATCTGACAGAAATTGCTGCACAGTTCAGGCCTTATACCAGTGAGTTTGAAGTTTTCGATTGGAACAGAGAACCTGATTTCAAGGACAACTATAAAGAACTTTGGGAGTTACGAAAGCAATTATCTGATAAAATCACGCCGCATTTCGAACTTATCAGCGTATGGCGCATTGTGCGGGATAGCAAGTATGTGAAATGGCTCGTTTCTCTTGGAGTGTCAAAAGCGCAGCTTACGCTTTTCGGCGGGGAGACGGCCACTGATTTTTATACAGGCAGGAAGGGTGCTTATCAGGAAATCTTGCAGGCAATCGATATTTTAATAGAGAACAAGATTTCCCCGCGCATGCAGATTTTTGTCAAGTATAACGTCTATCCGAATATCAGCACTCCGGCGCTATATTGGTGTTTGGGAAATCTGAAAGAAAACAGTGCGGAGAAAATTTTATGAAAAAGTTCCAACCTTTTTCAGATTCCCGTGTTTATATGGGTGAAAGCTCTCAATGAGGTACAAATAAGTGAAAAGTCAGGACGTAGAGAAAACGATAACGGAATACCTGAAACCCATATTCGGATTTGCTCTGAAGAGGTGTAAAAGCATCCACGATGCAGAGGATCTGTCGCAGGAGATTGCAATAAGAGCGTTCCGCGCACTCCTTGTTAAGGATGACGTTGCGGACATGGGAAAATTCATCTGGACCATTGCCCATAACACGCTCAGCAACTATTATCGTGATGCTGCGAAAAGTATGGTCGGTGTTTCTGTTGATGAGATTGCGGAGCTGATCGCAGATCCGTGCTCTGAGCCGGACCTCGACGACAACACAGAAGCGATCCATCGTCTCCAAACTGAGATTGCTTATCTTTCGAAGTTGCAAAGAAGAATCGTGATTGCGTATTATTTTGAGAATCGTAGGCAGGCTGATATTGCAAAAGAACTGGGTATTCCTCTCGGCACGATCAAATGGCACTTGTTTGAAGCCAAAAAAGAACTGAAACGAGGGATGGAAACGATGAGAAATGCAAGTGAACTGAAATTTAATCCGATTAAATTTGACTCCTACGGGATGAACGGTTACGTCGGCAAAAAATCTCCCGAGGAATTTTTCCGGTCTGCGCTTTCCCAGAATATCTGCTACAGCGTGCGAAACGAGGCGAAAACGGTCAACGAAATTGCCGACGATTTGGGCGTTTCCCCTGTATATGTGGAAACGGAGGCAGACTTCTTAGCGGAATACGGCTTTCTGCGGCTCGAAAAGGGAAAATATCTCGTCAATTTCCTTATCAGCGAGCCGACGTCCGAACTGCTTACCATGCAAAATGATATGTATCGGCGTGCCGCGGCGTTGTTTGCAAAGGATTTATACGACGAGCTGACGAACTCCGGGATCCTTGACGACCCGGATATTGTCTGCAATCAGACAGACAAGCCTGTTTCCCTTACCGAATCGCCGCGCGCCGACCGCAACTTTCTTCTCTGGACGCTGATTCCGTATATCGCCGCTTGCTCGGGCGAAAAACTGATGGACCGGCATATTTCGTTTGAGGAAGTTGCCACTTACCGCCCGGACGGGGCGCACAACATTTACAATGCAACGGTTGTGCCAATTCATTTGACACTCCCGGAGGACTACGTTTATATGAAAAACTGGAGCGGACCGATGTGGAACGTGTCAGGCGGCCGAATGCTGTGGCAGATAAACAGCGAATGGTCGGATCGGGAACCTCCGACTCCGAACTTTTCGGAGGATGTCAAACGGGTGCTCTCGCTCTACCGTCGGGAGGAAGACAGTGCTTTGTCAAAGGACGAGTATGCGTGGCTTGCGGAACGCGGATTGATAAAGACAGGCGGTGACTACGACGGAAATTTCAAGTCATCATGGCAGATCGTTATTTTGTCAAGTAACGAAATCCGCGACAAATTGCTTGCTATCGGTGAGCGGATCAAGGTAAAGTATCAGAAGGACTTTGATGCGCTGAAGGCACCTTATGTCGAGGCGATGCTGAAATCGGTTCCGGCGCATTTGCGAAAAATGAAACAGTATGAATTACAGTTTCTTTTTCACTCCGACGGGTGGTTTTTGCTGCACTGTATCACCGTACTTCTTAAAAACGGCAAGTTGAAAGAGCCGACCAAAGGCCAGAAAAAGTCTCTGACGACGATTATTCTTAACCGATAAACTAAAGCACGGGATGTCGGGAAAGTTAAATCGCCTTTTGGTAAAATACAGGCAGACAAGGAGGGAGAGCATGGACTGGATAACCGGATTGCAAAAAGCGATCGACTATATCGAAGAACATCTGACAGAATCGATTGATTACGAGAAAGTCGCCGCGCAGAGTTTTTCATCGAGCTATCACTTTCAGCGCGTGTTCAGTATCCTTTGCGGTTTTACCATCGGCGAGTATATCCGAAATCGCCGATTGTCGCTTGCGGGTACAGAGCTCGCCACAAGCGATGCAAAGGTGCTCGACATTGCGTTCAAGTATGGCTATGAAAGTCCGGACAGCTTTGCGAAAGCATTTCGGAATTTCCATGGTATCTTGCCGTCGCAGGCTCGAGAAAACGGCAGTATGCTGAAATCCTATTCCCGCCTTGTACTGAAATTTTCTTTGGAAGGCGGTAAACTTATGGACTACAGAATTGAAAAGAAGCCGGAAATGATTTTGACGGGATACAAAGCGCATTTTTCCGGCGTACCCTACGGCAAGGAAAGAGAGCGTCAGGAAGAACAACTTTTTGTAACAACAAGGGGAAAACAGTGGTTCCTCCGTGGCGCATCCGGAAAGCATCCGGACGCCCATTGCGTGGTCACCAACATCACGGATGAAGGCTATGACTATTATTACTGTCATCTGCTGGATGAATGGGAAAGAGAGAATCTTTATAACAGAGAGGTCACCGGTGTCGATTTTGTGGAAGACTTAGGTCTTCAAAATATCGTGATCCCGGAAACCACTTATGCTGTTTTTGAAACGAGGGATGTCAAAAATCCCATTTGTGATTATTTTGACCTGCTGAAGTTGAGAATACAGATCCTGACGGAGTGGATGCCGGAAATGGGCTTTCAGCTCAAAAACGCCCCGGAGCTTGCCGTCTATCATTGGCTGCCAAAGGCAGAACGCAACGTTCAGATTTGGATGCCAATAGAGAAAGTAAAATAACTACTTATGCCGCCTGCATTTTGCGGGCGGCATTTTTAGGACAGAGCATCCAACCGGAAGTTGGACAAAGCACAGGTTCGTCAAACTAATGCGTCATTGTTTTTGACGTTTTTTTACCGTTAAAATATAATTGCAGCTGCGAAAATAAAATCACGAGGTGCTTGAAAATGACTACAGTTAAAATCCATGAACAAATTGCCTTTCTTAGAAAGCAGAAAGGTCTTACACAGGAACAACTTGCAAATGCTCTTGGTGTGACCAATCAAGCGGTATCCAAATGGGAGTCAGCGGATTCACTTAGTTAAAGATATAAATGTGCATTTTCCGTCCGTCAGTCGATTTTACCGACGAAACGGTAGTAAATCTCGATCTCCTGCTCCCGCATACCGTCCGCGTCTTTCGTTGCTTCGTGAATCACAATTTTCTCAATCAGAGTGTTCAGAAGCTCGGCGGTCAATTCTGTGGGGTGGGAGTATTGTTTTATCAGCGCGACCCATTTCTC
>CANRJG010000048.1 GCA_947630875.1 uncultured Lachnospiraceae bacterium
TTCAAAACCGCCTTCGGCAGCCAGGCGTCATACCGGTTTTTGTTGTTCCAGATCGTCTGCAGCTGTTCCAGCATGATTTTGATGGTATCCTCTTTTGCCGCCCACTGGTAACAGGCTGTCAGGATCTCTTCATTTTCCGATGTGAGCGGTACAGACGCAATGGTTTCACGAATGGCCTTCTGGGCCGATTCCCACAGCGCATCCCCATTGTCAATAAATTTTGAAACAGATTCCGCCGCGGCCACGGTGATATACGCCGGATAATCCTGTGGCGATGCAAAAACAGGCGCGATGTATTTTCTTGCCCAGAGATTTTCCTCCGGCGGTATCCGCGTTCCTCTGTCCCGGACATTGCACAGACTGTCGGCGGCAAGCGCCGCATGGGTATAATCCTCTGCTGTCAGAAACATCTGCCCTACCGCATCAAACAACTGCGCCGGATCGTTTTTTCCAAATACGTCTGTTCCACAAGCATCCACTTCAGGGCCTGGGGCAGCTCGTCGTCTGTCAGCATGTCCAGCAGCTGTTCCTTCAGATCCGCATCGTCATAGTAGAACGTCATATCATTCCATAACATTTTCTTCATATCCATGCTGACATAACCGGCTTTCATGGCCGAATTGCATGTTTCCAACGGCACTTCATCCAACAGATTCATCGCATTGGTTTCTTCATTCCGAATCTGTTTCATAAACTGTTCTGTATTATGCCGTTTCCAGGCGGCGTCAAGCAGCTTCCTGCCGCCGATGGTTCCTGCTTCGCCGACAATGAAAATGACAAGGACCATGATCAGTCCCGTCAGCAATACTCTGTGTTTCTTTTCCATCATCGCTTCTCTCTTTCTTTTCTTACGAATCCGACTGATCTTTTTTCAGCGCGTCCAGAAAAGCCCGCAGTTCCTCCAGTTCTTCCTTTGTCACCTGCCGGTTCTTCGTCATACACACCGCCATGTTTTTCAGTGAATTATCAAAAAACCGCTGCATCAGCGTTTTCCCCTCATAGGCCGCATAGTCCTCCTCCGTAATCAGCGGGGTATAATAATTGACGTTGCCCCGCTTTTCCATGGAAAGAAAGCCTTTGTTCACCAATCGGGTCAGCATGGTCATAATGGTAGGCGCCGCCCACTGCTGCTCTTTCAGCTGGTCCTCCAGATCGGTGCGGCAGACCGGCTCCTTCGCTTTCCAGATACACAGCATCAGCTGCAGTTCCGCTTCCGGTATTCGTTTCATTGCTCCGCTCCATTCTATGTATAATGATCGTGGAAACCGATGGTTTCCCTTTTGATAATTCAACTATATCGTTTTCTTCTACAGATGTCAATGTTTAATTTTACAAATGTAGAATTTCTGCCCGGAAATTGTACCTGGAGAAAAATAACAAATTAAAAACCGCACAAAACAAGTGTTCTCACTCCTGTTTTGCACGGTTTAAAATACGCCGTTATTCAAAGCCGGTTTATGTTTCAAAACAAAGTTCGCAGTGTCTTTGCATCTCATCAGCCTGCATCGGAAACCTGTTTCCTTTTCTCTTTTCTGTAAAATTTCACAAGGCCCGCGCGGTGCAGGGCAACCATGATCGCAGGAATCAGAATCAGCTGCAGAATGATGCCGGGAATGGAATTGAGCAGAGCGCCTGCCAGAAATGCTTCCCAGGTAAATACACTGCCGCCAAGGCCAAGCAGAATCACTTCCGCAATGCCCCATACCACCCGTCCGGCAACCATGGCAACGATCAGGGCCCGGTACAGGGAAATCACACACTGCCAGCGGGAGCGGGCGTAAACGAATCCGGCCACAAGCCCGTAGGTAAGCAGTTCCGCCGCCATGGCCACTGCGTTCGGATACATCGGCGGCATTCCAAATAAAAATGACCGTGAAAGCGGCAGGATCAGACCCACCACAGCGCCATACTGCCAGCCGCAAATCAGTCCACACAAAAATACCGGAATGTGCATTGGCAGAAGCATATTTCCAATCTGCTGAATCTGTCCCGTAAAAAACGGAAGCACAAAGCCAATCGCCAGAAACATGGCGGAAAGCGTCAGATTTTTCGCTGTATGATAATACTTTTTCTCTTTCATCCTGTTTTGCCTCATTCTTTTTGTCTTTGCATTTATTTTACCTTATACGAAATTGACGTTGCAAACACATCCCGCAAATAATCCGGTCCTTCTTTCCATAATCCGGTTGAGAAATCAAAAAGCATGGTATACGCTCTTGAGGACGCAAATTGCAGGAATGCCTGATCGAAAGCAATCTTTTTTTCAGTGCAATAATCTTCCAGCATTGCACGCATGACAACAATGGCGCACAATTCTTTTTGTTCGTCGTCAAATACTGCCGTTGACGATGTCATGTTTCTCACTCCTTATAAAATGAAGCCATTCCTCATCTGCCGACTCAAAATAATGAATCTTCATATGCTCAGTCAAATGTATTTCAAAGACAGAAATACATCCAATCGTTTCATTTTCAGAAATATTTCCCTCATTGATCTGCTTTTTTATAGACAGCGTAATAAAATTCCGTGCCTGCTCATAAGAAGCTGTGAGATAAAATCCCTGTCCGAAATCCTTTCCCGGTTTACATTTTGAAAGATCAACAGCAGAAACTTCCGTATAACTCCCATGATACAAAAGCATTCCGTCTTGCAGCATCTTCATACCGCCACCCCGCGATTACGAAGCATTTCTTCTATGTCATTCAACGCACACGCATAACTGCTGAGATGAAGGATATCGTAACACCTGTCAATATAGCCCAGAATATCATATTCCTGAAAAACAGCAGCGCACTCTTTTGGAGACATATGCCATTTTGTCTGTGCCATCCGAAAAATCCAGCACTGCATATCAGCAACATCTATTTCATGCTGGCTCATACCCTGCCTCCTTTACCATATGGTTTCAAAAATTTCTTCCCTGATACTGTATTGTTACTACATAAACACTTTTTTCTGTCTCATTGATTCTAAAAATCGCTATATAGTTATCGATAATTAATTGTCGGTATCCTTTTCCGGCGTACCGTCCTTCCCTGCGTTCCTGATGAGACTGCGGAAATGTATTTAAATTTAAAATGGCTGTTTTGATTCTGTCAACCTGACCTCTCGCATTTTCAAATGCCTGTTTCTCATTTGCAATGTATGCATAGATACTGTCTAAATCACGTGCAGCCTTGGCAGAAATCATAACTTTATATTTATCCAAAATACTTCTTCTCCAATTCTGCAAATACGGTTTCCGCATCCACCGCTTTTGCGCCATTCGCCATTTCCTGCTCAGATTCAAAAATAGCCTGATCCATGCGGTTCATTTTTGCAAATTTGTCGTATAGTTCACTGCTCATTACCACCAGATCACTGTATCCATTTTTCGTAATAAAAATCGGCTCCTGCTCTTTATGTGCAATATTTGAAATCTCTGTTGTATTTCGCAGATCCTTAATTGGCATGATAAGCGGCATAGTCGTTCCACCCTTCTATCAATTTTTTCATGATTATAGCATAATTATGTCTTTCTGGCAATCATTTATTCCAACTACACACCAATTTCACGCAAACAAAAGGAAGGCTCATACAATTAAATTGACAATCCACCCCGTCACCAGGGAAAATACCATGACAAACGCCAGATACAGCAAAAACCGCTTCAGTCCCAGCACGATTTTCAACGCGCCCAGATTTGTGATTTTCGTGGCGGGGCCGGTGATCATAAACGCCGAAGCGCTGCCCATACTCATGCCCATGGACAGCCATTCCCGAATCAGCGGAATGGTGCCGCCGCCGCAGGCATAAAGGGGTACGCCGATGGTCGCCGCCATCAGTACGCCAAAGCCTTCATTTGCCTTTCCGAACAGGCAGGCAAACCCATCGGCCGGCACATAGCGCTGAAAGAGTGCCGAAAGCAGCACGCCCAGCAGAAAATACAGGCCTGTTGCCTTGATGTTCCTGCCCAGATTGAACAGAAACCGCAAAAACAGATTCGGATGGGTATCATGGCTCGCCCTCGGTGCAAAGCCTTCAAAATTGAAAAAGGGTCTGTCCCGATAGAAAATGTGCACCACAATGCCTGCCGCAATGCCGCAAATCGTACTGGAAACGATGCGGATCACCAGCGCCGTCACGCCCAGTGCGGTGCTGTACATGATCAGCTGCGGATTCAAAAGCACGCTGGACATCATAAACGCCGCCAGCCAGTCATGGCGCATCCCGTGTCGGGAAAAAGACGCTGCAATGGGAATGGTCCCGTACATGCAAAGGGGCGAGGCGATGCCCAGCAGGCTTGCCGGGATTACGCCCCAGATACCCCATTTTTTATCCCGGATCCGGTCAAACGCACGATGGATCGCGTCCTTGGCAAATACGGACACCAGCGACCCGATGACCATGCCTAGAATCCAGTACAGGGCGATCTGCCGCAGCTGAATCATGAAATAATAGCTGACATAGATCAATTCTCTGTGCAGGACTTCAAAAATTTCACTCATCAATATTCACCAAATCGTACTCCCGGCTGCCCAGACCGATTTCTTCCCCATGTTCCAGCGTATGGAGGCCGTTCTGCCTCTGCACACGCTGTTGCAGCGACTGGCTGCCTTCTGCGGCAAAGCACAGATCAATGGAGGCCTGATCGATGGCTACCGGATCTGTGGAAGCCAGGATCCCGATATCATGGATATCCGGTTCCGCAGGATTTCCGTCACAGTCACAGTCAATGGAAATGTTGTTGAGTACGTTGATATAAATGATCCGTTCCCCATGTCCAAGGGCGTCGGATACGGATTTTCCGGCTTCCGCCATGGACTCCGTAAACGCCGTCTGATCTCCGCCCCAGGGGCTGGTATGGCTTCGTCCGCCGGTGTGGATCAGGCATTTGCCTTCTTTGGAGCCAAGGCCGATGGAAATATTTTTAATGGCGCCGCCAAAGCCTGCCATGGCATGGCCCTTAAAGTGGGACAATACCACATAGGAATCATAGTCCGCAAAATGGGTGCCTACATAATTGGTCTCCAGATAACTGCCGCCGTCCACGTCCAGCTGCATGGAGCCTTCGGCATCCAGAATATCCACGTCTGCGATCTCGGTAAAGCCGTGATCCTTCGCCACCTGCATATGCATGGCCGTCTCCGTTCTGGAACCGCCATAGGCCGTGTTGCATTCTACGATGGTGCCCTCTACTGACTGTACCAGATCCTTGATCAGTTCCGGCCGCAGATAATTGCTGGCAGGCGGTTCTCCCGTAGAGAGTTTGACCGCTACCTTTCCGGTGGGCGACCACTGCAGCGCATTGTAGACCGCCATCAATCCGTCCGGCGTAATATCGGAAGTCATATAAACCACCGATCCTTCCCCGGGAGTTTCCGGTGTATCTGTCTCATCCGGCGCTTCTGTTTCACCCGGTACGGCTGTTGTATCCGGCGCTGCTGTTTCATCCGGTGCATCTGTTTCATCCGGCGTCACCGTTTCATCCGGATTTCCCGATGTTTCAGCCGGCGCTGTCGCTTCCGTCTCCTCATAGGGTCTCTCCGGTACCATCTTCGCCGCTGTCCGCAGGATTTCCAGTGCATCCGCCGCATCCAGATCTCCGCTTGCGTCCATATCCGCCAGCCGAACAGACAGGGCTTCCTGTATCGTTGACAATCTTGCCGCATGTCTTAAAACAGCCAGCGCGTCATCGGCTGTCACTGCGCCATCTTGATCTGCATCGCCATAGTGAAGCTCCGATGCCGTATCCTGTGCGCTGTAAGCAATCATGCCGACGCTTCCGACGATCAAAGCCAGACAAAAGAAAATCAATAAACCTTTGATCCCTTTGGACAGCCGGATCTTTTTTGCAGAATCCTTTTTCATAAACCGCTTACCTCCTGTTTTACTCATCCTTTACTGTTCTTTTCCCAAAATGCCACCGCATCATTGATCCAGCCTTCTGCCACTGTTCCGGTTCCCAGGCCGAACCCATGTCCCAAACCTTTATAAACATGAAATTCTGTCGGTATTCCCAACGACTGCAGCATCTGTATTCTGCGCTCCATGGTTCTCCAGTTGGCGATCCCGTCGCTGTCCCCTACACAGACATAGGTGGGCGGATCATTTTGACTGTATGCACTATGCCCTGTATACTGCATCACCACAGTACCCGGGCGGGGCAGGTCTTCCCCGCCATAATAAGCCGGTCCGTAAGTTCCCAGATTCGCCGCCATGCGCGCGCCGGCACTGCCGCCCCAAAGGGAATATCCGTCTGTGTCCACGCCAAGCCGTTCGGCATTTGCAAAAATAAAACGGATCGCCCGGGCCAGGTCTTCACAGGCGGTCCGCTCGCCGGGCCGGTATATCAGTGCAAAGGCGTTATATCCCATTTTGGACAGTTCCAATGCGTGGGGAAAACTGTCGTGCATGGCGCCCACATAAGCAAATCCGCCGCCTGCATTGCATATGGCAAATTTACTGCCGGGATTTCCCTTGAAGAAAAACAAACCGGTATCTCTTTTATCAGGATCGGCTTTCTTTTCTTCCTCCGTATAAATATCATAAAATACCGGTTCTCCCACGGCAGCATGTTCTCTCAGATAATTGCATATTTCCACGGTTTTGTCCGAATCAATGTGACTATACCACGTCAGCTGAAGGCTTTCCAGCGTATCACCGCTGTAATAACCGGTATCCACCGGAAAAATCAGCCGGCCGTATGTTCCAAAGACCGGGTCCTGTATCACATCCGATATTTTTGTATCGGCGGAATAAGTCACTTTCGAAGTTTGATCTGCCTGTCTGTTTTTCCAGAACCAGCAAAGACCGTTATACGTATATTCCATCGAAGCGGTTCCCCCGTGATCGTAGCCTTCTTTGACGCGATAGGCAAAATTGCCGTCCTGTTCGGTATCTGCTTCTGTAAAGTAGTCCGAATCACGCATCTTTTCCACCCGGTTGTTTTCATAACTGTAGGCAAAATCACTGGTCCCGGTCATCACCCACACGAAATAATCGCTCTGTTCATGTCCTTTTGCCGCTTCAAATATGGTTTCATCATCCAAAGTTGTTCCGCAGCTCATGGGCAGAAAATAATGAAAATAATCCAGACAGTTCTGGAAGGTTCTCCACGTGGCTACAGAACCCATGGAAAATCCGCCGAATCCTCTGTGGTCTCTGGAGGCCTGCAGCGCTTCGGGGGTGGTGTCCTGCGCATAGGTACTGTAGGTGCCTTCCACTGCCGGAATCAGATCATTTACCAGTTCATTATGATAATTCCGGTTCAGCTGCAATGCAAGACTAAAACTGGCACTGTCCTCCGGAGACGTATTATTGTAAGTGGGGCAAACAATAATCAGCGGTTCAAAATCTCCGTTGGCAATGGCATTGTCGATCACATTTTTGAAACCGGATGGGCGGTCGGGCGTCCCCAGCGTCTGATTTTCATTTCCCCAGCCGCCATGCATCAGGTAAAAGATATTATATTTCTGTGTTTCATCATACCCTGCCGGCAGATATACCACCGCATGTTTTTGCATGGGCTGCGACTTTTCCGCATAGGAAAACGATTCATAGGTATCGTAGTACAAATCTACCAGGGTTCCCTGCCGTTCCGCCGGAGAAAAATATGCCTCAGGAATCACTTTCAGTTCCTTCGGAATCGCATCCTCAGGTTCCCTGCTTTTGGAAAGCAGCCAGGCCCTGACGGAAGCATCTTCAAACAAAATCGTTCCTCCGCCATGGTAATTGGTAATCCCGCGGCTTTGAAAATACGCGTCATCCGGTATCCACAGCTGCAGATAGTGTTCTGTTTCTTCCGAGGATTTTCCTGTGTCCTGATACGCCGCAAGCAGTCCGTCATAGGCGTCTTGTGCTTTCTGTGAACCATAATACTCATCATGTTCCGCCATAAAAATATATACGGCGGTACTGCTTTGCGCGGCAGGCGCAAATGCTCCGTCCCACTGGGAAGATCCATGCAGATAAGCAGCAAACAGTTCCGGCCGCATCCCCATGACACGGGACATGGTTTCTCCCCCTGCGGAATACCCCGCGCCATATACCCGGCGTGTATCCACTGCATAATTTTCTATAAAATATTCTGTCAGTTCGATGGTCTGTCTGGCCGACGTATCCTGCCAGTCTGTCACCTGCGGCGACACAACGATCATGGGTTCCTGTTCTTGCGTCCAGATCGAAACGCCGGTTTCTCTCAGGTTGTTTCCCTCCGAATCATCGCCAAACCACATGCCGCCGTATCCGGGGAGTGTCATGATCATCGGATATTTTTTTGTCCTGTCATATCCTTCCGGCAGATAATAGCTGTAATGCACCTGTCCCTCTGCTCCATCCAGAATATTGCCCCGGATCCATTCGCCTGTGGGCACATTCACATCCGGTGCAGGTTCTGTATCCTCCGAGGCCTCCTCATAAACCCGCTGCGGCAGCAGCTTCGCTGCCGTCTGCAGTATATCAAGAGCATCTGCTGCAGTGATCTCTGCGTTTCCATCCATATCCGCCAGTTTCGAAGGCAGTCCTTCCTGCAGATTTTCCAGTTTTGCAGCATGGCGCAGCACGGCCAGCGCGTCTGTGGCGTCCACTGTTCCGTCTTCATTGACGTCGCCACAGATCATTTGCCGGTCCTTCGCCTCTGATACTTTATTGATTCCGGAGCAGGCGCATAAAGCGCCTGCCAGAACCATAACACAGTAAAGGATTTTTCGTTTCATGGCTTTTCCTACTTCTGTTCATCTACCGGCGGCACCATTTTTACATAGTTCTCCAGCATCTCCGGCGTGCTGTGATAGTATCGAACATTCTTGTTCAATGCCGTAATCTGTTCCATTTCTTCATTTGTCAGGGCAAAATCGAAAATGTCAAAATTTGACCGGATATGATCGGGATTTTTCGATCCCGGAATGACGATGTTTCCGGCCTGCATATGCCAGCGCAGAATGATCTGCGCATTGCTTTTTCCGTACTTTTCTGCCAGCCAGGTGAATACCTCCTCCTGAATCAGCGCTTTGTCTCCATGGCCCAAAGGATACCATGCCTGTATAATGATTCCTTCCTTTGCAAGAAACGCTTTCAGTTCCTCCTCCTGCGAATACGGATGCACCTCTGTCTGAAGAATTGCAGGTTTGACTTTACAGACATCCAGAATCTCCTGTATCTGTTCTGCGCTGAAATTGGAAAGCCCGATGGCCTTCACCTTGCCGGCCCGATATGCTTCTTCCATCTGACAGTATCCGGCAATGTAGTTTCCTGCGGGCTGATGCAGCAGCAGCAGGTCAATATAATCTGTGTCCAGCCGCTCCAGTGTCTTCTCTACTGCATCCGGCTGCTCGTAAAAGGACGGCCAGAGCTTGGTTTCTAAGAAAATTTCTTCTCTCGGAATCCCGGATTTCTTCATGGCACGGCCCACTGCCTTTTCATTCATATAAGCATTTGCAGTGTCAATGAGACGGTACCCGTCTTTCAGTGCCGAAAGGCAGGACGCCTCCGCGTCATCCGGAGAAAGCATAAATGTTCCGATTCCGACCAGCGGCATCTGCACGCCGTTGTTAAGTGTGATATAAGCCTGATTTTTCATATTCGATCCTCCCTTTTGTATCGTTTACAAGTTTCTTAAAATGATTATAAAGAAACAGAGACTTCCGGGGAAGTCTCTGTTGGTAGGTCAGTATATACCAAATGGTTATAATCACTTTTCCGCAGCCTGCCGCACTGCCTCCAGGAAGCGTTCCAGCATTTTAGACGGTTTTCTGGGATGCAGAATACCAAATGGAATTTTATAGTCCCATTCCACCGGCAGCACCTTCATCATCGGATGCACACAGGACCATTTTTCGATAACCAGCATCACATTTTTCTGTCGTTCGCACTGATTAAATATATCCACATCATAGAAATCAAAATCAACGAGATGGATGTGGGGATGCTTTCCGGAAAGCACATCCCGTACTTCATCCATATACCGGCTCCAGCCCCGGCGGATAATCATCAGATTTTCCCCATTCAGATCGTCTATGGTCAGTTTCTCCTTTTGCGCCAGCGGATGATAAATGGAGACGGCGCAGCAAATGGGTTCCCTGGTCAGTTCAAATCCCGCGCACTCCCGAAGCGACAGCAGCGTCTCATCAAAAATCCCCGCCACAACGTCAATATGTTCCCCGAGATTTCTCAATATTTCTCTGGCATTTTCCGGCGTATTCTCAAAAGGCACCAGCTGAAAACTGATATCCGAACAGTATTGATGAATTTTCGGCCATAGTTCGGTAAGCAGCTGTGCAGGCGTCATGGGTGACGTCCCGATCCGTACAACACTGGTTTCTTCCCGCATGGCAGCTTTTGCCCGCACCAACGCCTTATGGCTGTATTCAATCACATATTTCGCATCTTTATAAAGAGACTCCCCCGCTTTCGTCAGCACAAGTCCCCTGTGGGTGCGTGTAAACAGCGTTACATCCAGTTCAGCTTCCAGTCCATTGATCTGCTTGATCACGGCGGTGGGTGTAATATAAAGTTCTTCGGCCGCTTTGTTGAAACTGCCGGCATCCGCTACCCGAATGAAAGTTTCCAGCTGTGGATTATACAATGTTTTTCACTCTTTCTTTTTTTCGGAGATCTGCTGTATCGACATTGCGCATCAGATCCCCGGTGCATGGGTTGTTCAAATCGCTTGCGTTTATTTAAAGGCCAAGACCGCTCACCCATTCCTGTACGGTTTCTTCGGAAGCATTTGACCGGAACCGCATTCCTTCCATCCAGCTGCCGGTTCCTGCCAGTTCCTGCAGATTTGTTCCGCTTTCACCGATACCGGAACTTGCAGAAGTACAGAACGGGATTACAGTTTTTCCGGTAAAATCATTTGCCGAAACAAAGCCGTTCATCGGCCATGCCGCAATGCCCCACCAGATGGGATACCCGATAAACACGGTATCGTAACTGTCCCAGTCGGGCACTGTCGTGGTTGTCAGCGCCACTTCTCTGGCTTCCGGATTGTTATGCTCATATACCACCCTGCTGTCCGGATTTGTCCAGCTTAAGTCCGCAGAACTATAGGGATTCACCGGCGTGAGTTCCATCTGATCCGCACCGGTTGCAGCAGCAATATACCCGGCAACTTCTTTCGTATTTCCCGTGGCAGAGAAATATACAACCAAAGTTTTTCCTGCTGCAGGTTCTTCACTTTCCGCAGGTGGTTCTTCTGTTTCCGCAGGCGGTTCTTCTGTTTCCGCAGGTGGTTCTTCCTCCCCGCTTTCTGTATAAGGTACCGGCGGAATCAGCTTTGCCGCGGTTCTTAAAATTTCCAGTGCGTCCCCGGCCTCAATCGACCCGTTTTGATCGACATCCGCCAACGCCGCAGGCAGTCCCGCCTGGATGTTTTCCAGCTTTGCTGCGTGTTTCAGCACAAGCAGGGCATCATCCGCCTGGATCTGTCCATTTCCATCCACATCTCCGTAGCAGACGATGTCTTCCTGCTGTGCCAAGGGGGTAAGCGTGTTCCCATTAAGGGCAGTCATTATGAATACAAATACCATCATAAAAGAGGCTATTTTTCGAATATATTTTTGCGAATGCATTGTTTTCTTCATTCCTTTTTCTAAAATTATTATTAATTATAATGGAAACAGGTATTTTCCCGGAAGTCTCTATTCGTTTTCCAGTTGATACCAGGCGGTTATAAGTCATATCTGTCCGACAACCGTTTTTTACCGCAGTTTTCCGTATTGCGTTTCATCCACCGGTTCCAGCCATTCATTGGAGGTGTTTTCTCCCGGCACTTCCACGGCCAGATGAGAAAACCAGCTGTCCGGCGCGGCGCCATGCCAGTGCTTGACGCCTGCAGGGATATTGATGCAGTCGCCGGGATGCATGGCAATCGCTTCTCTGCCCCATTCCTGATAATATCCGCGTCCGCCGACGCAGATCAGAATCTGGCCGCCGCCCTTGTCGGCATGATGCACGTGCCAGTTGTTCCGGCAGCCTGGCTCAAAGGTGACATTAAAAATACCTACCTGCTCTTTCGATACAGGTGCAATATAACTCTGTCCGATGAAATATTGAGCGAAACCGTCGTTCGGCACCCCGATGGGGAACAGAATCGTATCCTGATATTTGTCCTTTTCCGTCAGTTCCGGCGCAGCCTCGCCCTGCTGATTTCTGCCTGCTGTCTGTGTCATCTTTTCCATTTTATTTATTTGCCTCCTGTCAATTTTGGTTGATTTTCTTATTCTGACAATATGTCAGCATAATTACCATAGCATTATTCTGACGTTGTGTCAACATAGAATTATCGATTGTGATTCTCAATATTTATTTCGATTTCATCTATCTGCACTCACAGAGAACCGCCAGCAGTTCGCCCTTCGTGAATTTCCTGCAGCAGCCGCCTGTGCGTACGGTGCTGTCTGCAATGGATGCATAGTTCGTATCGGCTGGAAGCCCCATTTCCGTAAATGTCGTCGGCAAACCGACCTCTTTGATGAATGAGGCCAGCGCGTAGATAAAAGCATTTGCCAGCTGGGCTTCCGTCTTTCCGGCAGAATCAATGCCCCAGACGTTCACGGCGAGGCGGGCAAACTGGGGAACGGCCTCGGGAAGCATATGACGGTAGAGAACGGGATGGATCACCGCCAGTCCCTGTCCGTGGTTGCAGTCTGTGTATGCACCTAACTGATGTTCCAACATATGTGCCTGAAAATCCGTGACCTTACCGATTTTGAGTATTCCGTTTTCGCCCATAGCCGCCGCCCATACAAGCTCGCTCCGCGCCGCTGTATCCTGCGGGTTTTTCAGTGTCGCCCGAAGATTACGGATGATATTGCGCTGGCAGGCTTCATTGATCTCATCGGAGAGGTTTGTTTCCCGCGGCGCACCCATATAGGTTTCCATACAGTGGGAAAGCGCGTCAAAAGCGCCGGAAACAACCTGGCTCATGGGCATGGTCATGGTGTAGGCCGGGTCGAGAATGGCAAAATCGTAAAACGCACCCCACAGCGGCCCTTTCACCTTCTTTTCTTCGTTCGTAATCACTGCACCGTTATTCATTTCCGCGCCGGTGCCGAAAGCCGTCACCACCGCGCCCATGGGAATCAAATCCGTGGGACCGCCGTGCTGTACGGTTTCCAGTTCCCACAGATCGCTGTCTGTCTTTGCCTGCGCCGAAACCACCTTGCAGCAGTCGATGACGCTGCCGCCGCCCACAGCCAAAATAAAATCAATCTCATTCTCCCGGGCAAGGCGGGCACCCTCCTGCACTTTGGCATAAGTGGGGTTCGACATGATGCCGGAAAATTCCGTGACATTCTTCCCGGCAGCAGTAAGCAGCTGCATCAGTTCATCGTAAATGCCGTTCTTTTTGACGGAGCCTCCGCCATAGGCCAGCATCACGTTTTTGCCGGCCTTTCCAAGCTCTGCGGGCAGATTCTTTTCCGCCGCTTTTTCTCCAAAATAAACCGTTACGGGATAACGGTATGTAAAGCTG
>CANRJG010000049.1 GCA_947630875.1 uncultured Lachnospiraceae bacterium
GTCGGGAAGGCGGAAGTGTTTCTGACAGCGGCACCGGAGGCGGACAGTCTTTACGGCACATCGAAAACGCCGGCCATTCAGGGGGTTTTGATTGTAGCGGAGGGAGCGGACGATCCGTTGGTAGTGAAGGACATTACCGAGGCCTGTGAAGCATTATTTTCCATCAGTGTGCATAAAATCAAAGTAGTGAAAATGAAAGAGGAGAGGCAATGAAAAAAATTATGAAGAAAAATCAGCTGATTGTTACAACCCTTGCAATTATGATCGCGGTGGCAGGATATCTGACATTTTCAGGAGATTTGAAAAGTAAACGGGAAAGCGCAGAGAACGCAGACAGTACAAGTACAGACGTGCAGGCTGCGTCGTCGGAAACCGATGAGACGCTGGTCTGGAGCGAGGATGATATTGACGTGCTGGGAGAGGACGAAAGCTCGGATATCGGGGAGAATGGTACCCCCGGTGAAGCAGTGCTGACCGAAAGCACTTCTGTGCTGGCCTCCGCAAAGATTTCCAGAGAGCAGGTGCGGTCCCAGACAGAGGAGTCCTTAAACGCCATTATCAACAACGCAAATGTCAGCGAGACGGAAAAGCAGACTGCCGTGAATAAGCTGGTGGAAATTGCAGGCAATTCCGAAATGGAGATTGCAGCGGAAACCCTGCTGCAGGCCAAAGGTTTTTCCAACGTCATGGTGTCCATTACCGAAGGCAGCGTAGACGTCATGGTCTATGCGGAGGACTTGAGTGATACACAGCTGGCGCAGATCGCGGACATTGTCAAAAGAAAAACAGGCGTAACGAACGATAAAATCGTCATTACACCTGTGGGAAACAATACTGCTGCAGACGCTAGCAGGGAAGATTAAGCAGCCGGAAGGCATTCCGGTAAAGGATGCATTCCAGTTCTTCTTCGTCCAGATCCAGCGCGCGGATACGCGCCAGAGACTCTGCCTGGCTGTCCCAGGGGGAATCGGTGCCGAACATAATGCGGTCACAGCCGTGATCGGTGAGAATTCGCTGCATTTGCGAAACGGAAATCAGCGGAAGGGAAAGACTTGTGTCGAAATAGACATTTCTGCCCACCAGATACTTCTCCACATCGTCCCAGTTGTTCCATCCGCCCGTATGCGCCAGTACGATTTTGCTTTCCGGCCTTCCGTCCACATCCAGAATATTCAGCAGATTTGCAACGTGATCTGCGGAAGCATGGTGCACATCGGGATATGCGATATCCCAGCCGGAATGAAACAGTACAATCAGTCCGCGTTTGATGGCTTCATCTGTGATTTTGACATATATGGGATCGTCGATCCATATATTGTGATAATCCGGATGGAGCTTGATGCCCTTTAAGCCAAGGCCGCAGATCATGTCGAGCTTGCCGCAGATATCGTCGCAGTCCGGATGCAGCGATCCGAAAGCGATAATCCCTTCTTTGCCGTTCATGGCGGCTGCGGCACGGTTGACATTTTCGAACTGGGAGGCCTTGGTCATCACGGTGAGTACAACACTGTAATCAATACCGGCCTCTTTCATGGACTGCTTCAGCTCATCCAGTCTGCCTCTCGTAAAGGCGCTTGTGTGACATTTTTCTTCCAGCGATGCGATGGCGCGTTCCGCAATCGCATCCGGAAAAATATGCGTGTGGAAATCTACTACCATAATTACATCTCTTTCGAAAGATACTCGTCTAATTTCTCAATTGCTTCTTTTTCATCGGGACCGTCTGCGGAAATGGTGAGTTTCTGGTCTTTTAAGAGCCCCAGAGACATCATTCCCATAATGCTTTTGGCATTGATCCGCTGTGTTTCGGATTCAATATAGATGGAACTTTGAAACTGGCTGGCCACCTGTACCAGAAGTGCGATGGGTCTGGCTTCCTTCAGATCTTTGTACCGTTCCAATGAGATTGGTTTGTAAGTCATAATAGTTACTCCTCTTTGTTGGATTTTTTCTGATTCTCATTACGGAGCGTATCCGCTAATTCCGCAATTTTTCTCATTCTATGATTAACTCCCGACTTGCTTAAGGGAGGATTGAGCATTTCGCCCAGTTCCTTCAGCGGAATATCGTCATATTCCAGCCGGAGTCTTGCCAGCTCCGCCAGTCCCTCCGGAAGGAGGTGGAACTTATGGCAGGCCTGTATATAGCGAATATCGTCTGCCTGCCTGGAAGAGGCGGAGACGGTTTTTTTGATATTGGCGAATTCACAGTTGCTTCTGCGGTTGACCGCACCGGCAATGTCATGGAGAATGCGGATGTTTTCAAATTCCATCAGCGCCGCCGAAGCGCCCATGAGTCCCAGCATATCGCTGATCCGGTCGGCTTCTTTGATATAAAGCACAAAGCTGTTTTTTCGCTGCAGGACCTTGCCGGGAATATCCAAATCGGCCAGCAGCGCGGCATAAAGCGAGGACAGACGCCTGTCGTCTGCATAAAGTTCAAGGTGATAGGAACGTCTGGGGTTGGAAATATTTCCCGCCGAAATAAATACGGCCCGCAGAAACGCTCTTTTACATGTCGGTTGAGAAATCAGTGCAGGTGAAACATAGGGATCAACCGGCCGTCCGCTTTCATCCGTTGCAGGACTGTCCAGCGCAGTATATACGGCGTCTGCTTCCTTCGGGTCACGAATCAGGAGCCCGTAGAGAACGTTTGCGCGTCTGGTCCGTTCTTTGCCGCAAAACTGCATAAAACCGGTTTCCGGCGTAATACGGAATACTTTTTTTAATAAAGACGCGCAGCGTTTTGCCGCGAAAGCATTTTCCGTTTCAAAATAGATCAGTCTGTGTCCGTATCGGTAAAACAACTTTCCAAAGTAAATCAGATAGGCCGCAACCTCCGCAAGATCCGCTTTGCGGTTCCTGGAAGAGAGTCTGGAAAGCTCCGCCTTTACGGAAGAAGAAAAAGTTTTATGTTCATTCATCGAGGCGCCCTTATGAAATCAGGCCGGCAGTCTCCGGCGCATCAAATCCCAGAAATCTGACTTCAGGCATCAGTTCCACAGAAAAACGATCATATACACACTGCCGCACTTCGCGGATCAGTGCCAGCACATCCGCGGCCGTTGCGCCGCCTGTGTTGATGACAAAGCCGTTGTGTTTCGGACTGACACAGGCACCGCCGACGCGCCTGCCGCTTAAGCCTGCATCTGCAATCAGCTTTCCGGCGAAGTGTCCTTCCGGCCGTTTGAAAGTGGAACCGGCGCTGGGAAATTCCAGCGGCTGTTTTTCACGTCTTCTGTGATTGAATTCATTCATGCGTGCCGCAATGGCCTCTGGATCTTCCCGGTTCAGACGAAAGTCGGCTTCCAGTACGATCCAGCCTTTTTTCGAAGGCAGGGAACTGCGGTAGCCAAGTTCCAGATCCGCCGTTTCACGGGAGAAGACCTTTCCGGTTTCATCCATCAGCAGGGCGCTTTGCAGCACCTGACAGATCTCTCCGCCGTAGGCGCCTGCGTTCATAATAATGCCGCCCCCTGCAGTACCGGGAATCCCGGCTGCAAATTCAAGTCCGGAAAGACCGGATCTGCAGGCAAGTCTGGAAAGAACGGTGAGTTTGGCGCCGGCCTGGCAGTGCACGTTCTGACCGGAGACGGAAACTTCAGCAAACTGATCGCCGATACATAGCACCAGTCCGCGAAAACCCGCATCGCTGAC
The DNA here is from genome assembly GCA_947630875.1 of uncultured Lachnospiraceae bacterium. Classification (GTDB taxonomy): domain Bacteria; phylum Bacillota; class Clostridia; order Lachnospirales; family Lachnospiraceae; genus CANRIM01. The sequence continues at coordinate 3,657 of CANRJG010000049.1, forward strand.
CAGCAGATTGGAGCCGTTTCCCAATATAAAAAAAGGAATATTTGATTTTTTGCAGAGGCGAATCAGCTGCTGTATCTCTTCTACGGTATGGGGAAGCACAAAGTAATCGCAGGGACCGCCGATCTGAAAGCTGGTGTGGCGTGACAGAGGTTCATTCCTTCGTACATGGCCGGATCCGACGATGTCTGAGAGCAAATCAAACATAAATCACTATACCCTTTCAGATAAAAATCAGATAAAAAGTCCTACGCTCTGTTATACATCAAAACGCTCAACGAATCAACGGTAAATATCAACGAAAAAAAGTCATTTTCGAGCACTTTTATACTTGAATCTTACTTTGGATTTTATTAATATGAACGAAGGTTATAAAGACTGCAGAAAAAGAGGTTGAATTGTATGAAAAATATCGCAAACGGCGTATGGCCTACCATGATTACGCCGTATACAAAGGACAACAAAATCGATTACGACGCGGTGCTGCGCATAATCGAATGGTATGACAAACAGGGCGTGGCCGGCATCTTTGCGGTGTGCCAGTCTTCGGAAATGTTTTTCCTGGACAAAAAGGAACGGCTGGCGCTGGCGGATTTCGTGGTGAAAAATACGCCGAAGCACATTCAGGTCATTGCCTCGGGGCATGTGGCGAAAAACCGAAAGGATCAGATCGAGGAAGCCAAGGCGATTCTGGATACCGGTATTTCTTCCTATGTATTCATTTCAAATCAGTTTGCCGCGGAAGACGAGGGGCCGGATGCGGTGGAGCGCAACATCGAGGCGCTCATCGATGCGATTCCCGGAGATTCCTTCGGCATTTACGAATGTCCGTATCCGTATAAAAGGGTGCTGACACCGGAAAACTTAAAGATGTGCGCACAGACGGGGCGGTTTTCCTTCCTGAAGGACACCTGTTGCGATCCGGCGCTGATCAAAGCAAAACTGGAAGCAGTCAAAGGCAGCAATCTGAAGATCTTCAATGCAAACGCCGCGACACTGCTGGAAACCCTGCAGATGGGCTGCGCGGGATTTTCCGGGGTCATGGCCAATTTCCATGCGGATCTGTATGTATGGCTTTGCGAAAACTATGAAAAAGCGCCTGAAAAGGCGAAGCTGGTACAGGATTTTCTGGGGCTGGCCTCCGTCATCGAATGTCAGTGCTATCCGGTGAACGCCAAGTATCATATGAATCTGGAAGGCGTGCCCATGGAACTGCTGTCCAGAACCAGAGACGCCAGTGCGCTGACCGTCAGCCGAAAGGTGGAGGTCGAGGAACTGCACCGTCTGTATCATTATTTTAAGAAGGAAGTTTTGGGATAGTGGCATCAACAACGTTACAGGAAGAAATCAAACGAAGACGAACCTTTGCAATCATATCGCATCCGGATGCCGGGAAGACGACGCTGACGGAAAAGTTTCTGCTCTACGGCGGCGCCATCAATCTGGCGGGATCGGTGAAGGGCAAGGCGACGGCCAGACATGCGGTGTCCGACTGGATGGACATCGAAAAAGAACGAGGCATTTCCGTGACCTCCTCGGTACTGCAGTTTCCCTATGACGGGTACTGTATCAATATTCTGGATACCCCGGGACATCAGGATTTCTCGGAAGATACCTACCGCACGCTGATGGCGGCGGATTCCGCGGTCATGGTGATCGATGCGTCCAAGGGCGTGGAGGCCCAGACCCGGAAACTGTTTAAAGTCTGCGTCATGCGGCATATTCCCATCTTTACCTTTATCAACAAGATGGACCGGGACGCGATGGATTCTTTTGAACTGCTGGATGATATCGAAAATGAACTGGGCATCGCCACCTGTCCGGTGAACTGGCCCATTGGCTCCGGCAAAGCCTTTCAGGGGGTCTATGACCGGGAAAGCCGGCAGATTTTGAAATTTTCCGATACCATGCGGGGAACGAAGGAAGGGGAAACCCTGCGTATCGATCTGGAGGACGCGGCTTTGGATGATCTGTTGGGCGCCGGCCCTGCGGACAACCTCCGTTCGGAAATCGAGCTGCTGGAAGGCGCCGGTACGGCCTTTGACCAGACGGCGGTAGATCAGGGACGTCTGTCTCCGGTGTTTTTCGGTTCGGCGCTGACCAATTTCGGCGTGCAGACCTTTCTGGAGCATTTTCTGAAAATGACCAGCGCGCCGCTGTCAAGAATGTCGGATGCGGGAAGTATCGACGCCCTTTCCGATACCTTCAGCGCCTTTGTCTTTAAGATTCAGGCCAATATGAACAAATCCCACCGGGACCGTGTGGCCTTTATGCGGGTCTGCTCGGGCTGTTTCGAAGCGGAAAGGGAAGTCTTCCATGTGCAGGGCGGCAAGAAAATGCGCCTGCTGCAGCCGCAGCAGATGATGGCGTCGGAGCGGCACGTCATTGACAAGGCCTACGCGGGAGATATCATCGGCATATTTGATCCGGGCATCTTTTCCATCGGGGACACTGTCTGCGCGCCCGGCAGCCATTTTGCTTTTGAAGGGATCCCCACCTTCGCGCCGGAGCATTTTGCCAGGGTCCGGCAGGTGGACACCATGAAGCGGAAGGCCTTTATGAAGGGCATCCTGCAGATTGCCCAGGAGGGCGCCGTGCAGATTTTTCATGAAATCAATTCGGGCATGGAGGAAGTCATCGTCGGCGTGGTGGGCGTCCTGCAGTTTGATGTACTGGAATTTCGACTGAAAAATGAATATAACGTGGATATTATTATGGAACGGCTGCCCTATGAGCATATTCGCTGGGTGGAAAATACGGATATCGACATTGAATCCATTACCGGCACTTCCGATATGAAGAAGGTGCAGGATTTCAAAGGAAGATATCTGCTGCTGTTTATCAATGCATGGAGCGTGGGTATGACGCTGGAGCGAAACGAGGGGCTGATTTTAAGCGAAGTCGGGACGGTGCAGCAGACTGCTTAGGAGAAAGGCGGCAGGTGCGCTTTTTGGGGTGCGTGTGCCGTTACCTTAATGAAAGGAGGCTTTTTCAAGATGGATGTAAAGATTACGGATTATCGGAATTACGTCTTCAGGGACGACTGGACGGAATGTTTCGAAAAGGCAGTGGAGGAGCTGAAAGAGGCCGGCGGCGGCACTTTGCGGGTCACTCCCGGGGTTTACAAATGCGCGAGTATCTGCCTGACGTCCAATATGACGCTGTATCTGGAAAAGGGCAGTGAAATTTCATTTATGGATGATTTTTCCCGCTATCCGGTGATTCGCGGCAGCTTCGAAGGCGTTTTCTGCGATATGTACCAGCCGTTTATTTATGCAAAGGACGAGGCGTCCGTGTCCGTGGAAGGAAAGGGTGTCATCCGAGGCAACGGACAAAAGTGGTGGAAAGCACTGCGGGACGGAGAACTTTCCGTTATGCGGCCCCGGCTGCTGTATTTTGAATCCTGTTCAGAAGTTTTGATCAAGGACGTGACCTTAATCGATTCTCCCTGCTGGACCGTACACCCTTACTGGTGCGATTCGGTGCGGGTCATCGGCATAAAAATTAAAAATCCGGCGGACAGCCCCAATACCGACGGCATCAATCCGGACAGCTGCAGAAACGTGCTGATCAGGGACTGCCAGATCGACGTGGGAGACGACTGTATCGCCATCAAATCCGGGGTAGAGCAAAATGACACTTTACGAGCCTGCGAGGATATTCTGATCGAGGATTGCCATATGGTACACGGCCACGGCGGCGTGGTTTTAGGCAGCGAGTCTTCCGGCGGCATTGCCCATGTGACGGTGCGAAACTGCGTCTTTGAGGATACGGACCGGGGCATCCGATATAAAACCCGCAGAAGACGAGGCGGCGTGGTCAGCGATATTCGCTTTGAAAACATCCGGATGAAAAATGTCATGTGTCCCTTTGTATTTAATATGTTTTATTTCTGCGGCAAGCTGGGGAGAGAACCCTGGGTTTCCGATCCTTCGCCTGCGCCGGTGGATGAAGGCACGCCCTCTTTGAGCGACATTGTGATTTCCCATGTGCAGGTGGAGGACGCCAGATCCTGCGCCGGTATCTTTGCGGGGCTGCCGGAGCAGAAGATCAGCGGCATTACCATGGAAGACTGCACTGTCCGTATGCGTCAGGACGCCGCGCCGGAGATTCCGGCAATGATGGCCGGTATTGATCCCATGTCCGCAGCCGGTTTTGTATTTAAAAACACGGAGCAGGTGACGATGAAACAGGTGGAACTGGAGAACGTTATCGGCGAAAAAATCATAAGACTTTAAATAAAATTGTCGTTGGGACTTGTTTATTTTTCCGGTATGTGCGAAAATAAGAAGCAGTATTAGTCGAAAGGAGTATCAATATGATTTATACACAGGAAGTTGAAAAAATGTGCACCGTAGCAAAAGGTGCAAAGCATGAACCTGCGCCCATCCCTCAGGAAGGTGCATGGACCAAGGTGAAAGAAATCAAAGAGATCAACGGCTTTACCCATGGAATCGGCTGGTGCGCGCCGCAGCAGGGCGCCTGCAAGCTGTCCCTGAACGTAAAAGACGGCATTATTCAGGAAGCATTGGTAGAAACCATCGGCTGTTCCGGTATGACCCATTCCGCTGCTATGGCAAGTGAGATCCTTCCGGGCAAGACCGTGCTGGAAGCCATGAATACCGACCTGGTCTGCGACGCCATCAATACGGCGATGCGGGAACTTGCGCTGCAGATCATTTACGGAAGAACCCAGAGCGCATTTTCCGAAAACGGACTTGCAGTAGGCGCAGGTCTGGAGGATCTTGGCAAGGGTCTTCGTTCTCAGGTAGGTACGATGTACGGTACATTAAAGAAAGGCCCCCGTTACCTGGAGATGGCGGAAGGCTATGTCACAGGCATCGCGCTGGATGAAAACGATGAGATCATCGGTTACCAGTATGTCAGCCTCGGAAAGATGACGGATTTCATCAAGAAGGGCGACGATCCGAATACTGCATGGGAAAAGGCAAAAGGACAGTACGGCCGTGTTGCGGACGCTGTGAAGATCATTGACCCGAGAGAGGAATAATGACGAATCACCCAAAAACCAGTTCACATGTATATTTAGAAAACGCCTGTCAACGGCGGAATGGAGGATTAATCAATGGCTTTATTTGAATCATATGAAAGAAGAATCGACCAGATCAATGCGGTGCTTGCCAATTACGGAATCGCATCGATCGAAGAGGCGGAGAAAATCACGAAGGACGCAGGTCTGGAGATCTACGACACCGTGAAGAAAATCCAGCCCATTTGTTTTGAAAATGCCTGCTGGGCGTACATCGTCGGCTGTGCCATCGCAATTAAGAAGAACTGCCGCAAGGCCGCAGATGCTTCTGCTGCCATCGGCGAGGGACTGCAGGCTTTCTGTATTCCGGGATCCGTTGCTGATCAGAGAAAGGTTGGCCTGGGCCATGGCAATCTGGGCAAGATGCTGCTGGAAGAAGACACGGAGTGTTTTGCATTCCTGGCTGGCCATGAGTCTTTTGCAGCGGCAGAAGGCGCCATCGGTATCGCGGAAAAGGCAAACAAGGTTCGTAAGAAACCCCTTCGTGTTATCTTAAACGGCCTCGGCAAAGACGCCGCACAGATCATTTCCCGGATCAACGGATTTACTTATGTAGAGACAGAAATGGATTACTTCAGCGGCGAAGTAAAAGAAGTATACAGAAAATCCTACTCCAACGGACTGCGTGCCAAAGTCAACTGCTATGGCGCGGACGACGTCAGAGAAGGCGTTGCTATCATGCACAAGGAAGGCGTGGACGTTTCTATCACCGGCAACTCCACCAATCCCACCAGATTCCAGCACCCGGTTGCAGGAACTTACAAGAAAGAGTGTATCGAGCAGGGCAAGAAGTATTTCAGCGTTGCATCGGGCGGCGGCACAGGCCGTACCCTGCATCCCGATAACATGGCGGCAGGTCCGGCTTCCTATGGTATGACGGATACCATGGGCCGTATGCATTCGGATGCACAGTTCGCGGGATCATCTTCGGTTCCGGCGCATGTAGAGATGATGGGCCTGATCGGTATGGGCAACAACCCGATGGTCGGCGCTACCGTTGCGTGTGCAGTTGCTGTAGAAGAAGCTGCTGCGGCAGGAAAGTTCTAAAAAACTTCCTTCAAACAAAATTATAAAGTAAAAAAAGCTGCAATCCTGAGAGGTTGCGGCTTTTTTATTACCAAGGCTTGACAATACGCATAATGCGCAGTAAAATGAATTGAAAGTTTTATACAAAAGAAGCAAAGCAATTTCAGAGGGACAAAAAGGATGCGATTTAGAGAGGTTGATAAGATATTAAAGCAGGATGGATGGTATGAGGTGAAGCAAAAAGGCTCACACCATCAATACCTGCATCCTGCAAAAAATGGAAAAGTAACAGTGCCAGAACATGCGGGTAAGGACATCCACCCGGATGTGGTAAAGTCAATTATGAGGCAGGCAGGGTTATGATCCAGCATATAGAAAAAAGGGAGAGAATGTAACATGAAATTAGTATATCCAGCAGTATTTAAGCCATTTTCCGACGGTAGCGGTGGTTATGTAGTGGAATTTCCGGATTTGCCGGGATGCGTGACCGGAGGCGACAGTCTGGAAGAGGCTATTGAAATGGGAATTGATGCAGCAAGTGGCTGGATCCTTGGAGAGTTGGAGGATGGGAGGAAGATTCCTGAAGCGTCCACGCATGGAAACGTACATGCAGAAGATGGCGAAATGGTGAATATGATTTTACTTGATATTGACAGCTATGCAGAAAAGTATGGGGATAAGGCGGTAAGAAAAAATCTGACCATTCCTGCATGGTTAAATACATTTGCAGAAAAAAATAATCTGAATTTTTCAAAAGTATTGCAGGATGCATTGTTTTCGCTGGCGCAGGCAAAGCAGTGAAAGCAAGAGGGGTAAATCCGCTTCTGTTCTAAAAACAGATACGAAACACCCATTGCATCCTTTGGAAAATTGCGCTAGAATAGGGAACAGAGATTTCAGACAAAGGAGTATGAGCAATGGATATTACGAAAACTATCAAATATGTTGGCGTCAATGATCACGAGATCGACCTGTTTGAAGGCCAGTATGTGGTGCCCAACGGCATGGCATACAATTCCTATGTGATTCTGGATGACAAGATCGCTGTTATGGACACGGTTGACGCCAGATTTAAACATGCGTGGCTGGATAATCTGCAGAATACGCTGAATGGCCGGACGCCGGATTATCTGATCGTGCAGCACATGGAGCCGGACCATTCCGCAAATATCGATCAGTTTATGCAGACTTATCCGGAGGCGAAGGTCGTTTCATCCGCCAAGGCATTTACCATGATGCAGCATTTCTTCGGTACGGATTACGAGGGAAGAAATGTGGTAGTAGGCGAGGGCGATACCTTAAATCTGGGCGCGCATACACTGACTTTCGTGACGGCACCGATGGTACACTGGCCGGAGGTTATCGTTACCTATGATTCGTTGGATAAAGTCCTGTTTTCCGCGGACGGCTTCGGAAAGTTCGGTGCGCTGGACGCAGATGAAGACTGGGCCTGCGAAGCCCGCCGCTACTATATCGGTATTGTCGGAAAATACGGCGCGCAGGTACAGGCACTGTTAAAGAAGGCATCCTCACTGGAAATCGAAAAGATCTGTCCGCTGCACGGACCGATTCTGACGGAAAATCTGGGATATTATCTGAATCTTTACAATATCTGGTCTTCCTACGGCGTGGAAAGCGACGGCATTGTGATTGCATATACTTCTGTATACGGACATACCAAAAAAGCTGTGGAACTTTTGGCCGACAAGCTGAAAGCCAAGGGCTGCCCGAAGGTCGTGGTCAATGATCTGGCACGCTGCGATATGGCGGAAGCAGTGGAAGACGCCTTCCGTTACGGCAAACTGGTACTGGCTTCCACCACATATAACGCCGAGGTCTTCCCCTTCATGAAGACATTTATCGAGCATCTGGTAGAGCACAATTTCCAGAACCGCTATGTAGCCTTTATGGAAAACGGGAGCTGGGCGCCCCAGGCGGCAAAAGTAATGAAGCAGATGTTTGCCAACAGCAAGAAGATCACTTTTGCGGATCAGACGGTTCGGATTCTGTCGGCGTTAAACGAAGACAGCATTGCACAGATCGACGCTTTGTCTGATGAACTGTGCAAGGATTACCTTTCCAGAAAAGAAGATACGGCCAATAAAAATGATCTGACAGCTTTGTTCAGAATCGGATACGGCCTGTACGTGGTAACATCCAGTGACGGCAAGAAGGACAATGGTCTGATCGTCAATTCCGTGGCGCAGGTAACGGACTCCCCGAATCGTGTGGCAGTGACCATTAATAAGAAGAATTATTCGCACCACACCATCAAACAGACAGGCATTATGAACGTCAACTGTATTTCCGTGGACGCGCCCTTTAAGGTATTTGAAGATTTCGGCTTCCGCAGCGGTATTAATACGGATAAATTTGTGGATTATGAGGAACTGCGCTCTGACAACGGGCTGCGCTTCCTGCCCCGCTATATCAACGCTTTCATGTCATTGAAGGTGGAGCAGTATATCGATCTGGGCAGCCACGGCATGTTCATCTGCAGCATTACCGAAGCCAGAGTGCTTTCGAAATTCGACACCATGACTTATACTTATTATCAGAACAATGTCAAGCCGAAACCGGACACGGAAGGCAAGAAAGGCTTTGTCTGCAAGGTCTGCGGTTATGTCTATGAAGGCGATACGCTGCCGGAGGACTTCATCTGTCCGCTGTGTAAGCATGGCGCGCAGGATTTTGAGCCTATTGGATAAATTTATAAACAGAGCATGAGGGTGTGTAATTTGTACTATGGACATCCATCCAAATTTTTAGTATTCGATATATAGTGGCCTCCTTTGCATGCGGTAATCCCCGCTCGTGTTGTTTGCTTCAAAATGATATGAAGTCGAATGAGAAAAAGGGGCAGGAATATATGTTACTGATGACATATGGCGCAGAGAAAAAAGCAGTCGGGAAATATTCTGGGTTAGTTGAGTAGATTCGTAGATGGTATGATGATAAGGATGATCTACCGACAGAACGAATGGCAAAATGCCACTGAAGCGAAAACAAACGTTTCGGTGGCATTCGTATTATTCATCGTTGGAATAACAGTGGGAACAGCATAGCAGATAGGTTTGACAATATCTTTGATGAATATTTCCGGAATGGCTCTGTCGGAAAGATTACGTAAATGTCCGTCAGAGTTCTATTTTCCTAATTAGTGTACATGTAAATTTTCCACATTGAGGGATACTCAGTATTTTATCACCAAGGATTTATTAAAATCTATAGTTAAATTGCTTTTTTAACATTGAATAATTAATATTAATAAGTAATACTGAAATAAAAAAAGGTAGAAATGTATTTGTATTGTGTCAAGAGTAAAAGTATCCATCAGTCCAGACATGGATTTTGATACTGAGACACTTCGCTGGACAATGATTGATGCGATTGGAGCAGGAGTCATCTCATGATTATTACTTAATGAGGGACAAGTTAAATACTGCATTGGTGTATCATTATAAGGAGAGGAATCTCCGGATGCACTGCTGTTGATTCGTGTTAATGAGGGAACAAAAGGCAGTCAATATTGTAAAACAAAATGGATGTTGAAAATGTTGGTTAAGGTATGAAAAAAGGCTTTTATCAAAAACGAATAATATTAAGGATAATAAAAAGTTATCCGTTAAGTATTAATAATGGACATTGTGAG
>CANRJG010000050.1 GCA_947630875.1 uncultured Lachnospiraceae bacterium
GGATTCACCGCTTACATCAGTGAAGTCAACCGGATCTCCTTCCGGAATCGCTTTGACCTTGTACACCTTATCATTCGGATAGTAGCTATCAGAAGTAGAGGTTTCACGGATATAGTAATACGTATCGGGTGCAAGATTTTCCCACTTGATCTCGTTATCTTCGTTCAGGGTCATTGCCCCACCAACCGGATCTGAACAAATTCCGTTCTGGTACTTCTCATACAGCGTGAAGGAAACGCCATCGAAATTGTACATGTCATTTCCATCCGTCATATCCGGATTCGACGATACCTTCCGCAGCATGATGTACGCCTGCAGCTGATCCGTGGAATCTACTGTGAGATACAATTCCTCTTTGTTAGCATCAAGCTGTCCTGCGTCATCCACCAAAGTCAACGGATACTTGTTTTCATCCAGTTCATAATACTTCGGTGCTTTAATCTCCTTGACATAGTATTCACCCAGCGGCAACTTGTCTGTCCATTCAGCATGACCATTTTTGTCCGTGGTGACTGTACCATCCGGATAGCTTCGAGACCTGACAAGCGTATCTGCCGTATGACCATCGGTTGTCGTTGCATAGTACAGACCGTATACGGCTCCTGCCAGACTGAATTTTTCAGGATATTTGGCAGTGATCTCCGGATTAGATGAATGCTTGTTGACTTCGAATTTCGCATACTGCGGTGTTTCAGCGGAAGTTTGTGCCGGAACACGGATTACAGGATTTGTATAACTGCTGTTGTCCTCCACTACGATATGGTGTTCCGTTTCATCCAGCAGATATCCGGGCGGGGCAACAGTTTCTACTACATAGTATTTGCCCAACGGGATATGATCCCATGTGGCTTCTCCGTCTGCATTCGCAGTCTGCACTTCATAGACTTCACCTTTGAAATGCCCGCTCTGTGCGCTCCATCCTTCATCATAATACATGGTATACTCTGCACCCTCGTAGCTGTAATAGGAGTTGCCATCCGTCAATGAAGAATCATCAGATTCCTTCTGGATAGTATACGTGCCGTATTTCTCGCTTTCAAAGGAAGTGCAGGACATCGGAATCGGCATTACCTGAACAGTATGCGGATCAACGTCAGTTGCCGAAATAGTAACTTTATGGTCTGTAGTATCCAGAACAAATCCCTTGGAAGGTTTCGTTTCCGTTACATAATATGATCCAAGTGGCACATTATCCCATGCTGCACTGCCGCTCTTATCAGTAGTTACAATAGCCGGTTTAGAATCAATGAATACGAGATCATCTTCATCATGGCCATCTTCTGTCTTGGCATAGCGCAACTGATACTGCGCACCTTCCAGACTGTAGGAAGTATTTCCTGCGGTAAATGCCATGTTTTTCGGAACCTTGTTTAACGTGATTCTTCCGTATGCCGGTGCATCCTCGAAAACTTCCTTCGCATGAATATAGTCGATATCTTTGTTGCTAAGGCGAGGCTCGTTGTCTTCCAATACAATGTAAATTGGTATCCTATTGAGAACATATCCGGGCGGTGCTTTCTGCTCAACAGCATAGTATTCGCCAAGTTCCAGATTACTCCAAACAGCGTCTCCGGATTCGTTGGTAGTTGCAATTCCCACTTCATCACCTTTGGTACGTCCGCCATGTCCATTACCATAGTACAGCATGAATTCTGCACCCTTGACACTGTAATAAGAATTATCGTCTGTGATATCCTCATCAGATGATTTCTTTGTCAGTGTGATGTCACCATATACTACCGGTTCCGTAGAAACGATCTTTGCAGGATTGGATTCAATGATTTCATGTGTGGAATCCACCTCCAGGATGGTTTTTCCATCTTCGGTAACTTCTACATAGTAGATGTTCGGATCAATATGATAACCTGTGCTTCTGTATTCTTCTTTGATGTAATATTTGCCAATACAAATATTATCCCATACCGCATATCCTTCTTCATTCGTTTTTTTTGTTGCAATATAAGAATTATCATGGTATATTTGATTTTTATAGTATATACCATTGGATTCCGCATGATACAGGGTATATTTTGCGTCACTTAACAGGTAATTGCTATTTCCATCCGTGACATCCGGATTGGCTGATACTTTCTGTAAAACAATACGACCGAATACAACCGGTTCCGTAAAGGTTACATGAACATCGTATCTGCTCATAGTTTCATCGTCTCTTTTATTTACATCGGCGTTCTCCGGAGTGGCATCTATGAAAAATTCTTCTTCTGACATGGCAAAACCGCATTTTCCTGGTTTTGTCTCTTTCACTGTGTACTTACCAAGAGGTAAATTACCAAAGTAACCAGTGTAGCCATCCCTATCCCAAATTGTACCGGTGACTGTAGTAACGCCAGCAACTTCACCTTGACGATGTGTTCCGATGTCTTCTGCATAATAGCAAGTGAATTCAGCGCCGGTCATGTCGTATTCACCATCTGTATCCCATATCTGCCAACAGTAATCATCAGTTTCCTCACTGTAGACTTTGTTGATTGCAATTCGAAATTCAAACGGCTTATTCTCAAATTCCACGGCACCATCACCGTATGCCGCTGCATAAAACCATCCGGAAGTACCGGGTGACAATGTTTCACTTTCACCGACTGCTTCCACCGCAACGACATTTCTGTTCGTTCCAAACGATTCTGACGAAACTACTTCTGAAACATAATAAGTTGTTCCTACCTCGATATCTGTCCATTCAATGAGTGCATCCGTATGTCCGTCATAGGTTACTCCCTCTGAACACATAGAAGAATCAGAAGAAATAACTTTCACAGAACCGGGGACCATCTCCGTACATCCCGAATCTTCGTACAGCGCAAAAGTAACGCCTTCAAAGTCATAATAACTGTTTCCATCTGTCATGGCTTCGTCTGCAGACGTTTTATGCAGATACAGATGACCTTTTTCCGGTTCTACGGATGTAATTCTTTCATATCCCCAACCATTAACATGTACCCAATGAATTTCAGGGTCAACAAGAAAATCTCCTACGGATTCGGTTTCCCGGACAAAATACCAACCTGCTTCAAGATGACTCCACTCTACCTCGCCATAAAGGATTTCTTTCTCGCTTACAAGATTCCCAGTCGGATTTTTCGTTCCATCATATTTCTGTACCGGATCAAGATCTGAATCCAAAGGCCCGGTATATTTATAACATGCGTACTTTGCACCATCAGCAATCCAAGGCTTTTCATCAATTAAGGGTGAAGTTTTCTTCAACCTGATTTCTCCGTCAGTATTCGAAGGCTCATAAATACCCAAATCATCAAGATCTACGAAAAGTTCATATCCGACATTAAGGCTGTCATGAATGATTTCAAATTCTTTGATTTGTTTTACATCCCGGCCACCATTCAAAATCGCAACCCATTCAACGCCAGGATCAACCCAGTCATATTCACTGAATTTGCTTCCGTAACTGTCATAAACTGCATCATATTCAGGCGCAAAGATAACTTCAATACCGTAAGAACTGGTCGAATCACGGCTGAAGTTTCCACAATCAGGAGCATACTGTTCTTTCAGATAATACGTTCCTTCCCGGATAACATAAACACCTGATGTGTTAAGGAAACTATTGCCACTGGTACTCTGACCATTTGCACTCGCCTCTGCTTCGTAATCCGCATCGCCATAAACGATATATTCAAATGAATCATATCCGCTTGCATTTGTTGTCATTGTAGGCAGACCGCTGTTGACAAAGTAATCCGGTTGTTTGGAAAACATGTAGGTTGCACCGTCCATGGAATATTCCGGATTGTCCAATATGGAATCATCATCAACTGCTTTTTGCATGGAGAACACGTTATAAGACGGTTCGTTATCTACGCTAAGTTCTGCAACGATCTCGGTCAGATTTCCTGCACTGTCATAATTTTTTCGGATATAAAACGAGTTCTGCCATCCGTCCGGTGTCGATCTGCTAAGTGTAACAGAATAATCATATGGATCAAGTTTAAATCCATGAATGGTACTAAGTTCTTTCACGTAGTAGGTTACGCTTCCGCTGGGCGGCAGATACAGATTTTCAATCGTACAGGATTGATTGTACCCTTCAATAGTTCCGGTTCCTGCAATATGTTTACAAGCCGAATCTGTAAAGACACCAAATCGAACACCGGCAAAGTTTGTATTACGGAAGTTTGGATCCGAACAATATTTATCTAATGAGATTTTAATTGTAGGAATTTTTTTGTCGGTTACATTGATATTCTCGGTTTGATTAACCGTCACAGAAACAGCATGTGTTGCATAATCCATTTCATATCCGGCGGGCGCTCCTGTTTCTTTCACATAGTAATCTCCGATTGGTAAGTCTTCCCAATAGATATCACCGGTTGAATTTGTTGTCTGTGCTGCCGGAGAATTTACATGTCCGCAGCCAGGGGCAGCGTGCTTCCCGACATATTCCTTTGAACAGGCAGAATCGGTATAAAGCGTATAAGTCGCACCCTTCAACGATGCACCAGAAGGATTGCGTTTCCAAAGATGAATGTCACCACATTTCGGTTTTTCCGTCGAAGTAACAGTTACATTCTTCTGCGTTGTAGATCCAGCTTTGACCACTGCTTCATAAATATTGGGGTCAAGTTCATATGCGCCGCTTGTAGGAGCAACCGTTTCTTTGATGTAGTAAGTGCCATCCGGCATACCATCCATTCCAGCCCATTTGATATTGCACTGCCATGTACCATCAATCAGCTGGACCTCTGTTTCAGTTCCGGGAAGAGACGTCGAATTTCTTTCTGCGTCGTATCTGGTAAAAAATGCAGCGTATTTTGCTCCTGCAAAACTATATTTCGAATTTGTGTTTGTAACAGCAGGCTCTGCACTTACTTTTTTCACCAGCAAGGTGCCGGGTGCATCTTGAATCTCTCTGGAAGTCACATCAACCGTTACCATTCCATCGATTTCTGCCTTGTATTTATTAGGATCAATCTGGAAATGTTCCGGGGCTTTAGTTTCCTTTACCCAGTAAGTTCCTATTGCCAGATTCGTCCATTCACAGGTGTCGTCCGCTCCGATGGTCTGCGTTGAGACAGGATTGGAGCAGGCTTCATCTTTATATAAGGTGTATTGCGCACCGGCCATTGAATAACCGACATGACCACCTTCTGTTGCATCCACTTTTGTCAGCTTGATCGTACCAAAATCCTCAGGCTCACTTGATACGACTTCAGATGTAATTCCCGGTTGGATTACCACCGTATACGTTGTCGGATCAAGCGCACAGTGTTTTGATGGCGAAATTTCCTTCAGCGTATATGTACCAACAGGAATGTTCTGAAAATAGGCTGCACCGTTTGATCCGGTAGTTGCTCGTGCAATTTCATTGCTCCCCTGATACAAAGCATAAACGGCACCTTGCAGCGAATAAGCACTGGGATTCTGATTGACAATTGCCTGATTGTCATAGTGCTTGTAAACATTCAGATATCCATTTTTTACAGGTACTTCATAATGAAGCAGAAAGATACCAACACCGACCTGTGATCTGATTGTCGCTACCAGTATACCAACCATTGCAAGTTTCCTGTTCGGATCAACTGCAAGGATATTCATCTGCACATCCGCATTCTGATATATTGCCACATTTCCATCATCTTGTATCTTTGTACCCTCTGCCAGACCGGAAGTTATTGCATGAGCACACAGCATATTGACATCGAGTGAATTTTGAATCGTAATCTGTCCGTTACTGCTATTATACGTTCCGGGATAAACATTTGTTGCTCTGGTCATTTCATTATGCGTTTCTCTTAAACCTACCCATGCATGTCCTGCTGCATTCACACCAAGATTCCATGTGTCGTTCATAAGTCTTTCCGCAAGGGCTTCCGGATAATAGTCATTATACCAGTCACCACCATACCAGTCGCAAGACGGCATTGTGTAACCGGAAAGACCGCCTGCGCTTTCAATGTAGTATGCGTTTCCTTGCAGCCTGTATGTTCCGTTCGGTTCAAATTCAAACAGAACGGCAGCCCCGCCCTTGTTAAGCGTACTCTGTCCCTGTGACCACACCAAATCCATTACCGCATTTGCATTGCCATCGTTATGTACAGTGGATAAAAGAGCAATTCCAGGTTTGGCAGTTCCGCTCATATCCACTTCCAGCGTATCAATGGCAATTGGATAACGCTCAATAATCAGCATGGATTTTTCCGCATTAAATGAATAGGCGTCTTCACTGATCTTTTCGCCATTGACCGTAACGGATTCGATTTTGTCACCGCCGTTTACAGTAACAACGGTGCTGGGCAAAACTGCTTCTACAGGAACAACTTCCGATGCAACCGTCTCGCCCGCATTCGTGACTTTCAGATTGATATTCGTTGTTGCTTCCATATAACCTTTTTCATTGCTGACTGCATAAAGAAGCTGCAGACGTACAAGACCCATGCCGTCTACGCCATCTTCTGCAATTTTACAATACTCTTTTGGAACATATGCAATTCCGGTTTCTCTGTCGTAAATAACGCCTGACATTTCAATGCCCAGACCATTTCTGGAATCAGCAGCGCCCCAGTCCGTAACCCACATATCATCAGATGTGGCTACATCTACTTTTGCCGCATAGTAATCAGAATCTTTAGACGGTGCATATAAAACCGCATAAGAGGATGACTGTCCAAGAAATGCATCTGCATGATCCGGAGCCTCGTCCCCGTCCCCATCTACTTTCCAAAGATCGTTGAGTGTCGGATCATGATCGAATTTCGAACGATCTGCCATAGTAAGTGACAGAAACAGGATATCAACCGGCACAAGTGCATTCCCTTCACCGATCTTGCTGCGATCTGCATTATTTAACAGATACGCTTCCACATCCCACGCATCATCTGCAGGAACAGCAGGCGTAGGAGCCGGTGTCGGTTTTACAATCGTAGGAAACGGCTTTGCAGTAGGTTCCGGTGTTGCTGTGGGTGCCTCTGTAGGTTCAGGAGATTCCGTAGGAGTATCTGTGGGTTCAGTCGTATCCGAAGTTTCAGGAACTTTCGTTATTTCTTCGGACGTTGTAGGAGATTCAGAAGGTAATTCCGTACTGTCTGTAGTAACCGTATCCGCATAGATACAGGTATTCTGCAATACCGATGCTGTCATAACAAAACATAACAGCAGTGATATAATTCTTTTTACAAATTTCCGCTTGGAAATCGTTTTCACTTCCTGCATAATAATTACTCAACTCCTTTCTTTGAATCATGATCGGCAGCATTGTGATTCTTTTTTGTTTTGTGCTTATTGTTCAGGCGTTCTGATAAAAACACAAGAATCAGAAGCGCTGCGAGAATACTAAGGCTGATTGTCATTGCTTTCCGATACTCTTTCATCCAATTAGACTGAATCTCTTTTTTTTCAAAAGCAGTAGGATCGCTTGCCGCTTCCTCATAATCCACACGTTTTCCAGTCACCATAAGACGATGGCTATTGACACCGTATGGATAACATGTGACCAGCGTACAAAGATCCTCGTTATTTCGGATATACAGTCCATTGATTTCATTAGGAAGTTTAATTTCAATCTGATTTACCTGATATGCCATTTTTTCCCCCAGCACAAACAAGAAAAAATAGTCTCCCTCTTTCAGTTCGGATATATCGGTAAACATTCTCGCATTGCTCAAACCGGTATGACCGGTAAGAACACAGTGGGTATTTACGCCACCAACCGGCAATGAAGTTCCTTCCAGATGTCCTACGCCCTTTTCCAGTATTTCTGCTGCCGTAGTATGGTAAATGGGCAATTCCACATCTATGGACGGGATCTGGACCAATCCCATCACTCCTTCACTGTTTGTAGAGAGCAGCGACAGATACTTATTTTTCGCTTCTGCCACGTCTTCCCCTTCCGTTTCCTGAAACGGGTCTTTCAATTCTACATGTCCGGTAAAAAGTGTGTAATTGTATTCATCCGCAGCTTTACGCATCTCCTGCCTTTCTGCGTCTCCCTGTGCATCCATTTCCTGCTCCATTGTCTTTACAACACCATCTACACGATGATCGAACATGAAATTGGATATATAAGGATAAGCAAGGGCTGATACAGATATCAGAAATAAGATAACTATGATCCCGATCCGGAGTATTTTTTTACTGCGGTTTTTCTTTATACGGGAAAGCTGCATAATGAAAAACTTCTCCTTTACTTTTTTAGGAAATGTGGCATCCTCCATGGTTCAGAAGATGCCACTGAAATCCCTGATATTGCTTACTCTAATCAGGCATTCTCCACTGTCTCGTCTTTTTTGTGACGTACAATTACCATCACACCTGCGAAAGCAGCAGCGCAGCCAATCAGCGTAAAGATGATTGTGCCGTAACCGCCAGTCGGAGGAAGCAGGAACTGCGAATGGTTCACAACAGTCAGCTCTACTCTTGCGTTTACAGAAGCGTTGTCAGCGGTCATAGCCGTTGCATTGCCATCCACTGTAGCGTCAGCGTTGTCAGTCAGCGTATATGTAAAGCTGTCACGACCATCAGCCGTATTCTTCGCAGCGTCCTTAACATCGTAAAGTTCAGTTAAGGAAGGAAGAATGGAAGCATCCGTACCGTCGATAACGATGGTGATCGGCTCTTTTAACAGGCTGTATCCATCAGAAGTCTGAACTTCGGTCAGGATATAAGTCTGGGAAGAAACATGACCATCAGCGGTGATGTCAGCTTCCAGACCATTGATTACAAGAGATCCGTCTGCTGCCGGAGAGAAAATGAATGCATCTTCTCTGTCTGCCGTCTTATTGCCGTCAGTTACATAGTAAACACCGTTGCTGCCGGTTGCTGTTACATAGTGGCCATCCGTAGCATTCTGCAGGATGAACTGAACCTTCGTAGCATCGCCCGGTCTGCCGGTAGCCTGTCCGGTTGCATCTTCGAAAGTCTTTAAGATATTCAGACCAAAGGAGTAAACTCTTACTTCGTCATACAGATGATCGAAATTGGTCTGGAAAGTACGTTTCCATGTCAGGGATACGTCGTTTACGTTACCGGTATCGCCCAGAACTACCTTTGCGCTGGAATCCATCGTAGCCTTGTAGCAAACGGTCATATATTTCTCAGCATATTTCGGGCTGTGGTTGATTTCTTCCAGACCTGCTGCGTTCATGGACAGCGTGAAGCCGTTGTGAACAGAATCTGTATGCGTGTCAAATGAGAGGGTATATTTATCTTTGCTCATAGTCGCAACAGCTTTGCTGGGGTCGGCTTCTGTTGCATCTGCTTCCGTATTGTAGATATATACATTGAAGGAATCTTGATTGTAGGTCAGACCATAATCAACTTCATCGATGAACTCCCATGTGGTCAGGTAAGATGCTTCGGAGGTAATCTTCGGAATACGGGCAACAAGGATGTACTCCATTACATCGCCTTCGGAACCTGTGCCGTAATCGTAGTATTTCGCATCTTTTTCGCCTTTTGCGTTACCGATTGCTGTATCATCGTTCTGGCGAACCTTCTTGTCCAGAGTGGGGATATCTGTCTGGTTCTTCGGATATACATGCAGATCATAGAACCATGAATCGCCGTCATCGGTAGTCATGGGAATCGTTACAAAGAACGGATCGGTTGTGTACTGTACATTGGCAGGAACCTGTGTCTCTACTACCAGATACAGACCAAGGTCCAGGCCGGAAACTTTCGCAATACCCTGTGCATCCGTCTTGTCGAATGCTTCGTGATGGGAAACGCCCTTGATGTATCTTTCCAGAGCATTCTTGCCTGTAGTGTTGTTGTCGCCGTCAAGCAGTGTCTTCATGGCTTTGTTGATCGCATCCGATGTGTATTTGTGATCGCCATGCTCGTTTTTCAGTTTCAGAATGCTTTCCAGTTCGGTGTCCAGCGTGTACATCAGCTGTACATGGGATTCTCCGTCCTTCACTTCGCTTACCGTCTGGATATCGCTAACCTTAACATAGGAGAAAACGACATCCGGAATTGCATAGTCAGCCAGTGCAGATTCAGCCGCTGCATTCTGCTTTCCATCGGAGAAATAATCTGCTACAGAAACGCCGTCTTCGGTCGCTGCTGTAATGTCGTACTTATGGATTGTCAGAGATCCCTTCATGTCGGTGTTGATCGTATCATTTACGTCAACCGCTGCGCTTACCGGCATGGCAGGCATAATGCTCGTTAGAGTTAATGACGTCATACATACGGCTGAAAATGCCGCAGTAAAGATTTTTTTGAAATTTCTTTTCTTCATTTTTAATTTTTCCTTTCTGTTTAGATTTTTTATAAGCAAGTGCAGTTGTGTTTACTTCTTTTTCTTTTTTCCGGAAAATACAAATGCCAACAGCGCAGTCACTAAGACTGTAATTGGAAGGTAGATACGAAGTATGGATTCCCAAAAAAGCAGTTGTTGTTCCGAACGCTTTACAGATGGATTTATATTTTCCCCCTCAACGACCATCTGCTGCTTTTCGCCATCGTTTCCGTCGTTTTGCGCATGAGTTTCTTCTATATTATAAGTATCGTCTTCCACTCTCTCACAATAAACAACATACCGGTAAGGTGTCCTTGCATGGGTATATGGATAGCAGCTGAACAGCGTTACCATATCTTTCCCCGGCTGTATAAACACTTCTCCGATCTGTCCGCTTGTGATGATCTTTGCGGAAACCGCCTTATAAACCAGCGTCTGCCACGGATTGACTACATAGACGTAAGAACCTGTTTTCATATTCTCAATGTTTCTGAAAAAAGCGCTTCCGTGCCATCCTCTGTGTGCACATATAACGGAGTTAGTGTTTATTCCCCCAATCGGCATAGATGTACCGGAAAGAACCGCCGCTCCTTTTGTCAGGTTGGTGTCCGAAGCACCGACATAAAGCGGCAGTGTTACCTCCATATCCGGGATCTCAATATATCCGATTACAGGGTCCGCACTATCAATGGAAGGAATCGAAACCGGCGGCTGTTCGCAATTCCATGCGTCTGTTATGATCTGTCCATCTTTGACAAGTCTGTCATTGTAAACGCACATTTCATCGTAGAGTGTGGATTTTAGAGTTTCGTCCTCTTTTTCTTCTGGTGCATTGTCAATATGAGCGTCCCCCTCTATGCTGCTCTTTACTTTTTTGACATGTGCATCAATCTTCCACTCACGATAAGATGGATAGAAATACCAGACAACACCGGCAAGAATCAATACGATTCCGACGATTAGCCGGACACAGTTTCTTCGCTTCATACTTTCCTCCACTTGCTTATTACGGCTCTGATTATACAATATAATGTATCAGATTTCAATTAAACAGAACATCTGTTTCGCTTTTGAGATGAATTATTTTTATTTTTAAATATTTACATATTTAATGAAATACCGAAATACGCAAAAGCGTATTGAAAAAACAGCATAAAAAAAGAGCCATATCGGCTCTCTCCCATTGTTATTGAAAAATTCACAAAAAACTCCGGCAGCTTTGGCTGATTTAATATCTGATGTTAATTTAGCCGAAAAATTTATTTTAATATAAAATCTCACAAAAAAGGGGGAACCGTTTTACCGGCTCCCCCTCATGGTGGTTTTTCCTCCTTCCTATGCCGCACCCATGACGACATGTTCCGGCTTGTCCAGTTCCAACAGAGCGTTCAACTCTGCCAACCGTTTTGATTTTTCTTCCAGCTGTTCCTGATACGGAAAAGCCTTTGTTACAGCGTCTTTCGCAGATTCCATCTGACGCAGAATACTCTCCACTTCCGCTTCATAGGCAGAAACACGATCACCATACGCATCAATTTCCGCATTGATCTTTTTGATATTTGCCTTTCCGCTGATACCAAGAGTAATGCTAAGATCATATCCGATTTCAAGAATCATCATGTTCTTTAAGACATCTTCTCTGATCCCCAGTTCCAGACCACGGTAAGTACCGATAGATACGGCAGAAATATGGTTTTTGCCACAAGCAGCCGCTTCAATCAGTGCTTTACCAGCCTCCGTCTCATCCTCATAGGAGATATCCCTGATACGCATACCGGGAAACGTCTTATCAGTGAGATAAGTTTCTGGTGTGAACGCCTGCACTTTTTCGATATCCTCTTTAACTTTTTCAATTGTTCTTTCGAGGTATTTCAAGCGCTTCGGAAATCTGTTTACGATATCGCTTTTGGTCTTGTATATCTGATCCATATAGCTTTGTCTAAGGATATTCAGTTTTGCGACTTCTGCATCCAATGTCATCTTCTCTTTAATGAGCGGATTACCGGATGCCAGTGCTTTAATTTCTGCATAGGAAAGTGCGGTTTCGTCGATATCCTCTGCACTTCTCGCCGGACTTTTGGATGTCATAATCTGTGCAATGAACTTCTGCTTTGATTCGAGCGTTTGATACATATACGCATCGAACGTACCCTCTGTGATATACCGGATGATTTCCACCTGTTTGTTGCGATTGCCCTGACGAATCGTTCTACCGGCTCTCTGCTCCAAATCACGGGGTCTCCACGGAATATCCAGATCGTGGGATGCAATAATGCGATCCTGTACGTTTGTGCCAGCGCCCATTTTAAAAGTGCTGCCGATCAGTACACGGACAGTACCATTCCGAACCTTTGCAAACAGTTCTTTTTTTCTCTGATCTGTATTGGCATCGTGAATAAAAGCGATTTCCTCTTTGGGAATACCCTTCTTCACCAGCTTTGTTTTCAGATCATCATACACATTAAATCCACCCTTGCCCGGTGTTGAAAGATCGCAGAAAATCAGCTGTGTCAGTCTGTCTTCTGTGCCGTCAACCCAATAACGATACACTTCGTTTACACAGGCGTTGACTTTGCTGTTTTTCGCATCCGGCAATGTCGGATCGCAGATTCTCTGATCTAATGCCAGTTTTCTGCCATCATTGGTAATTTTGAGCATGTTATCCTCTGACGGATCAACATGACCGTCTCTTACCAGATCGGCTCTCTCGCTCAATTTCTCAAGCATACGTTTCTGGTCTTTGGTGGGCTTTACGGAAACAACACGGTAATGTGCTTCCGGCACCGGCAGATCGAGCATATCAGAAGTCTTGATATCCGCAACCTCTTTAAACATACTCATCAGTTCCGGCAGATTATAAAATTTAGCGAAACGGGTTTTCATGCGATACCCTGTACCTTCGGGGAACGGTTTGTCAAGAGGTTTTTGCGAGATTGTCTAAATTAAATTTTTGGGCGGTGGAAGTACCGCCCA